>NZ_AP023360.1:3261750-3569500 GCF_018326265.1 Catellatospora sp. IY07-71
GCCGTTGCCCATCGGCACGCCCTCCAGCGCGGCCCGCACCGTGATCTTCGTGCCGGTCTGCCAGAACTCCGGGCCGCGGTACATCACCTGCAGCGAGCTGGACCAGCTCCACACGCCCGGCTGCGGCGGGTCGGTGGTGACGAACAGCCGCCGCTCCACCCCGGCCCGCGCCGACACCGGCACCGGGCTGGTGAACTCGATGACGACCGGCATGGCCACGCCGTACTCGCGGTCCTCGAACATGTACAGGCCCGCGCCGGTCTTCTTGCCCGGACGGCCCATGGTCGTGAACGACGTCGACTTCTCGATCGTCTGTCCGCCCGCGTCGGCCACCACGACCGTGGCCTTGTACGCCTTGCCGTATTTGAGCGGCTTGTTCGGCACCCACGACGAGCCGTCGGCGCGCATGGCACCGGTGACCTTGCCGCCCGAGCTGTCGGTCACCGTGACCGTCTGCACCGTGCCGCCGGTGACCTTGGTGCCGATCTCGGTGCTGACCGGCTGGTTCTTGGCCGCCTCGGCGGGCGTCACGGCGAGCGTCAGCGGCTCGGCGCTGGCCTGCGGCGCGGCCGCCGCGGACGGCGTCGCGCTCACGAAGGAGGGGCCCTCGTCATTCCCCGAACACGCGGTCAGCGCCAGCGGCGCCAGCACCGCCAGCACCATCGCGGCCGCGCCCCGGCGCGCCGTATTCCTCAGGCTCATCGCCGTCTACCCCGTTCCCCAGGTCCGTACGTCGCGAACATCCTTCCGTATCGCCAGGACGTTTCGTGAGCACTGTTCGGTTCCTTCGACGCCACCCGGACGGCCGCCCGCGCAGGTTCCTAGGAAGATCTGGGGGTATCGGCCTGCCGCATACCCGGATGATGGCACCGGGCCCGGTCGGCGCGGGCGGGTTCGGCGGGGCTCAGCCTAGGGCCTGGCCGAGCCAGTACGGTACGTCGTCGGCATGGTACGGCCACTCCGACGGCTCGATCGCGGCCAGGAAGCCCGCGTACACCGCCGCGTTGCGCAGCGCCAGCATCGGCCCGATCAGCGCGATCGCGCGCTCCGGCGCGCAGCCGGGCGCCGCCGCCCGCCACCGGTCGCACCAGGCCCGGTGCAGCGGCGCGGGGTCGGGGAGCTGCTCGCACATGCGCAGCAGGTCGATGGCGGGGTGCCCGAGCACGGCGTCACCCCAGTCGATCAGGTGGTGGCGGTCCGTCGTGCCGCGCACGTTGCCGGGGTGGAAGTCCCCGTGGACCAGGGTGTACGGCACCCCGCAGGCCTCGATCGCGGCAAGCCGCCCGTCCAGCCCGTCCAGCAGCGCCGCGTGCTCCGGCCCGCCGTCGGCGGACACCACGGCTTTGATCAGTTCGGCCAGCCGGGGTGCGCGCCGGTCCGGCACGCCCAGGGCGAGCAGCTCGTCCGCCCTGGACACGGCGGCGACCTGGGCGGGGTGCAGCCGGGCCAGCATCTGCTCGCGTTCGTCCGCTGCCGCGCCGTAGCGGTCGGTGCCCGGCAGCTCCTCCAGCAGCACCCGGCCGCCGTCCGCGGCGAGCGGCACCGGTGCCGTGCCGGGGGCGTGCTCGCCCAGCCAGCGCAGCACCGCCGCCTCGTGGGCGAAGAAGCCGGGGACCTGCTTGAGCCATACGGGTCCGGCGGTCGTCTCCAGACGCCACAGAGCCGACAGGTTCCACGAGCGCTGCTGCGCGGCCGCGGTCACCGGCCGCCCGAGCGCGGCGAGTTCGGCCCGTGCCCAGTCGAGGGTGGCGCGGGGGCCGCCGGGCCGTGCCCACGGCGCGCGCCGCGGGTGGGGCACCAGGTCGGCGGTGGCCGGGAGCAGCGGCCCGGGATCGCCGGTGACCTCGGCGAGGTAGGTGACGTGCCCGCCGGGCGGGGCGGGCCGGTCCGCGCCGAGCAGCCGCAGCACGGTGACCTCGACGCCGTGGAACGCGCGGGCGCCCGCGACGACGTCGCCGGCCTCCTGCCACCAGGGCAGCTCGAGCTCGAAGTCGGGCAGCCGCCCGAGGAGTGCTCCGGCCGGATCGACCAGCACCAGCGTCACCATACGTCCCACGCCGCGGCACCCTACCGCCCGAGGTAAGGAAGGGCACCTTCTTATCGCTTTACGTAGAAGAAGGTGCCCTTCCCATCCCTCACCTGACTAGGGAAGGTGAGGGTGTAGGCCGCCCACCTCGACCTCGACGGCGCCCCCCTCGCCCACACCCGCCCTGGTGGACGGCCACCGCAGGCAGGCCCGGGTCGTCGCGCCTGCCCGCCCGGAAGGGCATGACAGTTTCGGGGAAACTGCAGCCCCCAGCGCTGTCGAAGGTGCAGTTTCCCCGAAACTGTCGCGCACGGTGGTGGTGGCGGACTCGGCGACGGCGGCGCGGGGGGCGTTGAGATGCGGCGAGTCCTCGAACCGGCGGCGCCGGGACGGGCAAACGCGGTGCTGTGCTCGCTGATCGACGGCATGTCCGGCCCGACGACCTGGGCCCGGATCTGGCGTGGCCTGACCCAGGAGCGGGCCGTGGAGCGCACCCGCGAGCAGCGCCTGGCGATCCTCGACGCGATCGCCGCCCGCCGCCCGGAGGTCGCCCGGTCCTGGTCCCTGATCCACGTCGCCGGCGTCGAGGAGTGGCTGCGCCGCGCCCCACTGACCCCCCACCCCGCCCGGCTGCGGGCGGGGCCGGTGGGTCGGCTGTCCGGCTGATGTGGTGCCGGTCACAGGGGATGAAGAATCCTCGGCTATGGATTCAGTGCTGACCCAGGTGTTCCTGCCCGTCGCTCTCGGCATCGTGATGCTCGGCCTCGGCCTCGGGCTCACCGTCGCCGACTTCAAGCGGATCCTCGTCTTCCCGAAGGCCGTGCTGGTCGCGCTGGTGTGCCAGGTGCTGATCCTCCCCGCGGCGTGCTTCGGGCTGGTGCTGGCCTTCGATCTGCGTCCCGAGCTGGCCGTGGGCATGATGCTGCTGGCCGCCTCGCCCGGCGGCACCACGGCCAACCTGTACAGCCACCTGTTCGGCGGCAACGTCGCGCTCAACGTGACGCTGACCGCGGTCAACTCCGTGCTGGCGATCTTCACGCTGCCGGTGGTGGTGAACCTGTCGCTGAACCACTTCATGTCCGGCACCGGCCAGATCGGGCTGCAGTTCAGCAAGACCCTGCAGGTGTTCGCGATCGTGCTGATCCCCGTCGCGATCGGCATGTTCGTGCGGCACCGCTCGGTGTCGTTCGCCGAGCGGATGCACCAGCCGGTGCGGATCCTGTCGGTGGTGGTGCTGGTCGCGGTCATCGCCGGCACGCTGCTGTCGGAGCGGGAGAACGTCGCCGACTACTTCGCCGGCGCCGGGCTGGTCGCGCTGGTCTTCAACGTGGTGAGCCTCGCCGTCGGCTACTACCTGCCGCGGCTGGCGCGCATCGACCGGGCCGACTCGGTCGCCGCCGCCATGGAGATCGGCATCCACAACGGCACCCTGGCCATCTTCATCGCGACCACGCTGCTGGCGAACACGCAGCTGGCGGTGCCCGCGGCGGTGTACAGCATCATCATGTTCTTCACCGCCGCCGCCTTCGGCTACCTGGTCAGCCCGGCCCGCAGCGCCCGGATCGAGCCGGAGCCCGAGCCCGCCGCGTGAAGAGTTAGGAAGGGCACCTTCTACATCGCAAAGCGATAAGAAGGTGCCCTTCCTTTCCTTAAGGGAGGGTTTCGGAGCGGAGGAGGTCCACGGCCAGCTGGATCGTGTCGGGGGAGGCGGTGCGCAGGGAGCCGCCGGGGAACGGCGGGCGCGGGTCGTATTCGAGGGCGAGCTGGACGGCGCGGGCCAGTTCCTCGCCCGCCAGGTGCGCGGCCAGGCGCAGGGCCATGTCGAGGCCGGCGGAGACGCCCGCGGCGGTGATGATCCGGCCGTGCTCGACGAAGCGCTCGGGCACGTAGGTCGCGCCGTAGTGCGGCAGGTAGTCCTTGGCGGCCCAGTGGGTGGTCGCGGTCTGGCCGGAAAGCAGTCCCGCCGCGCCGAGCATCAGCGCGCCGGTGCAGACCGAGGTGGTCCAGGTCGAGGTCGCGTGCGCGGTACGGGTCCAGTCGACGTACCGCGGGTCGGCGGCGGCCTCGAAGGCGCCGACCAGGCCGCCGGGGATCACGAGGACGTTGGGTTCGGGCAGGTCGGCCAGTGCGGTGTCGGCGTGCATGGTGAGCAGGCCGGTGTCGGCGACGACCGGGCCGGGCTCCTTGGCCACGAACGTGACGTGGGTGTCGGGCAGCCGGGCCAGCACGTCGTACGGGCCCACCGCGTCCAGCGCCGTGAACCCCGGGTAGAGCAGGATCGCCACGGTCGTCATGGGTCCACTATCGCCCGCCCGGCCCGGCGGCTGGGTGGGAACGGGCCGTTCAGCGCGCGTGGCGGCGGCGCGGGCGGCGGCGGCCGGAGTTGCGTACGCCGAGCAGCCAGAACCCGGCCCCGGCCACCAGCGCGACCATCGCGCCGCCGATGAGCACCCCGCTGACCTGCTGCGTCGTGCTGAGCAGGGACACCTCCGGCGCTTCGGCCGGGGGTGGAGCGGCGGCGACGGCGGGCGTGCTGACGGCCGCGGCCTCCGGTGTGGCGGAGAACGAGGCCAGCGGCGCGGCGCTGGGCAGGGGGCTCGCCGACGGGGTGACCGAGACCGAGGGGCTCGGCGAGGGCCTGCCGCCGAGCGGGGACACCTCGACCCGGGCGCTGCTCGCCGAGGCGGCGCGCACCGTGATGGTGAGCTTGTTCACCTGGTCGGTGAGCACGGTGCCGACGGGGACGAGCAGCGGGCTGCCCGACCGCGTCGGATTGATCATGTACGCGTTGCGGTAGTCGCGGGTGTTGCCGCTGACGGGCACGGCGTAGACGCGTACCCCCGGCTTGTCGACCGCGCTGTCCACCGCGCCGCGGGCGCGCAGCTCGACGAGGTAGTGCAGCGTGCGTGAGGCCTTGACCTCGACCGCGCGCAGGCCGCCGGCGGACGCGGGCGCGTGCAGCGGGGTCAGCGTGTACGTGCCCGACCCGGCGACGTCGCGGTGCCGGTCGGCGGCCAGCCAGCCGCTGTGCAGCAGCTCGGGCGAGGAGTAGCCGCGGCCCGCGCCGCCCGAGCCCATCGGGGAGTTGCCGCTGTAGCCGTTGGCCTTGCAGGAGGAGACGATGCTGCCGGGGCAGTCGCGTCTGGTCTCGTGCGGGTAGCCGTGGTTGTGGCCCACCTCGTGCACCACCGCGGCCAGCGACGGCCGGGGCGGGAACCAGGTCACCCGGCCCGGCACCTGGCCGAGCCCGGCCCAGCCGCACGCGCCGATGTCGAACAGGACCGCCACCGAGTCCCAGGCCACGCCCAGCCCGGCCAGGTGGTCCTGCGCGGTGACGCGGGCCTCCTCGCTGTAGCACTTCGACGTGTCACCGGCGCCCGCCGCCAGCGCGGCGTTCGGCGGGGCCAGGTAGACGCCGTCGCCCGCGGCGGTGAACCGCAGCTGCCCCTGGGTCACCGCGTCGGTCCACGAGGCCAGCGAGTTCGTGCCGCCCAGGAACAGGTCGCGCGCGTAGGCGGTGTCGGCGAGCTGGGTCTGCCGCTCCGCGGTCGACCCGTTCTGGATCATCACGACGGCCAGCCGCTTCGTGGCGGGCGCGGCGGCGGCCCGGACCTGGGCGGCCCGGTCCGGCGCCGGAGGCGGGACGGAGGCGGCGGCGGTGACCGGGATGAGGGTCGGCGTGATGAGCAGGACGGCGATGAGGAGTCGCATCAGGGGTGCTCGCCTTCAGGCGGGAGCGTCATCCCCCGGAATGCTAGCCGCCGGTCGTTTCCGGAACTGTCAGCCCGGCGTCAGCAATGCGCTCCCGGAACGGCCGGCGCCGCAGCGCCTCGGCGATCTCGGTGAGCAGATCGGACAGCGGCATGGACAGCTCGGCGTCCAGCCCGCGCATCGCCGCGGTGGTCGCGGCCCACTCCGCCTCGATGACCGGCAGCAGGTCGCGGGCCCGCCCGGTCAGGCTGACCACGCGCTGGCGGGCGTCGGCGCCGGGAGACAGGTCGACGAGCCCGGCACGGTGCATCTGCGCCACCGTCTGGCTGGCCGCGGAGTGGGTGACGCCGACCCGGCGGGCGAGGTCGCGGATGGGCATCGGGCCGTCCGCCAGCAGCGCCCGGACCACGGGGGAGTGGCGGGGGCGGTAGTCGGCCAGGCCCAGCTCGGCGTACACCTTGGCCACGTCGCCGTCGAGCAGCTCCAGCACGTGGCGCAGCAGCGTGCCGACCGCCTCGCGTTCGGGCAGGGGGTTCACGCTGATAATGTAACAGTGCTGTCATATTCCCCCGGAGGTGGTTCCGTGTACCCGCTGAGCGAGCCCTACGACACCGGCATGCTCGACGTCGGCGACGGCAACCTCGTGCACTGGGAGGTCTCCGGCAACCCGGCGGGCAAACCCGCCGTGGTCCTGCACGGCGGGCCGGGCTCCGGCGCGGGCGCGGGCTGGCGGCGCTACTTCGACCCGGCGGCATACCGGGTGGTGCTGTTCGACCAGCGCGGGTGCGGGCGCAGCACGCCCAGCGTGGGCGACCCGGCCACCGACCTGTCCGTCAACACGACGCCGCACCTCGTCGCCGACATCGAGCTGCTGCGCGAGCACCTCGGCATCGAGCGCTGGCTCGTGCTCGGCGCGTCCTGGGGCGCCTGCCTGGGGCAGGCGTACGCGCAGCGCCACCCGTCGTCCGTCTCCGAGATGGTGCTGTTCAGCGTCACCGCCGGGACCCGTGGCGAGATCGACTGGATCACGCGGCAGATGGGGCGGATCTTCCCGGCCGAGTGGGCCCGGTTCCGCGACGGGGTGCCCGCGGGGGAGCGGGACGGCAACCTCGCGGCGGCGTACGCGCGCCTGCTGGCCTCGCCCGATCCGGCCGTGCGGGACAAGGCTGCCCGCGACTGGTGCGACTGGGAGGACGTGCACGTCGGCACGGCGCCCGGCCACCGCCCCGACCCACGCTACGACGACCCCGAGTTCCGGATGGTGCTCGCGCGCGCGGTCACCCACTACTGGGGCAACGACTGTTTCCTGGAGGACGGCGAGCTGCTCGCCAACGCCGGGAAGCTGGCCGGGATCCCCGGCGTGCTGGTGCACGGCCGGCTCGATGTCAGCAGCCCCTGCGACACCGCCTGGCACCTGGCCCAGGCCTGGCCCGGCGCCGAACTGACCCTCATCGAGCAGGCCGGCCACGGCTCCGCCAACGGCATCGGCGACGTCGTCCTCGCCGCCCTCGACCGCTTCGCCACCCACCCCTGACCCCGCCACCGCCGGGCGGCAAGATCGCTCGACTTGCCTGGCACATGGGGGAAAGCGGGGCCAAGATACGCCCAGGTGCCAGGCAAGTCGGTGGATCTAGGCCGCCGGGGTGAGGAGGGCGGCGGCGGTGCGTTCGGTGGTGAGGGCGGCGTCGACCAGGTCGGCGGCCTCGTCGCACCAGGTGCGCAGGTCGGCGTCGGGAGCGGACGCGGCGTGTGCGGCGAGGGCGGACCAGGTGCGGCCGGAGTCGCGGAACAGTTCCGCGGCACGGCGTAGCGCGTCCGGGGCCGGTCCGGCATCCGTGCCCAGGCGGTCCGCATCTGGGGCCTGGGCTGGGGTGGGGCCGGTGGGCAGGGTGGCGGCTTCGTCGAGGAAGGCGGCGTAGAGGGGGCGGGTGGCGCCGGGGGCCGTGTACTCGCGCTCCAGGCATTCGGGCAGGCGGCGGGCCACCTGTTCGCGGGCGGCGGGGGAGGCGAAGCGCTGTGACCAGCCCTTGCGGGTGCGGGTGTCGCGCAGTTCGGCGGCGAGCCCGGCCATGCCGGAGAAGCCGAAGTTGACGTCGAAGCTGTTGCCCAGCACCGGCCCGGTGAGATGCCCGACCGTCACCGTGATCGCATCGCGCGCCGCCGCCCGCAGGTCCACCGTGGACGGGCCGCCCGTGACGGCCAGCAGCCGGTGGCGGCCCTGGCGGTGCGCCGTCCACGCCGCGGCGAACGAGGCGAGGTCCAGCTCGCGGACGCCGTACGGCGGGTCGAGCACGGTGAGCAGGTCGCCGGTGAGGGCGATGACGGCGACCGGGTACGGCTCGGCGGAGCTGAACTGGGGCGCGGACTGCCACGGCAGCCGGCTGCGGTCGACGGTGCACAGCGCGGGCCGGCCGTCGCCGAGCGCGGCGCGCAGCCGGTCCAGCGCCGCCTTCGCCGAGGTGCCGGTGGTCTGCGTGTACGCGACGCCGAGCCGCCCGAGCGCGGCGGGCGCCCACGGCTCGGGGTGGTGCTGGGCGACGATGGTGAGCAGCGGGTGCGGCACGGCGGCGTACTCGAAGACGGCGTACATGAAGCCGATCCCGCCGCCGAGGCCGCAGACGAGCGGCTCGGACAGGGGCTGCCCGGCGGCGGCGAGCAGGTGCCCGGTCAGCACGGAGTCGCGGTGCGAACCGGGGACGGGCGGGCCGGTCAGGTGGCGGGCGGCGGTGGAGTACGCCTCGCCGGTGCGGGCCATGCGTTCCCGGACGAGCTTCTTGAAGTTCCTGCGTGCGGTCATGACGGTGTCCTCCGCGACGGCCCTGCGCCCCGCCCACGCCGGTGACGCGTCCGTCGCTGCCGGAGGTGTCGCGGCTGCACGAGCGGTCACGCCCGTGATGAGACGGTCACCTTCGCCTCCGCGCCGCCGGTGCGCGTGGGGCGCCGGTCAGGAGGTATGGCGTACGGGCACACGCCGCGAGCAGCATACCGTTGCAATTGCGTGATCTCTAGCGAGCACTCGTGTTGCAGTCGGCCGTTGCCGGCCGACGGTCCCCGTCTGATCCACCAGGGTGGTGCGGGGTGGTCGTTTCACAGCCACCTGCCACCACGAGGGTGGTCTCACGGTCGACTCCACGATCGTTTTGCGTCTCCCGGCCACTCCGGGCGACGTACTGCTGCAGGTTGATCGCCGCGTTCAGATCACGGTCCAGGCACAGGCCGCAATGCTCGCAGGTGTAGGTCCGTACCCGCAGCGGCAGCTTGGGTTTCACTGCGCCGCAGGATGAACAGGTCTTCGAGGAGGCGAACCACCGGTCGGCGACCACGAGCCGCCCGCCGTTCCAGGTGGTCTTATATTCCAGGTGCCGGCGCAGGGTGGCCCAGCCGGCGTCGGCGATGTGCCGGGCCAGACGCCGATTGCGGATCATCCCGGCGACGTTGAGGTCCTCGACCACGATCGTGCCGTAGGTCGCGGCGAGGGTGGTGGTGAGTTTGTGCAGGCCGTCGGCGCGCAGGTTCGCCACCCGGGCGTGCGCGTGGGCCAGGCGGGCTTTGGCCTGCCGCCAGCGGGCCGATGGCCGCTGTCCGGTGCGCCGGTCCGGGCCCTGCCGCCGGGACAGGGTCCGGGCGGCGGCGCGCAGCCGCGCCTGTGCCTGGTTCAGGTGGCGGGGGTTGGGCACGATCTGCCCTGTCGACAGGGCCGCCAGGTTGGCGATGCCGAGGTCAACTCCGACGGTGGCCTGGGGGCGGGCGGGGGCACGGACGGTGCGGGTGACCTCGACGGTGAACGACACGTGCCAGCGCCCGCCGGTGTGCCGGACGGTGGCCGACATGATCCGGGCGGTGCCCGCGTGCAGGCGCCGGGCGAGTTTGCGGGTCGACTCGTGGGTGCGGATGCGGCCCAGCCTGGGCAGGGTCACATGGTGGCGGGTGTCCTCGACGCGGATCGTGCCGGTGGTGAACCGCACCGACGGCGTCACCCGCCGCCGGGACCGGAACCTCGGGAACCCCACCCTGGGCCCGCCACGGCGGCCCGACCGCGACGCCGACCAGTTGCCCAAGGCCCGCGCCAGACCATCCAGTCCGGTGTTGAACGCCTCCTTCGAACATTGCGGCCACCACGGCGCGACCTGAGGCTTGGCGGTGTTCCAGGCGCGGCGCAGGGCGGGCAGGGTCCAGCCCAAAGCCGGGGTGAGCTGCTCGCCGTCCAGGCCGTAGGTGCGCTCGGCGGCCCGCTGGCCGAGGTTGGCGCGCACCGCAGCTAGGGCCCAGTTGAACGCGAACCGGCCCGCACCGGCGTGCCGGTGCAGGTCACGGTCCTGCGCCGGGGCCGGGTCCAGGGCGAAACGGTACGCCTGCACCACCACCCCACCAGCCGCATCGGACACACGAGCAGGCTAGGCGACCCGTACGACAAGACCGTCATCGCGCGCAGATATCGACCGGGCCGTGCACGCCAGCGCACGCTGGAGCGCGCCAAAGCTCACTCAACCACCAGCAGTTGGATACCCCCTGGACGGCCGCACGCCGGAGCTGTTAACGTAACGTCTGTTACGTAACAGCTGTTACGGAAAGGGAGGGCGCGTGCCCAGGCTGGTGGACCATGACGAGCGGCGCGAGCAGCTGTCCGCCGCCGTGTGGCAGGTGGTCGGCGAGCACGGCCTGGACGGGCTGACGCTGCGCGCGGTCGCCGACGCGGCCGGCTGCACCACCGGGCGGGTCGCGCACTACTTCCGCGACAAGAACGCGCTGCTCCTGCACGCCAGGGCCGTCATGCACCGGCGCATGGCGGCGCGCATCGACGCGCTGCCCGATCCCGGCGACCCGAGGGCGCGGCTGCGGGCGGTGGCGCTGGAGGGGGTGCCGCTGGACGAGGAGCGGCGGCTCAACTCCACGATCTGGGCCACGTTCCTGATGGCGGCGCGCACCGACCCGGTGATGCTGGCCGAGCACACCGTCCGGCACGAGTCCTGGATCCGGCGGCTGACCGGGCTGCTGCGCGACGCGTACGCCGTACCCCCGCCTGATCTGGAGCTGAGGGCCCGCGGGCTGGTCGCCTTCCTGGAGGGGCTGGCGCTGTGCGGCGTGGCCACGCCCGCCCTCTACCCGCCGGACCTGCTGGTCGCGGCGGTCGACAACCAACTGGAACTGCTGCTGGGAGCACGGTGATGATGAGCACGGACACCACCACCATCGAGATCGCCGAGGTGGCGCCGGACGACCCGCGGCTGGCGCCGCTGATCGCCGCGCTGCGGGCGGAGCTGGACGCCCGCTACCCCGAGGAGATCGACTTCGAGCATCCGCAGGTCCGGCAGGCCGCCCGCTTCCTGCTGGTGCTCGCCGGCGGCGCGGCGATCGGCTGCTGCGCGGTGCAGCCGCTGGACGGCGGCGAGGCCGAGCTCAAGCGCATGTACGTCGACCCGGCCTGGCGCGGCCGCGGCATCGCCCGCCGCCTCATGCCCGAGGCCGAGAAGCTGGCCGCCCGCACCGGTGCGCGCCTGTTCAAGCTGGAGACCGGCGTCCGCCAGCCCGACGCGATCACCGTGTACGAGCGCGCGGGCTTCACCCGCATCCCCAACTACCCGCCCTACGACCGCTGGGACCTCTCCGTCTGCTACGCCAAACCCCTGTGACGAAAGGAAGGGCACCTTCTTATCGCTTTCCGATGTAGAAGGTGCCCTTCCTAACGCCGGTCAGGCGGGGCAGTGGGCGGCGGAGCGCTCCTGCTCCGGCAGGCCGATGTGGGCCGCGACGACCCGCTCCGGCACGCCGTCGGCGAGGCTGTCGGACAGGGCCCGCTCGCGTACGGCCAGCAGCCGTTCGGTGTTCGTCTCAAGGACCCCGTCCAGCAGCGCGAGCTGTGCCAGCAGGCCGCTGTCGGCATCGGACGGCGGGCTCGCCTCGGCCGCGGCCAGTGCCGCGCGGACCTCGTCGGGCGTCACCGCGCCCAGCTCGGCCACGTCCGGCAGCGGCCAGCCGTGGTGGTGCACCAGGATCGCCGCGAACAGGATGCGGGAGGCCTGGTTGGCGGCCCGGTAGCCGTCGACGAAGCGCAGCCGGTGCGCGGTCTGCGCCAGTCGCTCCTCGGGGTCGTCGGGCAGATCGCCGCCGATGCGCAGCGCGGGCAGCAGGCGCAGCGCCTTGTCGTACGCCAGGGACAGCAGCTCGCGCAGCTGCGTCGCGACCAGCTGGCGTTCGGCCAGGTCACGTTCCGTGCCGCCGTCCGGGGTGAGACCGGTCCAGGCCAGGATGGCCGCGGCGCGGGGCGCGCAGGAGCGGTGGCCGCAGATGACCTCGGCGACGTCGGCCGCGGTCCAGCGCTCGCGGGCGACCAGGGACAGGGCCGCCTGGTCACGGGCGAGCAGAGCGCGGCGGTACTGGTGGCGCAGTTCCATGGTGAGGGTGCACGCGTCGAGCGCGCCGCGGTCGACATCCTGACGCTCCAGCCGCGCGATCTGCCGGGCGAGTTCAGGCACGCTGATATCGGCGATCGGGTTCGTCATGCCTCGACGCTAACGCCGGGCGGGTGGGGGTTCGCCTGATTCCTGCTCCGCTGTGGGATTTCTGACCTTCGCCGGGGGCGAGGGTTCCGGGGCTGGCGCGTTCGTCCGTTTCCGCGCTCCGGCCGCGCCACGCCGCCGTGTCGGGTGGTGCCGGACCGCAGGCCGGGGCTTGACAAAAAAATTTGTCGGTGGCAGGGTGTGGGCATGTTCGATGTTGCGGTGATCGACGATCCGGCCGCGGCCGAGGCGTCGCTGGACCCGATCCGGGCCCGGCTGCTGGCCGCCCTGGTGGAGCCCGGCTCGGCCACCACCCTGGCCGCGCGGATCGGCCAGCCCCGGCAGAAGGTCAACTACCACCTGCGCGAGCTGGAGCGGCACGGGCTGGTCGAGCTGGTGGAGGAGCGCCGCAAGGGCAACGTCACCGAGCGCGTGCTCCAGGCCACCGCCGCGTCCTACGTGATCTCCCCGATCGCGCTGTCCGCGGTGCAGCCCGACCCGGACCGCGCCCCCGACCGGCTGTCCGCCCGCTGGCTGCTGGCCCTGGCCGCCCGCCTGGTCCGCGACGTGGGCGAGCTGCTCACCGGCGCGGCGCGGGCGAAGAAGCGGCTGGCCACGTTCGCGATGGACGGCACGGTCCGGTTCGCGAGCCCGGCCGACCGGGCCGCGTTCGCCGAGGAGCTGGCGTCGGCCGTCGCGGGCCTGGTGAGCAAGTATCACGACGAGCAGGCCGAGGGCGGGCGCGAGCACCGGGTGATCGTCGCCGTGCACCCCAGCGTGACCCGCCAGGCGGAGGAGGACTGAGATGGGCAAAAACTTCGAGGTCCGGCACGAGCTGCCGGTCGAGGCCACGCCGGAGGAGATCTGGGCGGCGATCGCGACCGGCCCCGGCATCGACTCCTGGTTCATGGGCCGCAACGAGGTGGCGCCCGGACGGCAGGGTGCGGTCAGCACCGTCTTCGGGGGGTATGCCCCGACGCTGCCGATCACGGCGTGGGAGCCCGGACGGCGGCTGGCCTACGCCGAGCCGCCCGACGCCGAGGGCCGGTTCGTGGCCTACGAGTTCCTCATCGAGGCACGGGCCGGCGGCAGCGCCGTGCTGCGTACCGTGACCAGTGGTTTCCTGCCCGGCGACGACTGGGCCGACGAGTTCGAGGCGATGGGCCTGGGACTGGCCCTGTTCTACGGCACCCTCGGCGAGTATCTGACCTGGTTCCGGGGCCGCACGGCCCGGCCGGTCACGGTGTTCGGCCCGGCGGTGGCCGACTGGCCGCGGGCCTGGGCGGCGCTGCACGGCGCGCTCGGCCTGGCGCACGGGCCCCGGCCCGGCGACCCGGTCGCGCTGACCGTGGACGGCGCGGCGCTCACCGGCACGGTCTACCACGTCAGCGCCCACGCGCTCGGCGTGCGCACCCCGGACGCGCTGCTGCGCTTCGTGCGCGGCTTCCAGGGCTCGATGCTCGCCATGCACCACCTGTTCACCCCCACCGAGCCTGATCCCGATGCGGCGTGGCGGTCCTGGCTGGACCGGACGTTCGCGGCATGACTTCGAAGGAGCACCCCATGAGCAGCGTCATCTCCGCGGACGGCACCGCGATCGCGTACACGAGGACCGGGCAGGGCCCGGCGGTGGTCCTGGTCGACGGGGCGATGTGCTTCCGGCGGATGGGCCCGGCCGGGCCGCTGGCCAGGCAGCTCGCCGACCGGTTCACCGTGTACACCTACGACCGGCGTGGCCGGGGCGAGTCCGGCGACACCGCGCCCTACAGCGTCGAGCGCGAGGTCGAGGACCTGGACGCGCTGATCAAGGAGGCGGGCGGGGACGTCTACCTCTACGGCATCTCGTCCGGGGCGGTGCTGGCCTGCGACGCGGCCGCGCGGCTGGGCGGCATCCGCAGGCTGGCCGTGTACGAGCCGCCGTTCATCGTCGACGGCACGCACGAGCCGCGCCCGGACGACTACCTGGACAGGATGGATGCGATGATCGCGCAGGGGCGGCGCGGCGACGCGGTCGCCACGTTCATGCGCACCGTCGGCATGCCCGGGTTCCTGGTCGCGCTGTTCCGGCTGATGCCGAACTGGCCGAAGCTGAAGCGGGTCGCGCACACGCTGCCGTACGACTTCCGGGTGCTCGGCGACACCGGCGCGGGACGGCCGCTGAACGCCGAGCGCTGGGCCGGGGCGCAGCTGCCCGCCCTGGTCATGGACGGCGGCAAGAGCCCCGAATACATGCGCAACGCCGCGAAGGCGCTGGCCGGGGCGCTGCCGCAGGCCGACTACCGCACACTGCCGGGGCAGACGCACCTGCTCAAGCCGGAGGCCGTCGCGCCGGTGCTCAAGGAGTGGTTCGCCTAGAGCTTCTTGACCAGCAGCTCGAATTCGAGATCGGCGCGCCGGGGCAGGCCGAAGCGCTCGTCGCCGTACGGGAACGGGCTGGTCTGCCCGGTGCGGACGTAACCGCGCCGCTCGTACCAGGCGATCAGCTCCGCGCGGACCGTGATCACGGTCATGTGCAGCTGCGGCACGCCCCACTCGTCGCGGGCGTATCGCTCGGCCTCGGCGAGCACGGCCTTGCCGAGGCCGCCGCCCTGCCGCTCGGGGCGCACGGCGAACATGCCGAAGTAGGCGTGGTCGTCGTGGCGCTCCAGGTGGCAGCAGGCCAGCAGGTCGCCGTCGCGCTCGGTCAGCAGGATGACGCTGTCCGGGGCGGCGACGTGCGCGGCGACCGCCTCGTGGTCGGTGCGCCGGCCGTCGAGCAGGTCGGCCTCGGTGGTCCAGCCGGCCCGGCTGCTGTCGCCGCGATACGCCGACTCGACCAGCGCGACGATCGCCGCCACGTCGCCCGGCCCCGCCGCCCGCACCGCCACCTGCTGCGCCATGCTCCCGCCCTCCACGCGTACCGGCCCGACCGGCGCCAGGCTACGCCGCCGCTCCGCGGAGGTTAGGAAGGGCACCTTCTACTACGGAAAACGATAAGAAGGTGCCCTTCCTTTGCCTAGCGGGTGTTGACGAGTTTGGGGTGGGACTTGACCCAGGCGGCGAGCTTGTCGGCGCGCAGGGCGGTGAAATAGGACTTCTGTACGGCGTCGAGGCGTTCGCCCTGGTAGCCGCCGCCGGTGAAGACGCCGCCGCCGGGCAGGCCGACCAGGGTCAGGTTGGCGGGGCGGATGTTGCGCAGGGCGTAGACGAACTCCGTGGGTCTGCGGCCGCGGCCGTCGAAGGTCAGCGTGGCGCCCAGCGCGGCCACGATGTCGTCGAACTTCGCCGGGTCGGTGAGCACGTCCCCGCTCAGCGCCTTGGTGAGCATGGCCTTCATCAGCTGCCGGTGGTGGCGCTGGCGGGTGTACTCGCCGCCGGTGGTGTAGCGCTGGCGCGCGTAGTCCAGCGCCTGCCAGCCGGTCATGTGCCGGGTGCCCACGTGGTAGGTCATGCGCGGCCCGGAGTAGCCGTGCTCGCAGCCGCGGCAGACGGCGCGGTGCACGCCGTCCGGGCGGCGGTGGAGGGAGACCACCTTCTGGTCGACGTACAGGTCCACACCGCCGAGCGCGTCGATCAGCTTGGTGTAGCCGCGGAACGTGATGACCGCGCCGGCGTCGAAGCGCTTGATGCCGGTGTAGCCGCTGACCGCCTTGGCCATGAGCTGGAAGCCCTGCGCGATGTTCCACGTGCCGCTCTTGCCCGGCACCCGCCCGCCGAAGGTCATGGCGTGGGTCAGCTTGCTGCGGCCGCCGCCGTAGCGGGACGGCTTGAACGCCGGGATGTCCACCAGCAGGTCGCGGGGCAGCGAGGTGAGGTACGCGTTGCTGAGGGTCTTGTCGACGTGCAGGATCATCACCACGTCGCCGTGCGGCGGCGAGCCCTTCTGCGCCTCGCGGGTGTCGATGCCGACGATGAGGAAGTTCAGCGGGCCGGTGATGTCCGCCCCGGCCGGGGGCGTCGGGCTCGGGCTGGGGCTCGGCGACGCCGACGGCTCCGGGGAGTCGCTCGGGCCGAACAGGTCGACCTGGGGGATGGCTTCGTCCACCCGCGTCTGGGCGACCCGCACGGCGGCGTACGCACCGCCGCCGATCAGGGCCAGCACCACGCCGAGCAGGATGAACAGCCGAGCAGAGCGCGTCATGGGGGGCTCCGGGGGTATGGCGCCGTCGGGGCCTCGAATGCTAGCCGCTGCGGCGCCGCCGCGGCAGTCCGGTGATCAGCGCACGGGACGGGCCTGCTCGACCGCGTCGGCGGTGCGATGGTCGTTCTCGGCGCGCAGGCCCGAGACGACGCCGTCCACATCGGCCGGTGGGCGGTTCTGGCTGAGCTTCCACTTCGCCTCGACGCGGCTGATGCGCAGCTCGACACCGACGATGGCGCGCAGCTGCCCGGCGACGTACCCGGCGGGCGCGTCGTCGACCGACCACGGGTGCGCCCGGCCCTGCTCGTGCCGGTCGGTCAGGCGGCGCACGAGGTCGCCGGTCCAGGCCGGGTCGTCGTGTACGACCAGCTCGCCGTACGCGTGCACCACGGCGTAGTTCCAGGTCGGCACGACGCGGCCGTGCTCGGCCTTCGACGCGTACCAGGTGGGGGAGACGTAGGCGTCCGGGCCGCGCACGATGACCAGCGCCTCGCCGAGCACCGGGCGGCGCCACTGGTCGTTGTTGCGGGCCAGGTGGCCCAGCAGCGCGCCGTGCGGCCCGGCGGCCGGGTCGAACAGCAGCGGCAGCGTCGTCGCGACCAGGCCCTCGGCGGTCGCGGTGACCAGGTCCGCCGCGCCGTGCCCGGCCAGCAGCTCGCGTACGGCGGACTCGTCGGCGGTGAAGTGGGCGGGTGTGTACATCGTCAGGCCTTCCTGGCGGCAGGGGTCAGGGCGGGGCGGCGGGTGCGCTGGATCGCCGCCACGCAGGCGAGCACCACCAGCGCGGCGCCGATCGAGGCGGGGGTGACCGCCTCGCCGAGCAGCAGTGCCGACCATGCCATCGTCAGCACCGGCTGCGCGAGCTGGATCTGGCCCACCCGGGCGATGCCGCCCCGGGCCAGGCCCGCGTACCAGGCGAAGAAGCCCAGGAACATGGAGACCGCGGTGAGGTAGCCGAACGAGGCCCAGGCTGCCGCGCCCGCATGCGGTGGGTGCGCGGCGGCGGACAGCAGCGTCACCGGCACCGTGACCGGCAGCGACAGCAGCAGCGCCCAGCAGATGGTGCGCGCGCCGCCCAGCTCGCGGGCCAGCGCGCCGCCCTCGGCGTAGCCGAGCCCGCACAGCACCACGGCGGCGACCAGGTACAGGTCGGCGACCGTGAGAGCGCCCCGCACCGCGCCGCCCGCGACCAGGAACGCGAGCACGGCCAGCAGCCCGGCCGCGGCGGCGGCCCAGAACAGCGGCGACGGGCGCTCCCCGGCGCGCAGCACCGCGAACACGGCGGTCATCGCGGGCAGCAGGGCGACCACGACGGCGCCGTGCGCGGCGGTCTGTGTGGTCAGCGCGAGCGAGCTGAACAGCGGGAATCCGATCACGACCCCGGCGGCGACCACGGCCAGCCGCCGCCACTGCGCGCGGGTGGGGCGCGGCGCGCCGGTCCAGCGCAGGTACGCCCAGGCCAGCAGGGCGGCGCCGACGGCGCGGCCGAACGCGATGAACCACGGATCGAGCTGCTGCACGGCGACGCGGGTGGCCGGTAGCGACATGCTGAACGCGAGCACGCCCAGCGCGCCGAGGACCAGGCCGCCGACGGGGTCGGCCGATGCCGTTACCGGATCCGGAGCAGTAGCGTTACTCTTGTCTCTCATGAACAACGGTAACGCAGCGGATCGCGTTATCCAAGATCTGCGCGGGCTGGCGCTGGCGGCCGCACCGGGCACGCGGCTGCCGTCGGTGCGCGAGCTGACCGCCCGGCACCGGGCCTCCCCGGTCACCGTGGCCGAGGCGATCCGGCAGCTCGCGGTCGAGGGCGTGCTCGAAGCACGGCCCGGCAAGGGCACCTTCGCCGCCGCGCCCGCCCCCGGCGAGCGCCGCGCCCCGGACCTGTCCTGGCAGACGGTCGCCCTCGGCGCGGCGCTGCCCGGCGAGCAGGAGCTGCAGGCGTTACTGGCGACACCGCCCGCCGGGGCGATCGCGCTGTCCGGGGGATACCTAGACGCGGACCTGCAGCCGGCCGCCGCGCTCGGCGCCGCGCTCACCCGCGCCGCCCGCCAGCCCGCCGCCTGGCAGCGCGGCCCCGTCGAGGGGCGGGCCGACCTGCGCGACTGGTTCGCCCGCGAGGCCGGGGGCGGGCTGCGCGCCGACGACATGGTGATCTGCCCCGGCGGGCAGGCCGCGCTGTCCACCGCGCTGCGCGCCCTGGCCGCGCCGGGCGACACGCTGCTCGTGGAGTCGCCGACCTACCTCGGCGCGCTGGCGGCGGCGCGGGCGGCCGGGCTGCGGGTGGCGCCGGTGCCCGCCGACGCCGACGGCGTACGCCCGGACCAACTCGCCGCGGCGTTCGCCCGCACCGGCGCGCGGCTGTTCTACTGCCAGCCGCTGTACGCCAACCCGCACGGCGCGACCCTCGCCGCGTCCCGCCGCGCCGAGGTGACCGATGCGGTGCGCGCCGCCGGGGCGTTCCTGATCGAGGACGACTACGCCCGCGACCTGACCATCGACGGCGAGCCGCCCGCGCCGCTGGCCGCCGACGACCCCGACGGGCACGTCGTCTACCTGCGTTCGCTCACCAAGTCGACCGCGCCCGGCATGCGGGTGGCCGCGATCGGCGCGCGCGGCCCCGCCGGGGCGCGGCTGCGCGCCGCCCGGCTGCTCGACGACTTCTTCGTGTCCGGCCCGCTGCAGCAGGCGGCCCTGGAGTTCGTCACCTCCCCGGCCTGGACCCGCCACCGCCGCGCCCTGCGCACCGCCCTGCGCGACCGCCGCGAGGCCCTGCTGACGGCCCTGTCCCGCCACCTGCCCGACCTGGTCCCGGCCCGGCTCCCGCGCGGTGGCCTGCACCTCTGGGCACCCCTGCCCGACGGCACCGACGACACCGCCCTGGCCGCCGCGGCCGCCGCGAACGGCGTCGTCGTCTTCCCCGGCCGCCCCTGGTACGCCGCCGAACCCCCGGCCCCCCACCTGCGCCTCACCTACGCCGCCACCCCACCCGCCCGCATCCCCGAAGCCGTCACCCGCCTAGCCCAGGCGATGAAAGGAAGGGCACCTTCTTAACGGTTTCCGTAGAGGAAGGGCACCTTCTTAACCTTCTTGCCGGCCGCCCGCCGCCTGCGGGGTCAGGGGACCGGTTCGGGGTCGGTGACGTCGGACCAGGTGCCGGCCAGGCCGGATACGGAGGCGTCGGCGTCGACCGCGACGGCGGTGCCGTGCTCGCCCGCGCCGAGGGTGATCTCGCGGCCGCGCAGCCGCTCGTCGGCGATCACCGGCCACGGCCTGCGCGAGCCGTACGGCGTGATCGTGCCGCGCTCGTACCCGGTGGCCTCCTTCGCCTCGGCCGCGTCCGGCATGGACAGCCGCGAGACGCCGAGCAGCGCCCGCAGCTTCGGCCAGGAGATGACACGGCCGCCGGGGACCAGCACGAACAGGTAGTCGTCGGGGCCGCGCCGCACCACGATCGTCTTCACGACGTCGGGGACCTCCACCCCGCGCGCCGCGGCGGCCTCGGCGAGGCTGCGCACCGGCCCGTGCCGGATCACGCGATGGTCGAGGCCTGCGGCGGTGAGCGCGTCGAGGGCGGCGGTCATGATCGCACCTTAGCTCGCTGCGGCGCGGTGCCGGAGGGCTCGATGTCGGCTAGGCGTCGGGCGCATGTGCCCCGGCGGCCGCAGGCCCTACCTTGCGTGGCATGAGACTCAGGCTCGCGTTCGCCGCCGTACTGGCGGCACTGGCATCCGTGCTCGTCGCCCCGGCCGCCGCGCACGCCGCGCCGGACCCCCTGGCCTGCTCCGCGATCGGCAGCTACAGCCGGGTGGGCAGCGGCGACACGTTCTGGCTGATCGGCTCCGCCGACGGCTACCGCTACTGGCAGGTCGCCGACGCCGTCAGCAACCACTACCGCCGCAGCTACGTCGTCAGGTGCGACGGCGCCACCATCGTCTCCGCCGCGGATCTGACGGTGACCAGCACCAGCGGCGCCCGCTGCGGGACCGCCTCGGACAGCACCTACCAGTACGCCGGCACCCGGATGGCGCTCGCGCCGCTGGAGTCGTTCCCCGGGTGGGTCATCGAGACCGACTACCGCTACTGGCGGGTCAACCGCTGGGTGAGCTTCGGCTGGTACGGCTTCTGGATGTACGACCACTCCGAGCTCGCCGCCTGCCTGGCCCCTTGACCGGCGACGGGCGGCGCCGCCCATCGTGGCGGCGCGGCCCGGTGTCCTCGGCCGGCCCGGTCGCCGAGCTTTCGATCACGGTGCCAGGGTCGGGACACGCCGTCGAGCACGTACCTAAGTTCATGATCAACCCAGGGGGTGCGGTGGGTCGGTCAGGTGGGGGAGCGGAGGCGGCGGAGCATGCGGGCGTCCTCGAAGCCGACGGCGCGGGCGGCGGCCTCGACGGTGCTGCCGTGGCCGATCAGGTGCTCGGCGCGTTCGCGGCGCAGTTCCTGCTGGTAGCGCAGCGGGGTGAGGGCGGTGGCGGCGGTGAACAGGCGGGTCAGGGTGCGAGGGCTGACGCCGGCGGACGCGGCGAGCGCGGGAAGCGGCAGGCGTTCGGTGTAGCGGGTGTCGATCTCGTCCTGGACGCGGTGGACCACGTCGGACAGGTGGGCGCGGTGCCGGAGCATGGCGCTGGCCTGCTGCTCGTCGCCGTTGCGGCGGGCGTAGACCACCATCGCGCGGGCCGTGCGCGCCGCGGCGGCGGGGCCGTGGCGTACGGCGACCAGGTGCAGCGCCAGGTCGATGCCGCTGGCGATGCCGGCCGAGGTCACCACCCGGTCGTCGACGGTGTAGAGCACGTCGCGGACCACCCGGGCGGCCGGATAGCGCGCGGCCAGCTCGTCCTGCAGGTCGTGGTGGGTGGTGCAGCGGCGCCCGGCCAGCAGCCCGGCCCGGCCCAGCGCGTCCGCGCCCGCGCACACGCTGGCCACCGTGCCGCCCGCCGCGTGGAACGCGGCCAGCCGGTGCAGCGTGGGCGCGGTCAGGTGCCCGTTGGCGCGCAGCCGCGGCGAGCGCCAGCCCGGCACCACGACCAGGTCGTCGGGGCCCAGCTCGGGCCAGTCCGTACGCGCGCGCAGCGGCAGGCCCTGCGCGGTGGGCACGTCCTCCTGCTCGGCCACGTAGTGCAGCCGGTAGCCGTGGCCGTGGTCGGCGGCGGTGGAGAACACCTGCGCGGGCCCGGCCAGGTCCAGCAGGTGCAGCTGCGGGACGAGCAGGAAGACGACCTCGGTCATGCCAGCTCGGCCACCGTGCGGATGGTCGCGAACCGGCCGGCCAGGGCGTACTCGGTGCGCGCGGTCACGTCGGCCGCGGACAGCGTGCGCGGGTCGGCCAGCAGTTCCTCGACGGTGGCGTCGGCGGGCAGGTCCCGGTGCGGGATCGGGAACGTGGCGCAGGCGTCGACCACGAAGGTCACGTCGTAGCCGAGGTCGCTGCCGACCCGGGTGGTGGTCTCCACGCACTGCTCGGTGCGGATGCCGCACACGGTCAGCGACCGCACGCCCGCCGCGGTGAGCAGCTGCTGGAGGTTGGTCGTGGTGAACGCGTTGTGCGAGGTCTTGGTCAGCACCGGCTCGCCGTCGGCGGCGGCCAGGCCGTCGAGGAGCCGGACGTGGCCCAGGTCGGGGTCGAAGACGGTCTTGCTGCCGTACTCGGCGTGCAGCACCCATACCACCAGATCGCCCTTGGCCCGGGCGGACCGCACCAGCCGGTCGACCCGGGCGGCGATGTCCGGGTTGTCGGCCAGCCGCCACAGCGGCCGCTGCCGGAACGATTCCTGTACGTCGACGACGATGAGAGCGTTTCGCATGACGTCGATCCTCACCCCGCTCCCGCCCTGGCAGAAGGCACCATCATGCCTCGGGCCGGAACGATCCGGTCAGCGGCCGCGGGTCGGTTACGCTGCCCGGCGTGTACACCGTGCGGCAGGCCGCCCCGGACGACCTGGCCGGGGTACGCGCCGTCGCGCGGCGGTTCGGCAACCTCGCGATGTGGCCGCGCCGCCCCGACTACCTCGACCGGGAGCTGGCCAACGGGCGGCTGCTGGCGGGGTTCGCGGGGACGGAGCCGGTCGGCTTCGGCGCGACGTTCCTGCGCGGCGGGCTGACCCACCTGGCCGACCTGTTCGTGCTGCCCGAGCACCAGTCCTCGGGCCTGGGCCGGGCGCTGCTGGCCCGCCTGCTGCCGGTCGCCGCGCCACGGGTCACCTTCGCCTCGTCCGATCCGCGGGCCGTGGCGCTCTACGTCCGGCAGGGCATGCGCCCGGTCTGCCCGCTGCTCTACCTGCGCGGCCCGCTGACCGCGCTGCCGGGCCGCCCGCCGGCCGCCGAGGCGACCCCGGCCGAGATCGCGGACCTGGACGCCGACGCCTCCGGCGGCCGCCGCGACGCCGACCTGGCCTGGTACGCCGCCCTGCCCGGGGTGAGCGTGTGCCAGACCGGCGACGGGTACGCGGTTGTGCGCTCGCTGGGCGACCGGGTGCTGGTCGGCCCGGCCGGCGGCCGCACCACGCGGGCCTGCGCGGACGCCGTGCTCGGTGCGCTCGCCCGGCACCGCGCGGCGGGCACGGCGGCGCTGGCCCTGCTCGGCCCGAACCCGCTGCTGCCGCTGCTGCTGGAGGCCGGTTTCACCATCGCCGACCTGGACGTGTTCCTGTCCAGCGGCGGCGACCCGATCGCCTTGGACCGCTACCTGCCCCACCCGGACCTGGGCTAGTGCGGCGGCGACACCGCGCCGCCCGGGACGGGCCCTCAGACGAGCAGCTGCGAGTCGCGCACGGCCTGCGAGGCGTCCGAGCAGAGGAACGCGACGGTCGTGGCGATGTCCTCCGGCGCGGTCCAGCCGCTGCGGTCGGCGTCCGGCATCGACGCGCGGTTGGCAGGGGTGTCGATGACGCCCGGCAGGATCGTGTTCACCCGCACGCCGTCCTTGGCGTACTCGGCGTGCAGGGCGCCGGCCAGGCCCAGCACCGCGGTCTTCGCGGTGAGGTAGCCCGCCGCGCCGCGGAACGGCTTGCGCACGGCCTGGCTGGACACCAGCACCACGCTGCCGCCGCCCGCGGCGACCAGGTGCGGCAGCGTCGCCTGGCACACCAGGTACGCCGGGCGCAGGTTCAGCCGCAGCTGCGCCTCGAACTCCTCGACCGGGGTCTCGTGCACCCGCCCGCCCATCGCGAACCCGCCGACCAGGTTCACCACGGCCCGCAGCGGCCGGTCCGGGTCCGCCGCGGCCCGCGCCGCCACCGCGCCGACCGCGGCCGGGTCGGTGAGATCCGCCTGCACCAGGTCCAGCTCCGAGACCCCGGAGGGCACCCGGGTCAGCTCGTCCTCGGAGTGCCACGGCACGACCACCCGCCGGCCCTCGTCGAGCAGCCGCCTGGTCACCGCCGCCCCCAGCCCGCCCGTGCCTCCCGTGACCAGCACCGTCCCGCTCATACCCGTCCTCTCCACCGCCCTCCGGAAAGGATGGGCACCCTCTTAACGCTATCCGTATAGGAAGGGCACCTTCTCAACCCTCTCGGCTCAGGTGGGCGACGATGCGGTGGGACAGCGCGTCGAGCGCGGCGAGCTCCTCATCGGTCAGCAGATCGATCATGTTCCGGCGCACCGACTCGACGTGGTGCGGCGCGGCCTCCTCGATGGCGCGCAGCCCCGCCTCGGTCAGCACGATCATCGAGCCTCGGGCGTCGCCGGGGCACTCCTCCCGGCCGACCAGGCCGCGCTGCTGCATACGGGTGAGGTGGTGGGACAGCCGGCTCTTGGACCACAGCATGGTCGCCGCGAGCTCGGTCAGGCGCAGCCGGTGCGGCGAGACCTCCGACAGGTTGGACAGCACGTCGTAGTCGGCGTCGGACAGGCCGCTGTCGGCGGCCAGGTCGCGGGTGATCTGCAGGTCGAGCAGGGCGCGCATGCGCCGGTAGCCGCGCCAGGCGCGGGCCTGCCGCTCGTCGAGCCAGCGGGGTTCGGTCACGCGGTTCAGCATACCGGCTTGTTGACATGTCACCAACCGACTCGCTATGTTGGTGACATGTCAACAAAGGAGTTCGGGATGCCACGCCTCAACGTCATCGTCGCCTCGACCCGGCCCGGCCGGATCGGTCACGTCATCGGCGACTGGTTCGCCGCCACCGCCACCGCGCACGGCGCCTTCGACGTGCGCGTGGCCGACCTCGCCGAGCTGAACCTGCCGTTCCACGACGAGCCCGGCCAGCCGGTCGACGGCGGCCCGTACGCCCACGAGCACACCCGGCGCTGGAGCGAGACCACCGCGGACGCCGACGCCTTCGTTTTCGTCATGCCGGAGTACAACCGCGGCTACAGCGCGCCGCTGAAGAACGCGCTCGACTACCTCTACCGCGAGTGGCACCACAAGCCGGCCGGCTTCGTCGGCTACGGCATGTCCTCGGCGGGGATGCGCGCGGTCGAGCAGCTCAAACCCGTGGTCGCGGCGCTGCGCATGGTGCCCGTCGCCGAGGCGGTCAACATCCACCTGCGCCAGGCCGTGGACGCCGACGGCGTGCTCACCCCGACCGTCGCCATGGCGCACGCCGCCCGGGGCATGCTGGACGAGTTGCAACTGCTGACCGGCGTGCTGTCCGCCGCGCGGGTAGCGGCGTGAGGGGAGCTGACATGGGTGAGCAGGACGGGCTTTGGCGGGTCATCGGGCGCACCGGCCGCGGGGTGCTGGCCACGATCAAGCGGGACGGGCGGCCGCAACTGTCCAACGTCGACTACCTGGTCACGGACGGGGTGATCCGGTTCTCCAGCACGGACGGGCGGGCGAAGGTGCGTAACCTGCGCCGTGACCCCCGGGCGAGCTTCTACGTGACCGTGCCGGGCGGTGGGGCGTACGCGGTGGCCGAGGGGGTCGCCGAGCTGTCCGCGGTCGCCGCCGACCCACACGACGAGGCGGTCGCGGAGCTGGTCGAGGTGTATCGGGAGATCCGCGGCGAGCACCCGGACTGGGCCGAGTATCGCGCCGCGATGGTCGCCGACTCCCGCCTCGTGGTCCGCATCCACGTCGAACGCCTCTACGGCTGGCTCGGCTGACCCTGCCCCGCCCCGTCCCGCCCCGCTCTCCATCGAAAAGCGGCGCCGTGCCCGGAGCCGGCCGCCCGCTCCGGACGGCCCCGGGTGCTCCGTCCGGTGATCCGCGCGCGAAGGGCCGGGCGGCGTGGAACGCTGGAGACATGGACGAGAAGCAGATCTTCGACCGGATCGACGTGCTGGTCGCCGAGGAGCACCAGCTGCGTACGAAGCGCCTGCAGGGCGCCATCGACCCGGAGACCGAGTCGGCGCGGCTGCGCGACCTGGAGGAGACGCTCGACCAGTGCTGGGACCTGCTGCGCCGGCGCCGGGCGCTGCGCGACGCGGGCGAGAACCCCGACGACGCCAAGGCGGCCGACGTCGCCCAGGTAGAGGGCTACCTCCAGTGAGACGTTAAGAAGGGCACCTTCTTCTACGGAAACCGATAAGAAGGTGCCCTTCCTTCGGGTGGGTGTGCGGGACCTGCGCACCCACCCCTTGCCGTGCCGCCGCTAGGCGACGGCTACCGGCTCCCCCTCGGAGTCGAGGTCGGCGTCGCGACGGGGCGAGCCCTCGTCGACGAAGTAGTCCCCGTGCTCGGTGGCGTCCGGCCCGTCGGCGACCTTGACGGCCCGCAGCACCAGCGTGCCGAGCACCGCGACGAGCAGGTTGACCAGCACCGCGACGAACCCGGCGTAGATCGTCATCTTGGTGTCGAAGCCGAGCTTCTCCAGCGGGAACGCCGAGCCGGCGAAGTGCATCCGGCCGGTCGCCTTGTTTTCGATCTGGTAGAGCATCCACATGCCGAAGCCCATGCCGGCGACCCAGCCCGCGATCAGCGCGCCCTTGTGGAACCAGCGGGTGAACAGGCCCAGCGCCACCGAGGGCAGCGTCTGCAGGATGATCACGCCGCCGATGAGCTGCAGGTCGATGGAGAACTGCGGGTCCAGCAGCACGATGCACAGCAGCGCGCCGACCTTCACCACCAGCGAGGAGATCTTGCTGACCTTGGCCTCCTGGGCCGGGGTCGCCGCGCGGTTCAGGTACTCCTTGTACACGTTGCGGGTGAACAGGTTCGCCGCGGCGATCGACATGATCGCGGCGGGCACCAGCGCGCCGATGCCGATCGCGGCGAACGCGACGCCCGCGAACCAGTCCGGGAACTGCGTGTCGAACAGCACCGGCACGATGGTGTTGGTGTCCACCGAGCCTTCCTTCGCCCCGGGCAGCGGCTTGACCCCGGCCGCGATCGCGGCGAAGCCCAGCATCGCGAGCAGCCCCAGCAGCAGGGAGTACGCCGGCAGCGCGGACATGTTCCGCTTGATCACGTCCCGGTTGCGGGAGGCGAGCACGCCGGTGACCGAGTGCGGGTAGAGGAACAGCGCCAGTGCCGAGCCGAACGCCAGGGTGATGTACTGCAGCTGGTTGTTCGCGTTGAGCAGCAACCCGTCGCTCGCGGCGGGACTCGCCTCGAACTTGTCGGCGGCGGCGCCGAAGATCGCGCCCCAGCCGCCCAGCTGCGCGGGCAGCCAGATGATGGCGACCAGGATGACGATGTAGATCAGCGTGTCCTTGACGAACGCGATCAGCGCGGGGGCGCGCAGGCCGGACTGGTAGGTGTACGCGGCCAGGATCGCGAACGCGATGATGATCGGCGCGTGCCGGGCCAGGGCCGAGTCGCCGGTGACGCCCATCGTCTTGAGCACGGCCTCGATGCCGACCAGCTGCAGCGCGATGTACGGCATGGTCGCCACGATGCCGGTGATCGCCACCAGCAGCGCCAGCGTCGGCGAGCCGAACCGGGCGCGGACGAAGTCGGCCGGGGTGACCAGGCCGTGCCGGTGCGACACCGACCAGAGCCGGACCAGCACCAGGAAGAACATCGGGTAGATGATGACGGTGTAGGGCACCGCGAAGAAGCCCATCGCGCCCGCGCCGAACACCAGGGCCGGCACCGCCACGAAGGTGTACGCCGTGTACAGGTCGCCGCCGACGAGGAACCAGGTGATCCACGAGCCGAAGTTGCGCCCGCCCAGGCCCCACTCGTCGAGGTGCTCCATGTCGACCGGCCGCCGCCAGCGGGACGCGACGAAGCCCATCGCGCTCACGCCGACGAACAGCAGCGAGAAGATGATGATCTCGGTGAGATGGTCACGCCACATGGGTCAGCCCTCCCCACGCCGCTTGGTCAGCTGGTACACCAGCGTCGTGGTGCTGACGCCGACCAGGATGTACGCCAGCTGCTGCCAGTAGAAACGCGGAAAGCCCAGCAGGTCCGGGCTCTCGGCGTTGAAGAAGACGGTGATCAGCGGCAGGACGATGGGGATCAGCAGCAGCCAGTTCCAGGGACTGCGATCGCCGGGCCGCGTTGCGGGCGTCGGATCGCCCATGGCACGTGCCTCCTCGCACGAAGGGATGGATCAACGGTGCGGGGAGGATACGCAGCTCGCGCCGTCCGGCTTGCCCTTTCGTCTCCGGACACGCGCCGAGCGGCCGCTGCGGTGCGCCGAACGGTTGGCGAGGATCGCCCGAAGGGGTTGCCAGATCCAGATCACACTCCGGTTCCCGGGGGTGTGTAAGCGCATACGTGTTCGGTACCGTCCTCGGATGCCCGTTGTGCCGCCGCACGTACTCGCTGACCGATACCGGCTCCGTGAACCCCTCGGCCAGGGCGGGATGGGCATGGTCTGGCTCGCCACCGACGAGAGCCTCAAGCGTGACGTCGCGGTGAAGGAGGTCGTGCCCCCGGCCGGGCTGACCACCGAGGAACGCGACGAGATGTACGCGCGCTCGATGCGCGAGGCCCGTGCCATCGCCCGGGTCAGCCACCCCAACGTGGTGCGCATCTTCGACGTGGTCAACGTGGACGGCCGCCCCTGGATCGTGATGGAGCGCCTCACCGGCCGCTCGCTGGCCGCGGTGATGGCCGAGGAGGGCCCGCTGGCCCCCGAGCGCGTCGCCGACATCGGGCTCGGCGTGCTCGCCGCGCTGCGCGCCGCGCACAACGCGGGCATGCTGCACCGCGACGTCAAACCCGCCAACGTGATGGTGGGCGACGACGGCCGCGTCGTGCTCACCGACTTCGGCCTGGCCACCCTGCCCGGCGATCCCGCGGTGACGCGCACCGGCTTCATCCTGGGCTCACCGTCCTACATCGCCCCGGAACGCGTCGACGGCGGCGACGTCGGTCCCGCCGCGGACCTGTGGTCGCTGGGCGCGACGCTGTACGCGGCCGTGGAGGGGCAGGGGCCGTACCACCGCCCGAACGCCATGGCGACGCTGGCCGCGCTGGCCACCGAGGAGCCCACCCCGCCGCGCCTGGCCGGGCCCCTCAAGCCGCTGCTCAACGGCCTGCTGCGCAAGGACCCGTCGGTGCGGATGAAGGCCGCCGAGGCCGAGCAGACCCTGCTGCGGGTCGCCGTCGGCCGCCGCGGTGGCGCGGCCTTCCTGCCGGGGGTACGCGCGAAAGCCGTGCCCGCCCAGCGGCAGCCCGGGTACGTGCCCCGCAGCAAGCGCGCCGAACTCGCCGACGCGGCCGGCGAGCCGACGCCGCAGCCGGCCGCCGACCGGCCCGCCGAGCCCGGCCAGGCGGCCGCAGCCGTCGCGGGCGCTGCGCTCGCCTCCTCCGCGACGCCCGCGGCCGGCAAGCGTGAGGCACGGGCGGCGGCACCCGGCACGGCCGCGCCGTCGGCGGAACCGGCCGCTGCCGGGGACCGCGGTGACTCCCACGCGGGCTCGGGTGAGGTCGTGTCCGCTGCGGACGGTGTCCCGCCTTCGCGGCCGGGCCGGGCGCGCCTGGGGGTGCTGGTCGCGGCCGGGCTGGCGGTGCTGGTCGTGGGCGCGGTGTTCCTGCTGCCGCGGCTCGGGGACAAGCCGCGCGACAACGGTGCCGGGGCGGCGCCCAGCACCTCGGCCGCGAGCCCGAGCGCCGCCGCGTCGCCGAGCGCTTCGCCGTCGCCCGCGGCGCTGGTGCTGCCCGCGGGCTGGCACATGTACAAGGACCGCACGGGCTTCTCGGTCGCCGTCCCCAAGAGCTGGCGGGTGACCAGGGAGGGCTCCATCGTGCGGTTCAAGGAGCCCAGCGGCGGGCGGCTGCTGCTCGTGGACCAGTCCGACTACCCGAAGAAGGACCCGGTCGCCGACTGGAAGCGGCAGGAGGCGCGGCGGGTCGCCGCCGGCGACTGGAACGACTACCGCCGGGTGCGCATCGAGAAGGTCGACTACTTCCTGGCCTGCGCCGACTGGGAGTTCACCTATCAGGGCCGGGGCGGGCGCAACCACGTCATCAACCGCGGCTTCGTCACCGGCCCCAAGCAGGCCCACGCCATCTACTGGTCCACGCCGGAATCCAAGTGGCAGGACAACCTCGACGAGTTCGCCCTGATCACCGCCAGTTTCCAGCCCAACCCGAAGTAGCCGCCCAGCCCGGTGTCGTACCGGCGGGGCAGGATGCGGTGTCGGTCGCGGCGGGGGGAGGCGTCATGGACGTCCAGGTGGCGAGCAGGCGGCGGAGTGCTGCGTCGCTGGCGGCGGCGTTCCCGGGAGCGGCGGTCGTGGATGTGACGTCCCGCGGGCCGGAGCCGTGGGTGCGGCTGAGCCCGTTCTACCCGCACGGCGCGATCCCGGTGCCGTTCACGCCGGGGGTGACCAGCCAGTCCGTCGAGGGCGTGTGGCAGGCCCTGAAGGTGTTCGCGCACGCCGACGTGGACGAGTCGAAGCTGCGCGTCACGGCCATGCGCGGGCTCAAGCGCGCGGCGTCGACGTACGGGCCGCCGCTCGGCCACCGGCGCGGCCTGCACGGCACGGAGCTGCTCGGTTACCAGCAGGCGCGGCGGGAGATCTACCTGCCGACGTTCCGGCACGTGCTGGCGGGCCCGGCCGCGGCACAGGTCGCCGGGCTGCGCGCGCTGGCCGAGGCGGGATCACTGGTGCTGCTGGACTACACCCTCAACGGCGAGCCGGCGGATCTGCGCACCCCGCTGTCGCACGCGGCGCTGATCCGCCGCCACCTGCTGGGGGACTGGCCGTCGGAGTCGGCGGTGTGAGCCCTGATCAGGGCACGCCCAGGGGCCGCGGCCGGTCGCCGGCGGCGGGGCGGGGAGCCGTGCGCAGCTCGCCGAGGCGGCTCTCCTGGTGGAACTGGTGCGCCGCGGGGCGGTAGAGCTGGTCGATCGGCCCCATTAGCTGCGCCCCGACCCCGCTGCGGCGTGCCTTGGCCGCCAGCCACAGGAAGCCGCCCAGCGCTGCGGCGACGGCGGCGGCGAGGCCCAGCAGGACGAGGAGGTCGGTCACCGCGCCAGCGTAGTCCGGCGGGCGCCCACCCTCCACGTCGAGAACGCATAGTAGTCGTTTCACGACTATACGTAACCATCTCGAATCCGGCCAGTTGGACGGACCAGGTGTAGCAGGCCCGGTCCGGGCTCGAGGAGGAACGCATGCGTCACTGGGTACGGAGGGCGGCACTGCCTGCCCTGGTCGGCATGTCGGCGTCGCTGGCGGGGCCGGTCCTGCCGGCGGCCGCCGCGGCGGTATCGCCCGACATCGTCATCAGCCAGGTGTACGGCGGCGGCGGGAACATCGGCGCGACGTACACCAACGACTTCATCGAGCTCTACAACCGCGGCGCGAGCGCGGTCGACGTGACGGGCTGGTCGGTGCAGTACGCCAGTGCCGCGGGCAGCACGTGGCAGGTCACCGCGCTGACCGGCTCCATCGCGCCGGGCAGCCACTACCTGGTCCAGGAGGCGGCGGGCCCGGGCGGCACCACGCCGCTGCCCACCCCGGACGCGACGGGCGGCATCGCGCTCAGCGCCGTCTCGGGCAAGGTCGCCCTGGTCACCAACAGCTCCGCGCTGACCTGCGGAGTGGACTGCGACGCCGCCGCGGGGGTACGCGACTTCGTCGGCTACGGCGCCGCCAACGACTTCGAGACCGCCGCCGCCCCCGGCCTGAACAACACCACGGCCGCGCTGCGCGACGGCGGCGGATCGGTCGACACGGACGACAACAGCGCCGACTTCGGCACGGACGCGCCGAACCCGCGCAACAGCGGGTCCGCGAACGAGGCCGATCTCGCGGTGGACAAGGGCGACTCGGCCGACCCCGTGCTCCCGGGCGCGAACCTGACCTACACCATCACGGTCACCAACAACGGCCCCGACGTGGCCGAGGACGCCGAGCTGACCGACACCCTCCCGGCGGGGACCACGTTCGTCTCGCTCAGCTCGCCCGCGGGCTGGACGGCGACCACGCCGCCGGTCGGCGCCACCGGCACGGTCAGCGCGACGACGGGCGGCCTGGCCGTCGGCACGGCCACGTTCACGCTGGTCGTGGCCGTCGACGCCGCGGCCACCGGGCAGCTGTCGAACACCGCCAAGGTCGCCTCGGCCACCGCCGATCCGGACCCGGACAGCAACACCTCCACCGAGACCACGAACATCGGGCAGCCGTCGGCGAACCTCGCCATCCGCAAGATGGACGCGCCGGACCCGGTGACGGCCGGCGGCCTGCTGACGTACCGGATCGAGGTGAGCAACAGCGGGCCGAACGCCGCGCAGAACGTCGTGTTCACCGACGACATCCCGGCGAACACCACGTTCGTCTCGTTCAGCTCGCCCGCGGGCTGGACGGCCACCACGCCGCCGGTCGGCGGCACCGGCACGGTCACCGCGACCAGGAGCAGCCTCGCCGTCGGCACGACCGGGTTCACGCTGGTCGTACAGGTGAACCCGGCCGCGACCGGCACGATCACCAACAGCAGCGGCATCACCAGCGCCACGCACGACCCGAACACCTCGAACAACGCCGACAGCGAGGACACCGTGATCGCGCCGGCCGGCCCGATCTGCACGATCACCGGCACCCAGCGCAACGACGTGCTCAACGGCACGCCCGGCAACGACGTCATCTGCGGCCTGGGCGGCAACGACATCATCAACGGCCTGGGCGGCGACGACACCGTCTACGGCGGTCCGGGCCGCGACCTGATCAGCGGCGGGTCGGGCGCCGACACGGTGTACGGCGAGGGCGACGGCGACATCCTCTCCGTGGCGGACAGGGTGCGCGGCAACGACACCGTCGACGGCGGACCCGGCTTCGACCTGTGCAGCGCGGACCCGCTCGACGGCGTCCTCAGCTGTCCCTGACCGACCCGCGCGCACCGGCCCGTCCACGCCGCCTCGGCGCGGGCGGGCCGCCTGCGTTCCGGACGCGGATGGGGCGTTCGCGCAAGATCGGCGTTCGGGAAGCCGCAGGATGAGGGGGTGGGCGGGGCGGTGGCGGGGGTGGTGCCGTACGCGCTGGGGGTGGCGGCGAGCCCGCTGCCGATCATCGCGGCGATCCTGGTGCTGTTCTCCCGGCGCGCCCGCGTCGCGGGCCCGGCGTTCCTGGCGGGGGCGCTGGTGGGCGTGATCGCGGTCAGCTCGGCGGTGTACCTGCTCGCCGGGCAGGGCCTCCGGGTCGGGATGGACGGCGGCTCGGGCACCGTCGCCGGGGTGCTGCGGGTCGTGTTCGGCGTCGGGCTGCTCGCGGCGGCGTACCTGCACGTCGTGCGGCACCGGCGCAGCAACGGGCAGCACGCGATGCCGAAGTGGATGGCGAGCGCCGACCGTTGGTCCCCGGTCAAGGCCGCCGTCCTGGCGCTGCTGATGTACGGCGTGGACCCGAAGAACCTGGCCCTGTGCGCCGGTGCCGCGCACGGCCTCGCCGAGGATCCGACCGCCGTCGCGGTGCTGGCGCTGAGCGTGTTCTCGCTGATCTCGTGCCTGCCGGTGATCGTGCTGGTGGGGCTGTACCTGGCGGGCGGCGAGCGGGCCGCGACCCACCTCGACCGCTGCAAGACCTGGCTGTCCCGCCATCACCTGCTGGTCATGGCGGGCCTGCTGCTCGTCTTCGGGGTGCTGCTGATCAGCCACGGCGCGCGCACCCTGCTCGGGCGCTGAGCAGCGGGCGGTCAGCCGTAGGCGGCGGCGCGGGCGGCGAGCGCCTGATACCGCTCGTACCGGAAGCCAGGGCGGAAGCCCTCGGTCCACGGCTTGCGCGGCCCGGCGAAGTGCATGACGCGGGTGTCGTGCGGGGTGTCCGGGGCCTGTTCCAGCAGGAAGCTGCGCATGTTGTTCCAGCGGTGCGGCAGCCGCAGCCAGCGGCCGTAGGCGACCAGGTTCAGGGCGTCCTGGTCGGGGAAGCGCAGCCGGTCGGCGTACGCGGCGAGGTAGGCCAGGCACCTGGCGCTGATCCGGTCGCGCCGCCAGACCGGCAGGTTCATCAGCAGCACGCCGGAGTTGAAGTAGGGCGCGTCCGGGTCGTGCTCGGGCCCGGCGCCGGGCACGCCGCCGTGGGTGGCGAACGTGGCCGTGAACGCGTCGCGTACGGCGGCGAGCGGGGCGTCGCCGAGGCCGAGCTGCCACAGCGGGGTGAGGTCGCCGCTGACCTGCACGTCGACGTCGAGGTAGAGCAGCCGGGTGACGTCCGGGCCGACCAGCCCGGGCAGCAGCAGCCGCAGGTACATGCCGGCGCTGACATAGGACAGCCACTCCTCGCCGACGACGGGCAGGGCGCGGAACTCGTCGCCGGTGGTGAGCAGGCGCAGCCGGCCGCGCCCGGCGAGCTGGCGGCGCAGCGCGGGCTCCCGCTCCTTGGCCACCGCCTCCGTGGTGAGCAGCCAGAACGTCAGGCCGGGGGAGCCGGGATGGCAGTCGAGCACCGACTCCACCGCGACCTGAACGTGCTCGGCGTATGCCTCGTCGAACGCGAAGGCGATGTCCATGCACGACTGTCTATCATAGAGGTTGCATGATTGCCATCGCGTTCTTGCCGGATTCCTGTCCACAACTTGCAGGCTTCGACGCTCACGTCTCGCCGGACAGCAGGTCGACGAGCTGCGCGGCGTTGCGCTGGGCGTAGTCGGAGTAGCAGTTGTTCATGAGCACGTGCGTCTGCTCGGCGTCGCCGGCCAGCTCGCGCAGCTTCGGCGCCCAGTCTTTCAGCTCGCGCGGCTTGTACAGGTAGCCGAACTTCTCGTGGATGTCCTTGCTGGTCCACCTGTCGCTGTGCCCGTGGAAGCGCACCGCGGCCAGGTCGGCGGTCGCCGCGAGCACCGGCGGCACCGAGTTCCTGTACCCCTGCGGCATGTCCACGCAGACGTACGGCACCTTGTGCTTGCGCAGGAACTCCAGCGTCTCGGCGGCGTTGTCGCCTTTGAACCACGACTCGTGGCGCAGCTCGATGCCCACCCGCAGCGGCGCGCACCGCTCGGCCACCTCCAGCAGGTACTGCTTGTTGTCGCGGCGGATGGTGAACCACGGCGGGAACTGGAACAGCAGCATGCCGAGCTTGCCCGCCTCGACCAGCGGGTCCAGGGCGGACAGGAAGCGGCTCCAGACGTCCTCGTACGCCTGCGGGTCCAGCGCGTCCGGGTACACGTTGCGCTTGTCGGTCTCCGGGCGCAGGTCCTTGGGCAGCGCGCTCACCTTCGTCGGGTGCCGGGTGAGCATGCTGAACGCCTTGATGTTGAAGGTGAAGTCCTTCGGCGTACGCGCCGCCCACAGCTCCACGGTGCTCTCGCCGGGCACGGCGTAGTAGGTGGCGTCGACCTCGACCAGCGGGAACCGCGTCGCGTAGTACTTCAGCCGCCGCTCGGGCGTGTTCGCCGACTCCGGGTACCAGCCCGACGCCAGCAGGGTGCTGTCGGTCCACGACGCCGTACCCACCAGGATCTCGCCCATACCTGGGCGTTTACCCCGAACGAGCTGGTTCCACGCCATACGCTGCTTGCCATGGGCGAGGTGATCGGGGAACTGCTGCCGCTGGCGCTCGGGGTGGCGATCAGCCCGATTCCGATCATCGCGGTCATCATCATGCTGCTCGCCCCGCGCGCCGGTGCCGCCGCGGCGGGCTTCCTGCTCGGCTGGGTCATCGGCATCATGCTCGCCGTGCTCGTCTTCATGGCGCTGGCCGGCCGCACCGGCATCGGCTCCGGCGGCGAGCCGACCACCACCGCCTCGGTGATCAAGCTGGTGCTTGGTCTGCTGCTGCTGGGCCTTGCCGTCTGGCAGTGGCGCAGCCGGCCCAAGCCCGGCGAGCAGCCGAAGATGCCCGCGTGGCTCGCGGCCGTCGACAAGATCACCACTGGTAAGGCGATCGGGCTCGGTTTCCTGCTCTCCGCCGCCAATGTGAAGAACCTGCCCCTGCTGGCCGCCGCCGGGCTCATCGTCGGCACCGCCGGGCTGAGCGCGGGCGGGGCCGCGCTCGCGGTGCTGATCTTCGCGGTGATCGCGGTGAGCACGGTCGCCATCCCGGTCATCGGCTACGAGTTCGCCCGCGATCGGATGGGCCCCTGGCTGGAACGGCTGCGCGCTTGGCTGGCCGAGCACAACGCCGCCGTCATGACCGTCCTGCTCGCCGTCATCGGCGCCGTCCTCCTCGGCAAGGGCCTAGGCGGCCTCTGGCACTGACCCGGCCACCCCGCCCGCTCCGCCCACCCCGCCCGGCCCGCTCCGCCCACCCGGCCCGCGTGCCTGGCCCGGCCCACCGCGCCCGCCCGCCGATGATCGGCGTCTCGTGTCGAAACCTGTGGTCCAACTGCACTTTCCGACACGAGACCGCGATCATGCGGCGGGTCCTTCCACCTTGCGCCGGGTGGGACCGCGGATGATCGGCGTCTCGTGTCAGAACCTGTGGCCCAGCTGCACTTTGTGACACGAGACGGCGATCTTGGCACCGCGGCGCGGCGCGGCGCGGGACGGGGCTGGGTGGGGCGGGGCGGGGGGTCAGGAGTCGGTGAGGCGGGGGAACAGGGGGGTGGGTGGGGGCAGGGTGCCGTCGGGGCCGGGGGTGCACTGGGTGGTGACCAGGGCGGATGCGCCGGGCAGGAACGGGGCCAGCAGGTCGCCCACCGCTCGGCAGGCGGTCAGCAGGGCGGCCAGCGCGCCGTCGAGGCGTACCCCGGCGTCGGGGTCGCCGGACCGTTCCGCCTTCGCCTGCTCCCACGGCCGCGTCTGCTCGACGAACCGGTTCGCCTCCTCGACCACCGCCCACACCGCCGCCGCGGCCCGGCGGAAGTCGAAGTCGTCCAGCCCGGCCGCGATCGTCCACGGCGCCTCCGCGACGGCCTCCACCAGCTCCTTCGCCTCGGCCACCGGCGTGGCGTCGGCGGGGACCCGCCCGGCCCGGTAGCGGTGGACCATGGTGACCACCCGGTTGACCAGGTTGCCCGCGCCCCCCGCCAGGTCCGCGTCGGCGCGCTCGATCAGCCGCTCCACCGTTAAGTCGGCGTCGCCGACCCGGGGCACCTCGCGCAGCAGCCAGCACCGCACCGCGTCGGTGCCGTAGCGCCCGGCGAGCGCGACGGGGTCCACCGGCGTACCCGATGATTTGCTGATCTTCTGCCCGCCGGCGGTGAGGTAGTCGTGGATCAGGATGTCGGTGGGCAGCGGCAGCCCGGCGGACAGCAGGATCGCGGGCCAGTAGACGGCGTGGAAGCGCAGCACGCCCTTGCCGATCACGTGGACGCGCCGGTCGGCCTGCTCCCACCAGGTGCGGTAGGCGTCGCCGCCGGTGCCGTACCCGAGGGCGGTGAGGTAGTTGCCCAGGGCGTCCCACCACACGTAGATGACCTGGCCGGGGTCCTCCGGCACGGTGATGCCCCAGCCGCGGGCGCGGGCCTGCGAGCGGGAGACGGAGAAGTCGCGCAGCCCGGCGTCGATGAAGGCGAGCACCTCGTTGCGGCGCGACTCGGGTTCGATGCGCAGCCGCCCGCCGGTGATCGCCTCGCGCAGCGGCGCGGCGTAGCGGGACAGCCGGAAGAACCAGTTGTGCTCGGTGATGCGCTGCGGCGCGGTGCGGTGCTCGGGACAGTGCCCGGCACCGTCCAGCTCGTCCGGGGTCAGGTAGTGCTCGCAGCCGACGCAGTACAGGCCCTCGTAGGTGTCCTGGTAGAGGTCGTCGGCGCAGGCGCGCCAGAGCGCCTCGACGCCGGGCCGGTGGCGCGGGTCGCGGCTGGTGCGGATGAAGTCGTCGTACGACAGCGCGAGCGGCTCGCGCAGCGCGGCGAAGCGGGCCGCGTTCGCGTCGACGAAGTCCTGCACGGGCAGCCCGGCCTGCTCGGCGGCGAGCACGTTCTTGAGCGAGTTGTCGTCGGTGCCGGTGAGCAGCCTGACCTGGTGCCCGCGGGCGCGGTGGTGCCGGGCGAGCACGTCGGCCTGCACCGCCTCCAGCGCGAAGCCGAGGTGCGGGGCGGCGTTGACGTACGGGATCGTGGTCGTGAGGTAGACGCGGGTCATGGGTGCCTCCTGCTGGAATCCAAGCCGGAGCGTCGACCCGTCGCCGAGGCCCCGGACGCGGGGCCTGGCGTGTGTACGCGCGTGTCAGCAGCCCCGGGAGCGGGGCATCATCACCTGACACGACGAGAAGATCACGGGGTCACGGTAGCACCGGCCGTCACGCACGGGCGACGCGTTTGCGGCGGCGGCGGGTCGGGTCGATGACAGCGGCGGGTGCGCACAGGCGCCGACCTGCCCGTTCGCCGGGTTTTCGAAAATCGACATGTTCCACTTGATGGGCAGCGCTTGAAAGCGCTCTCTGCAGCTTTCAGGATCGTGCGGTAGTCCCTGGACGCGGCCCCGCCGCTGGAACGGAGGGCCATGTCCCCGCGCCTGAGCGTGCTCATCCCGACCTTCGGCGACGCGCACACGCTCGCGCTGACCCTGGCCGCGCTGTGCCGGCAGACGCTCGACCCGGCGCTGTTCGAGGTCGTGGTGGTCAACGACGGCTCGGATCCGGCGCCCTACGCGGAGCTGACCGGCGCGGCGTACCCGTTCGCGTTCCGGTTCGACAGCCTGCCGGAGAACCGGGGGCGGTCCGCCGCGCGCAACCGGGCGGTGGCGCTGGCCGCGGGCGAGCTGGTCTGCTTCCTCGACAGCGACGTGCTGGCCGAGCCCCGGCTGCTGGAACGGCACCTGGCCTTCCACGACGGGCGCGACGGCCCGGTGGTGCTGATCGGCAAGCGGTACGAGGGGGACTGGGCGGTGCTGGCCGCCGCGCTGGACGGCGCGCCGCTCACGCACGAGCTGGCCGGGCCGCGGCACGAGGACTTCCGGTTCCGGGTGCCGGGCCGGGACGAGTCGCCGCAGGAGTGGCTGGCGGGCGCGCCGTGGGTGTTCGCGCTGACCAACAACGTGTCGCTGCCCCGGCAGACGGTGCTGGACGCGGGCGGGTTCGACGAGGCGTACGGCACGCGCTGGGGCTTCGAGGACACCGACCTGGCGCTGCGGGTGCACCGGGTGCTCGGCGACGCGGCGTTCGGGTACGACCCGCTCGCGGCCGGGTTCCACGTGCCCGCCGTACGTGACCTGGCCAACCTGCAGCAGGACTACGGCGTCAACCTGGAGCTGTTCCGGGACCGGCACCGCTGCCTGGACGCGGAGCTGGTGGACCTGCCCGCGCCGACCGAGGTCACCCGCAAGATCCGGCACTACCGGCAGGCGCTGGCCGCCTGCGCCGAGCACGGGGTGGGGCGGCTGGCCGAGGTGTGGCCGGTGCTCGGCGCCGAGTTCGGCGGCCGGGCGGTGCTGTGGCAGGCGTTCGGCACCGACGAGGTGCCGCTGGGGGAGCGCGCGGTCACCCACGACCACGGGCGGCCGCTGTCCGACAGCAATCTGCACCTGCTGGGGACGTGGTCGCCGTATCCCGACGGCGCGTTCGAGGCCGTGGTGAGCGTGGACGTGTGGCGGCTGTACGAGCAGCGCGAGCTGTCCCGGCTGCTGCGGCTGGGGCTGCGCCAGGCGGGGGAGGTGGTGCTCGTTTACATGCACGGACCGGCGGTCAAGGCGCTGCCCGCGGACCTGCCGGTGCTGACCGGCCCGGACTTCTTCGCCTCGCTGCTGCGCCGCCGCTACCCGCAGACCCGCACCGAGCACTTCGGAGAGATCACATTGTTCCGGATCACAGCGTAAGGAAGGGCACCTTCTTAACGCTATGCGTAGTAGAAGGTGCCCTTCTTAACTCTCCGCTGGTCCCAGCGCACTAGTCGCGCGTCTCGACCTCGGCGCGCAGGCCGGCGAACTCCGCCCGAGCCTGTGCGAGCGTCGCGTAGTACCACTCGAACATGCCGTTGCTGCCGGTGCTCGCCCAAGCGCACAGCACCGTCTCCTCGGTGGCTCTGCGCGCCCGCCCGCACGACGCCACCCCGCCCAGCGGGCCGGGGTCGACCATCGTGAACGTGTCCAGGTGGTAGCCCTGCGACCGCGCAGACTCGAGTAGACCGTCCAGTGCCCGGTCCGGTGACTCGATCGCACCACCGGCGGCGAACACCATCACCTCGTCGCCGTACACCTCCATCACGACGGAGTTCGCGCCGTCGCTGAGGATGCCGTGGATGAACTCCAGGTTGGACTTCACCCACTCGTCGTCGGTGGTCCGAGGCCGCCCGCCCAGCGTGTCCGGGGCCTGCACCGTGGACGGCGGCGGGGGCTCGGGTACGGCGGCCAGATCCCGGATGAAGCCGACCGCCGCGGCGGCGAGCGCCAGGCCGAGCACGGCGAGGAAGACGCGGGACCCGATACGGCGGGGCGGCGGGATGTCACGGTATTCCCGCGACGGCGGCGACACCGCCAGGTCGGTCGGGACAGGGGCGAGCACGGGCACTCCTTGGGGCGGCTGTCTACCGGGCGAGGACCACGGATGGGCGCTGGGCGGTGGAACGTAACCACCGCTCAGCGCGACGGATCAGAGCCGGGCCAGCGCTGCGGCGTCCATTTCGACGATCTTGCCGGTCGGCGGCTTGAGGGCGATCGGCTCCCCGTAGCCGGTGTACTCCACCACCAGCACCCCGCCGTCGGCCCGCAGCCGCAGCACGTAGCGCAGGTCGATCTCCAGGCGGGCCAGCCGGCCCTGGGCGTCGAGCGCGGCCCGGAACGGCACCTGCTTGAGCTGCGCGGCGGCCGTGGCGGGCAGGCCCGTGCCCAGCAGCGACGACGTCGTCATGTCCAGCTTGCCGACGAGCATCCCGTCCCCGCTGCGGCCCACGTCGAACGCGGCGCGCAGCAGCTTCTCGCTGGCGGACGGGTCGGTCAGCGACCGCCGCAGCGGCCCGTCCGCGCTGACCTCGTCGACGTTCGCGTGCTGCCACGCGTCGCGGGTCGCCCCGCTCTGCCGGATCCAGAGGTCGTCGCCGATGCGGATCAGTTCGGCGGCGGCCAGCCTGCCGTCCGCGGTGATCGCGGAGGTGACGGTGGCGTCGCCGGAGACGCCGTCGAACCGGCCGGTGATGCCGACCTGCAGCGGGCCGGTCATCTTGCCGGTGAAGGACACGGTGCCGGTGCGGAATCCGTCGAGGGCGGCCGTGAGCTGGTCCGTGGCTGCCGGCGCGGACGAGGGTGACGTGCTGGGCACCGCCGCGGGGGCGGGCGCGGGATCACCGGTGCATCCGGCGGCCGCGGCCGCCAGCGAGATGACCCCGATCGCCGTCACCAGGCGCCGTCTGATGCTCATGTTGCTCCTCTGCGAAGCGTCAAGGTTCGGGGAGCGTACCGGGATCGCGCTGTCCGCCCGCCGCCGGGCGGCCACCGCGCGGGTCCCCGGCGATCTCGGGCCGCGCGCCGTGCCCGGCTGCTGTCGGGTAGGCGCGCAGGCCGTGCCCGTGCCCGGGACGGCCGCCTACCGTGAGGCCCCGCGGCCGCAGCAGGCCGCCCGAGCACCCGAGGTGCGCCATGTCCCTCACCCGAAGCTCGAAACTGTTCGCCGGTATGGCCGCCACGCTGCTCGGCGCGGCGATGTCGCTGGTCGCGGCAGCGCCCGCGCAGGCGGTGACCGGCCTGATCGTCACCATCGACTGGAGCGACCTGACCGGTTCGGAGTCGTTCAAGACCGCCAACGCGGTATGCCCGGCCGGCAAGGTGCTGCTGGGCGGCGGCGCCGACATCGTCGACGGCGGTGCCCTGGTGCACCTGAGCTCGATGATCCCGGCCGCGGCCGGTTACCCGACGCACTCGTACTACGCCGTCGCGCGGGAGTCCGCCGCCTTCGCCGGCAACTGGACCATGTACGCCTGGGCGATCTGCGGCTCGGGCGTGACCGGCTGGCAGGTCGTGTCCGGCTCGTACACCGCGAGCTCCGGCACGAACGTCGTCGGGGTGCACCTGGCGTGCCCGTCGGGCAAGAAGGTGATCGGCACCGGGGCGGCCGCGGTCGGCGGCGGCCACTTCCTGATCCGGAGCATCGTGCCGTCGGCGGACCTGACCGAGCTGTCCGTGGAGGTCGGCGGGGACGAGGTCGCGTCGGGGGCGTACTCGGCGTACGCGTACGCGATCTGCGTGAACCCGGTGGCCGGGCAGCTGCGGGTGTCGGCGACCACGGCCGCGAACTCGATCAGCAAGGGGATCAGCGCGGCCTGCCCGGCGGGCAAGAAGCTGCACGGCACCGGCGGCACGCACACGGCCGGCAGCCAGGCGCACTTCGACCGGATCGGGCTGTGGGGGCCGGGTGCGGTGTCCGGGTCGGACGTCGCGGTGATCGAAGATCCGACCGGGTTCGCCGAGAACTGGACGGCGACGGCGTACGCCATCTGCGCGACCTGACCTGGAACGTTAAGAAGGGCACCTTCTACATCGCAAAGCGATAAGAAGGTGCCCTTCCTTTCCTCTCACTACGGGGCGTAGACCTCGAATTCGAAGAGGGAGTAGCCCCAGGCGGTGGCGCGGGTGGTGCCGTTGACGCGGACGTAGCGGCCGCTGCCGGTCAGGCCGGTGAGGTCGTCGACGCCGCCGTCACCACCGGTGACCGAGCGGATGGTGGTCCAGTTGGTGCCGTCGGGCGACGTCTGGATCTGGTACGCCGAGCCGTAGGCGGCCTCCCAGACCAGCCGCACGCGGCTGATCGAGTAGGTCTGGCCGAGGTCGACGCGCAGCCACTGCGGGTCGCTGAACGTGCTGGACCAGCGGGTGGTGGTGGCGTTGCCGTCCACCGCCGCCGAGCCCGGGTAGGTCGCGCTCTCGTTGCTGGAGGTCAGCGTCGGCTTGTTGAGGGCCACGTTGACCGAGGGCTGGGTGGTGGTGCCGGTGTACGGCAGCACCACGCGGGACTGGTTGCCGATGCCGAGCGTGGTGGCCGTGCTGCCGATCGCGCTCCAGATCTCGACCCGCACCGAGCCGTTCGCCAGGTTCGCGAACGCGCCGCTGGTGGTCTTGATGCCGGACGCGTGGGTGTAGTGCTCGTACCCGGCTACCGGGTCGGTCGGGAAGTAGTTGTACGTCTCCAGCCGGTCCCAGCTGCCGTTGCCGGTGAAGTCGTACGACACCCGGACCTGCGTCGCGTTGCCGACGCCGGTGCCCGCGTCCACGAACATGTCGAAGTTCGTGGCGCCGCCGTTGTGGTTGGCGGAAAGGCCGGTGGCGGTGAACGTCTGCGGGTTGTGCGGGTTGCCGTCCCAGTTGCCGCCGGCCGCGCTGATCGTGACCGAGCCGGCCGCGCCCGCGGTGCCGGGCAGGCCGCCACCGGAGACGAGGTACCGCGTCGCGGCGAAGTTGCCGGGCGGGTTCGGCGAGGTCGACGGGCTCGGCGACGGCGGGGCCGACGGCGACGGGCTCGGCGAGGCCGGCGGCGAGGACGGCGGGTTGGACGGCGACGGGTTGGTCCCGCCGCAGGCGCCGCCACCGCTCCAGGTGAACGCGCCCGAGGTGACCGTCTTGCAGGCGGGCACGTTGAGCACGGTGCCGTTGGAGAAGGTCACCGTGATCGCGCTGCTGCCGATGTTGGACGCGACGTAGGTGCGTACGCCCGACTTGGTGAAGACCTTGGCCAGCGGGTGGTTCGCGGTCACCGTGGTGTCCACGTTGCCGAGCGCGGCCAGGTTGCGGATCCAGTGGTACGTGTGCGCCTTGCTCTCGCCCTCCTCCGAGGTGAACCCGGAGTTGGCGTTGAAGTTGTTCAGCGCGGTCTGGCCGTTGCCCAGGGCCAGGAACTCCCACAGGATGTCCTGCCAGACCGTCGGCGCGCCGCCGTTGTTGGTGACCAGCTCGTTGTAGTTGGTCTGCACGTAGGCGGGGTTGTCGCCGAGGTAGAAGTGGCCGCCGGTGATCGGCAGCATGTTGATGCCCTGGATCATCTCCGGCTCGCCGGAGAACCAGGTCGCGTACGCGCCGCCGTCGCCCCAGACCATGCCGACCGTGTTGTGCCCGAAGGCGGCCGGGAAGTTCTGGTTGCGCACGTCGAACCAGTACTCGGCGATGGCCGCGGACTGGGTGGTGTAGATGAAGATGCCCGCGTCGCGCACGGTGGTGTTGCCGGTCGCCTGGCCCCACTGGATGAGGGCGTTGGCGAAGTTCATGCCCTCCGACGAGGACTCCTGGTTGTTGCCCGCGCCGAACGCGCCGTGCCCGGCCGCCCAGTCGTGACCGGCGAAGATGTCGAAGTCACGCAGGAACGGGAAGCGGGTGTCGTTGCGGTCGTAGTTGTTGGCGTCGCGGATCAGCAGGTCCACCATGCCGCCGTACTGCGCGTTGGTCGCCCAGGTCGGGTCGAACTTGGCCAGCGTCGCCGCCGCCGCCACGAAGTAGCCGTAGTGGAAGTGGTGGTCGTTGAGCTCCTGGTCCGAGCCGTACGACGCCGGGTAGCCGATCAGGGTGCCCCAGGTGGCGTTGTAGTAGAAGACACGGGTGGTCTTGCCCGCCGAGGCGGTGAACCAGTCGTTGAGCCGGGTCCGGATCGTGCTGAGCGCGGTGTCCCGGATCGAGGTCAGGCCGAGCTGGTCGGCGATCTCCGCGATGCGGGCGGCGCGGCCCAGGCCCTTGCCGGTCCAGTAGGTGTCGTCGCCGCGGAAGTCGGCCGGGTTCGACGCGACCGCGTTCAGGTAGTTGGTGATCGTGGTCAGGTCCGCGCCGGAGCTGTCGGCGACCGCGGGGATCTCCGGCAGCACGCCGGTGTACTTCATCGAGGTCGTGAACGAGCTGATCCCGGTGAGGATCTTCATCTGGCCGCGGGCCGAGGTGTACGTGTTCGCCAGCGGGCTGGCACCGGTCAGATAGTTCCACTGGTGCGGGTAGAGCGCGGCGACCGTGGCGGTCTGGCTGCCCTGCCGCGGCGTGGTGAGGTAGGTGTACGTCGTGTTCAGCGTGCTCGCGGCCTGGTTGTAGCTGTAGGACACGCGGGTGCCGGTGACGTGCGCGTGGGCGTACTGGCCGTAGGTGCTGGCGAGCGCGGCCCGGTCGGCGCCGGCGGGCAGCACGGCGACCGAGAAGAAGCCCTGGCCGTTCAGCGTCGAGCTGATCGAGGTGCCGCTGACCGTCCAGGTCGAGCCGCTCGGCGCGTACGCGACGTAGTCACGCCCGTTGACCGTGAAGCCGAGCTGGCCGCCGGTGTTCGACCACACCGTCGGCGTGCCCGCCGCGGTGATCTGCGCGTTGCCGCCGGTGATCTGGAAGTACGCGAACGGCAGGCCGTGGCCGATGGTGGCCTTCATGGTCCGCGCGCCGTCGCTCCAGTACGGCGTCACCGTCCAGTCGCTCCACCCGTCGACCTTGCTGTCGGGCGAGTTCAGGCCCGCCACGCCGACCAGGATGTCCTGCACGTACGGGTAGTGGAACTCGCCGGGGCCGGTCGCCGAGCCGCTGATCGCCGCGGTGGTGTTGTAGGAGAACCCGAGGCCGCCCGCGAGCGTGTCGTAGGAGATCGGGTGCGCGTGCAGCGGCTCGCTGTAGGAGCAGTCGAACTTCTTGAACAGCAGCGACGACCACCAGTCGTTGGTGGGCACGCCGCCGGCGGGGGCGTTGGCGGTGACCCACTGCCGGGGGTTGTTGGTCAGGTTGCCGCAGCCCACGGGCAGGGCGCGGCCGGCGGGCAGGGTGTCGGCGTAGCTGCCGGCGCCGACGGTGCCGGCCTCGGCGGTCTGCGCGATGGCGAGCCCGAACGTGGCGGCGGTCAGCACGGCGACCGCGCCGAGGATGAGGGCGCGTCGGTGCGCCCAGGTGCGGCGGTGCTGACCCGGTTGGCGGGACAGGCCGCCCGGGGTCGTTGATCGGATCGTCATTTCCATGTGCCTGGCCTCCGGGGCTGGGGGGCTGCATGCGGGGAGAACGGAGGAGCGATGGAGCGTGTGGCCGAGCGCATGTGAGAGCGCTCTCTGAGCGCAGAAGTTATCGGGAAGCGTTCGATACGTCAATGTTTCGCGGCGATGGCTAGAGAGTTAATCCTTGAGCGGCTTACCTTAAGTGGCCACGGCGGGTGTCCCATGGGGTGTCGCGCTGCGCGTGAGAGCGCTCTCACGCATGATTGATCGCCATCTCGTGTCAAGATCTGCGGTCCCACTGCGCTTTCCGACACGAACTCGCGATCTTCGCGGCTGCGCCCGCCCGGGGGCCGGGCGACCCGCGGCGGGCGCGCGGGAGTGGGGCCGGTGCCGGAGCGCGGCTGGCTGGGGAGGTTAAGGGGCCGGTTGTCCGTTTTCTGGGCGCGGTTTGGGCGTGGTGGCGGATGTTTCGGGGGTGCGGGTGACGGAGGGTGGGAGATGCGAGGGCGAGCGTGGCCTGCGGGCTGACGTCCTCGCGGCGTCCCGCAGCGGGGCGTCACCGAGGAGGAAGAACGTGTCCGTCATATCTGATCTCGCGCTGTGTGCGGTGGACCGGGCGTCCGCCGAGCGCGCGGACGACTCCGACAAGGTCTGGCGATCGGCGATCCGGGAGGCCATCGCGTCGAACGTGCCGATCGAACACGTCGCCAGCAGGGCGAACGTGTCCGTGGAGGAGATCCTGTCGATCGTGTGTGAGGTCCCTGCCGCCACCTGACGCCGGCGTTCACTCGTAAGGCCCTGGCAGCGACGCCGGGGCCTTCTTCGTGCCCTGGCTCGTTAGCCCCTGGGAATCGGACAGGGAGGGCGACAGGTGAACGAGGTACTGCTCCAGGAGCGGGCGGAGACGGCCGCACGCGCGGCGACGGGCGGGTCCCGGGTGCCCCGGCTGGTGGCGTGGCCGGTGCTGGCCGGCGCCGGGCTGACCGTGCTGGTCGTGGCGGCGATGCTGCTGCGCCTGCTGCCCACCGGCTCACGCGAGGGCGGTTGGACCTACCCGTACGACCGGCTGGCGGGGCAGTGGCACGTGCTGTGGCCCGTCGCGGTCGCGGTGCCGGTGGTGCTCGGGCTGCTGTGGCTGTCGCGGCGGGCGCCCGCGCGGTTCGACGTAGCCGTGGCGGTGGGCTGGTTCGCCGCCGCGGTGCCGGTGCAGCTGCTGCTGCGGGCGTACACGCTGCCGTCGCTCGGCCAGATCGTGGCCAGCGACCGGGCCAACTCGTTCTACTCGCCGTCGCAGCGCTGGAGCTTCACCGAGTTCCTCGGGAACTACATGGGCCTGGTCGAGCAGCTGCCGCCGCACGCGCGCACCAACATGCCCGGCAAGACGCTGCTGTACTTCGGCCTCGACGCGCTCGGCCTGAGCCCCACCGGCATGGGCGTCGCCATCGTGGTGCTGGCCAACCTGTCCGCGGTGCTGCTGTGGCTGATCGTGCGCGAGCTGACCGGCGAGCGCGCCCTCGCGCTGTACGCCCTGGTGCTGGGCCTGTTCGTGCCGGGCACGCTGTACTTCACGCCGGTGCTGAACGCGCTGTCCCCGGTGCCGATCCTGCTCGCGCTGTGGCTGCACGTGCGCTTCCTGCGTACCCGCCGGCTCGGCTGGGCGCTGGGGCTGGGCGCCGCGCTCTACCTGGTCGTGTTCTTCGAGGCGCTGCCACTCGTCCTGGGGCTGGTGTTCGCGGCGCTGCTCGGGGTGGCGCTGTGGCGGCGCAGCCTGGCCTGGCGGGACGTGCTGCGCCTGGTCGGGTGGGCGGTGGCCGGGTTCGCCGCCTGCTACGCCGCGCTGCGGCTGAGCTTCGGCTACGACCTGTTCGACAACTTCGGGTACGTGCTGGCCGACGCGAACGACTTCAACGAGCGGCACCGGCCGTACGGGATGTGGCTGAGCCGCAACCTGTGGTACCTGGCGATGGCGGCCGGGTTCGCGTCCTGCCTGCTGCTCGCGGTCGCGGCGGTGGACGCGGTGCGCCGGCGCTCCGTGCACCCCGCCGCGGTGCTGGTGCTGTCCGGGCTGGCCGTGCTGGCGGTGCTCGACCTGTGGGGCATCAACCGGGGCGAGACGGTCCGGCTGTGGATCTTCCTGGCCGTGTTCCTGCAGGTCGGGGCGGCGTGGCTGTGTACGCGTACCGAACGCTTCTGGCCCGCCGCGGTCGTCGTCGCCGCCTCGATCGCCCAGGCCGCCGCGGGCCTCGCGATGATCGGCTTCGTCCGGATCTGACCGCCGCGGGCGCCATGATCGCCTGACTTGCCTGGCACCTGGGCTTATCCGCGCCCAAGATACGCCCACCTGCCAGGCAAGTCGGGCGATCTTCGTCTGCACGCGAGTGGGTGATCAAAATTATTGCTGGGGTTGGGTGGGTGGGGGCGTCAAAATTTTTGACGCTGGGGATTGACACTGTGGGTTCTGGATCGTAATTTTCTTCATCGACGGATCGTGGTGAAGGGGATTCACGTGCAGGGTGTCATCGGTCGTATGCGGATGGAGCTGCCGAACCTGCCTGACGCGTTGCAGCGGGTGGCGGAGCAGATCCTGGAGGACCCGGCGCTGGCGGCGCAGGCGTCCATCGTGGACCTCGCCGAGCGGGCGGGCACCTCCACCGCCACGGTGACGCGGTTCTGCCGGGTGCTGGGCTTCCGGGGGTACGCGGCGCTGCGGGTGGCCATCGCGACCGAGAGCGGGCGCGAGGCGCAGGCGCGCTGGGAGACCGACATCGACCGGGAGATCGAGCCGGGCGACCCGATGGACCGGGTGCTGGGCGTGATCGCCAGCGCGGACGCGCGCGCCATCCAGGAGACCGCGGCCCGGCTGGACCTCGCCCAGGTGGCGCGGGTCGCCGACGCGATCGCGGGCGCGCAGCGGGTGGAGCTGTTCGGGCTGGGCAGCTCCGGCACCACGGCGCAGGAGATGCAGTTCCGGCTGGAGCGCATCCGGGTGCCCTGCTGGCACCGGCTGGACGCGCACAAGGCGCTGACCAACGCGGCGCTGCTCGGCCCCGGCGACGTCGCGATCGGCTTCTCGCACAGCGGCCGCACCCGCGAGGTGATCGAGGTGCTGGCCGAGGCGGCCGAGCAGGGCGCGCTGACCGTCGCGGTGACCTCGTTCGACAAGTCGCCGCTGGCCGAGGCCGCCGACGTGGTGCTGACCACGGCGGTGCACGAGACGACGTTCCGGCTGGCGGCGCTGTCGGCGCTGCACGGGCAGCTGGTCGCCGTCGATCTGATCTACGTCGCGGTGGCGCAGCGGACGTACGCGCGGACCACCGAGGCGTTCGAGGTCACCGCGCGGGCGGTGGAGGCACACCGGCTGCACGACGAGCCGACCTCGCACCGGCGCCGCCACGCGCGGCGCGGTGACGCAGCCGAGTGAGCGACCGCGCGGCCAACCCACGAGCAACACGAGGAGCGAGATGAACGCGCAGACGTACCTGGAAGCCATCACCGAGCTGGTGGGCAAGGTGGGCACCGGGCAGGCCGCCAACGTGCAGCGGGCCGCCGACCTGATCACGGAGAGCCTCGACGCGGGCGGTGTGGTGCAGGCGTTCGGCAGCGGGCATTCCGAGGCGCTGGCGATGGAGATCGCGGGCCGGGCCGGGGGGCTGGTGCCGACGAACCGCATCGCGCTGCGCGACATCGTGCTGTGGGGCGGCGAGCCGCGCGAGGTGCTGGAGGACCAGCTGCTGGAGCGGCGCACCGAGGTGGCGCACCGGCTCTACGAGCTGGCCCCGATCCAGCCCGCGGACGTGTTCGTGCTGGCCTCCAACTCCGGCATCAACGGGGTGGTGGTCGAGCTGGCCCTGCTCATCAAGGAGAAGGGGCACCAGCTGATCGCGGTGACGTCGCTGGCGCACACCGCGCAGTCGCAGCCGCGCCACCCGTCCGGGAGGCGGCTGTCCGAGATCGCCGACGTGGTGCTGGACAACGGCGCCCCGTACGGCGACGTGATCATGCCCAATCAGTCCGGCGCCGTGTCGTCGGTGACCGCGGCCGTGCTGGCCCAGATGGTGGTCACCGAGGTGGTGCGGCGCCTGGAGGAGGCGGGTCAGACCCCGCCGATCTACCTGTCCGCCAACATCGCCGGCGGCTATGAGCACAACCAGCAGTTGGAAGCGCGATACGCCGGGCGCATCCGGCGTATCGCCTAACCCATCAACCCCTGTGTGCAAACGAAGGGCGACATCATGAACCTTACAAGACGCGGTGCGCTGCTCAGCGCAGCTGCCGCTGCGGCGAGCACCACGCTGGCCGCGTGCGCCACCGGCGGTGGCGGCGACGACGAGGGCGCGGGCAAGGGCGACGTCAGCGCGGAGAACCCGCTGGGCGTGCCGGCCGACGCCGGCCTGGAAGTGGTGATCTTCAAGGGTGGGTACGGCGACCAGTACGCGATCGACGCCGGGACCCGGCTGAAGGAGAAGCACCCGAAGGTCGTCGTCGACCACAAGGGCATCCAGGGTGTCGGTGAGGTGCTGCAGCCGCGGTTCGTGGCCGACAGCCCGCCGGACGTGGTCGACAACAGCGGCGCGGGCCGCCTCGATCTGGCCACTCTCGTGTCGGCGGGCAAGCTGAAGGACCTGACCGAGCTGCTGGACGCCCCGGCCGTGGACGACCCGGGCAAGAAGGTGCGCGACACGCTCATGCCGGGCGTGATCGAGGACGGCACGTTCGACGGCAAGCCGCTGGTGCTCAACTACTCGTCGGTGCTGTGGGGCGTCTGGTACTCCAAGACGCTGTTCGCCAAGCACGGGTGGACCTTCCCGAAGACGTGGGAGGAGATGCTCACCCTCAACGACGAGATCAAGAAGGCCGGTCTGCACCCGTGGACCTGGCAGGGCAAGTACCCGGAGTACCTGAACGACCCGCTGCTGTCGATGGCCGCCAAGGCCGGCGGCGTCGAGGCGGTCAAGGCGATCGACAACCTGGAGGCCGGGGCGTGGCAGCAGCCCGCCGTGCTGGCCGCCGCGGAGGCGATCCACCAGCTGGCGGTACGCGGGCACATCATGCCCGGCTCGGAGGGCCTGTCCCACACCGAGGCGCAGAACGCGTGGTGCAAGGGCCAGGTGGCGTTCATCCCGTGCGGCTCCTGGCTGGAGGGCGAGCAGCAGCAGGTCACCCCGGCCGGGTTCGACATGGTCATGGCGACCGTGCCCGCGCTGACCGGCTCGGACAAGCTCCCGAACGGCGCCGTGATGGCGGCCAGCAGCGAGTCGTTCCTGGTGCCCGCCAAGGCCAAGAACCCGCAGGGCGGCCTGGAGTTCCTGCGCTACCTGTTCTCCAAGCAGGTCGCGCGCGGCTTCGCGGAGAGCGCCAAGGCGCTGCCGGTGGTCACCGGCGCGACCGACGGGCTCACCCTGACCAGCGGCCTGGGCTCGGTGGCCGAGGCGGTCAAGGCGGCCGGCCCGAACGTGTTCAGCTACAAGTTCCGCACCTGGTACGCGCCGCTGTCGAAGGCGGTCGACGACGCGACGGGCGAGCTGGCCACCAAGCGCATCAACCCGCAGCAGTGGGCCGAGCGCGTGCAGAAGGCCGCCGACGCGGTCGCCAAGGACAGCGCCATCGTCAAGCACAAGCGGTGAGGGGCCATGCGGCACGGCAAGTACCGGTTCCTGGTGGGGGCGCTGATCGTGCCCCTGGCGCTGTACGGCGTGTTCGTCCTGTCGCCGTACCTGCAGGCGTTCCAGCTCGCGTTCACGAACTGGAACGGTGTGGACAGCGCCCCGGAGTTCACCGGGCTGGACAACTTCAGCAGGCTGTGGAGTGACCCGCTGTTCCTGGCCGGGCTGCGCCACAACGGGCTGATGCTGCTTGTCGTGCCGCTGGCCGTCATCGCGATCGCGCTGGCCCTGGCCGCCGCGACCAAGGGCACCAAGGTCTACCGGGTGGTGTACTTCTTCCCGCAGCTGCTCAGCGTCGCGATCATCGCGGTGCTCTGGCAGTTCGTGTACACCCCCAACAGCGGCCTGCTCAACGGGGCGCTGTCGGCGGTGGGCCTGGACTCTTGGCGGCGCTCCTGGCTGGCCGAGCCGGACCTGGCGCTGTGGTGCGTGATGATCGTGCTGATCTGGTCGTCGGTCGGCTTCTACGTGGTGCTGTTCTCGGCCGCGATGGAGTCGGTGCCGGAGGACATCGTCGAGGCCGCGGCCATCGACGGGGCCGGGCCGGTGACCGTGTTCCGGCGGATCACGCTCCCGCTGATCTGGGAGAGCGTGCAGGTGGGCTGGATCTACCTGGGCATCGCGGCGCTGGACGGGTTCGCCCTGGTCCAAATCATGACGGTCGGGCCGGGCGGGCCGGACAACAGCACCGAGGTGATGGGGCTCGGCCTGTACCGGACCGCGTTCGCCTTCGGCAAGTTCGGCTACGCCTCGGCCATGGGGGTGGCGATCTTCTTCCTCACCCTGTCCATCGCGGTGCTGCTGCTGCGCGTGACGAAGCGGGAGCGGGTGGAGCTGGCATGAGGATCAAGCACGCCGTGCTGACGCTGTGGGCCGCGCTGGTCTCGCTGCCGCTGCTGTGGGCCTTCATGTCGTCGTTCAAGACCGACGCGGAGATCTTCGACAGCCCGTGGACGCCGCCGGCCGAGCTGCGGTTCGACAACTGGTCCCGCGCCTGGGACCAGGCCTCGATCGGGCAGTACCTGTTCAACACGCTGATCGTGGTGGGCGGCGCGCTGGCGCTGACCATGCTGCTCGGCGCGCTGACGGCGTACTGCCTGGCCCGGTACGAGTTCCCGGGCAACCGGTTCATCTACTACCTGCTGGTCGCGGGGATGCTGTTCCCGGTGTTCCTCGCGCTGGTGCCGCTGTTCTTCGTGGTCGACAACCTCGGCATGCTCGGCACGTACCACGGGCTGATCCTCGTGTACGCCGCGTACGCCCTGCCGTTCACCGTGTTCTTCCTGCACGGGTTCTTCCGCTCGCTGCCGGGCGCGGTCGCCGAGGCCGCGTTCATCGACGGGGCCTCGCACGCCGGGGTGTTCTTCCGGGTCATGCTGCCGATGGCCCGGCCGGGCATGGTCAGCGTGGGCATCTTCAACTTCCTCGGCCTGTGGAACCAGTACCTGCTGCCGAAGGTGCTCAACCCCGACCCGGACCACTACGTGCTCGCCCAGGGCCTCGCCGAGCTGGCGGTGAGCCAGGGCTACCGCAGCGACTGGAGCGGCCTGTTCGCCGGGCTGGTCATCGCGATCCTGCCGGTCCTGCTCGCGTACGTCTTCTTCCAGCGGCAGATCCGCGCCGGGCTGACGTCCGGCGCCCTCAAGTAACACCCACAGACCGCACGGGCGGGCGCAGACGCCGAACTCGGGGAGAACGTGCTTCTCGGCGTGCTCGACCGTGCCCGCAAGAAGGCACCTCCCGCACAACGGACCCACGGGGCACCAAGGCCCCGGGCGCGCCGCCTCTCACGCGGCGCGCCCGGGGGTGCCACCCACCGTAGTCCGCCACCCCGAAAGGAGAAACAAGTGTCCCTCCGACGTCCCATCGTCGCCGCGCTCGGCGCCACCGCACTGGCGCTCACCGCCGGCACGCTGGTCGCGCTGACCGCGGGCACCACCGCGTCCGCCGCGGCGGCCACCTGCAACGCCCTGTTCGACGACTTCAGCTACAGCGGGCCGAGCGATCCGCTGATCCAGCAGCGTGGCTGGACGGTGCGCACCTACTCCGGCGGCCCCGGCATCCCGGGCGCCTCCTGGCCGACCTCCAACGTCTCGTTCCCGACCGTGGACGGCGCCAAGTCCCTGCAGCTGCAGGCGTCCACCGACGGCACGGCCGGCGGCACCAGCCAGGCGGAGCTGTACCACCAGCAGAAGTTCTTCGAGGGCACCTACGCCTCGCGGGTCAAGTTCACCGACGCGCCGGTCTCCGGCAACGACGGCGACCACCTGGTGGAGACGTTCTTCACCATCACCCCGCTGGCCGCCCCGATGGACCCGAACTACGGCGAGATCGACTTCGAGTACCTGCCCAACGGCGGGTGGGGCGAGCCGTCGAACATCATGTACGAGACCACGTGGGAGACCTACCGCCCCGACCCCTGGGAGGCCGTCAACGCCCACGGCGAGCAGCGGCAGTCGTTCGCGGGCTGGCACGACCTCGTGTTCACGGTCTCGGCCGGGCACGTGAAGTACTACATCGACGGGAACCTGGTCGCCGACCACAGCGGCATCTACTACCCCGAGACGAACATGTCGATCAACTTCAACCTGTGGTTCATCGACGCGGCCGCGCACACCGGCGGCATGTCGACCTACCGCCAGCAGGTCGACTACGTGCTCTACTCGCAGAACGAGGTGCTCACCCCGGCGCAGGTCAACACCCGCGTCGGCTCGTACCGGGCGCAGAACGTGGCGCACACCGACACCGTCGGCACCGGCGGCGGCACCTGCCCCACCGCCTCGCCGTCGACCGGCCCGAGCACCCCGCCGTCGTCGTCGCCCTCGGCCCCGCCGAGCAGCTCGCCGTCGCCCTCGGCCCCGCCGACCGGCGGCACCGGCTGCGCCAGCGCGCCGACCTGGACCATCAGCGGCATCTACACCGGCGGCCAGCAGGTCAAGTGGGAGCGCAGCGCCAACGGCAACCCCAGCGGCCCGAAGTCCGGCGACGGCGTGCACCTGTGGCGCGCCAAGTGGTGGACGCAGGGCAGCGAGCCCGGCTGGACCGTGCAGTGGGAGGACCTGGGCCGCTGCTGAGGCAGTCGACCCGGTCCCGATGAAGTGAAAGGATCAGCGCCCGTGACCCTCGTCCTCGGCCTCGACGTCGGCGGCACGTCGTCACGGGCGCTGATCACCACGCTCGACGGCGCCCGCGCCGGCTTCGGCCGCGCGGGCGCCGGCAACCCGGTCTCGGTGCCGCTGCCCGAGGCCGTGGCCGCGGTGTCCGCCGCCGTGCGCACCGCGCTGACCGGCCTCGACCCGGTCGAGGTGCGCTGTGCGGTGATGGGCATCGCGGGGACAGGCCGGTTCACCGACCCCGCCGTTGCGTCCGCCTATGAGACCGCCTTTGCGGAGCTGGGGCTTCTGGTGCCGGTGCGGCCGGTCGGTGATGTCGAGGTGGCGTACGCCGCGGGCACGCCCGAGCCGCGCGGCACGGTGCTGATCTCCGGCACGGGGGCGATCGCGGCGCGCATCGAGCACGGGGTGATGACCGCGAGCGCGGACGGCATCGGCTGGCTGCTCGGCGACCTGGGCTCAGGGTTCTGGCTGGGCCGCGAGGCGGCCGCGCTGACCGCCCGCGAGCTGTACTCCCGCGTCCCCGAGGGGCACCTGACCCGCGCCGTCGCGACGGCCGTGCTCGGCGTGCTGCCTGCCGCCGCGTCCCGGCAGGCCGCCGACGACCTGATCGGCGCGCTGCACGACCAGGAGCCCCGCCACCTGTCCCGGCTCGCGCCCCTGGTCACCGAGGCTGCCGAGGCCGGCGACCCGCAGGCCGTCGCGCTCGTCGAACGCTGTGCCACGCACCTGGTGGACACCGTCGTGGAGGTGCACGCGGACGGCCCGGTGGTGCTGGCGGGCAGCGTGCTGGGCGGCTCCCGCCCGGTGCGCGACGCGGTGATCCGCCTGCTGGCCCACCACCTGCCCGGCACCGCCACCGTCACCGCGGGCCCGGGCGAGGTGGGCGCCGCCCGTATCGCGGCGGCGCGCTCTGGCGCCTGACGCCGTCAGATCGCCCCTTGCCCGACGCCAAGATCGTCCGACTCGCCTGGCAGCCAAGATCGTCAAACTTGCCTGGCAAGTGGGCGAAAGCGCGCTCAAGATACGCCCAGGTGCCAGGCAAGTCGGACGATCTTGGGCGGGCGGGCCGGCGCGGTGGCGACGTGTGGGCTCACTCGCCGGCGTACGTGCCGAAGCTCCAGCAGACGCCCTGGGGGTCGCGGACGCTGAAGCCGCGCGAGCCGTAGTCCGTGTCGCGCAGCTCGCGGACCACCGTCGCCCCGGCCGCGACGGCGCGGTCGAACAGGGCGTCGGGCTCGTCGGTGACGACGTAGACCAGGCCCTGCCCGGCCGGGATGTCGTGCACGTTCTCCGGCCGGGGGCTGCCCAGCATGACGCCGCCGCCCAGCGGCCAGCGCACCTCGGCGTGCAGCACGGTGTCGCCGCTGCCGTAGACGGCGGTGGCGGTGAACCCGAACGCCTCCTCCAGGAACGAGATGGCGGCGCGGGCGTCGGCGTAGGTCAGGCAGGGCCAGACCATGGTTTCGCGATCGGTCATGGCTCCAGGGTCCCGGCACTGGTGCCGTCCTGGCTTGTACTTATGGGAAGGTCCTCGGCAGCCAGCCAGCGCGACGGCGCCACCCCGGCGAACTCGCGCCACTCGCGGGCCAGATGCGCCTGGTCGTAGTAGCCGCACGCGGCGGCGACCTCGGCCAGCGCGGGCCGGTCGGCCCGCTGCACGAGCCGCCGCGAGCGGCCGAAACGCGCCAGGCGCAGCGCGTCCTTGGGGCCGACGCCGTACTCGGCGGTGAAGCGGGAGCACAGGGTGCGGCGGCTCCAGCCGGTCTCCGCGGCCAGCTCGCCGACGCGCAGTTCGCCGCCGGAGCGTTGCACCCGCTGCCAGGCGTACGCCAGCTCGGGCGCGGTCTCGGCCGGGCGCAGACGGGCGGTGAGCGCGGCGTCGAGCAGCGCGAACCGCTCGGGCCAGGACGCGGCGCGCAGCCGGTCGGTCAGGGGCTCGAGGTCCACCGGCAGCACGGCGGCGGCCAGGGCCGCGGCGGGCAGGCCGAACAGGGCGCGGGCGCCCGCCGGGGTGAGGTCCAGCTGCACGCCGTACTGGGTGCCGTCGTGGTGGATGAAGGCCGGTGCCAGGGTCAGGCCGCCGGCCAGGGCGGCGTACCCGGTGGGCGGCTCGCCGGGGTGCAGCGACACGAGCGTGGGCTCGTCGAAGCTGAGCACGACGGTCAGCGCGGAGGAGGGCAGGCCCAGGTGCACGCCCGAGGCGAAGCCGCGGTAGTGATAGCCGGTGTACCGGTGCACGTACGACCGCAGCGCCGACGCGGGCCGCGCCGCGACGTGTTCGGCGACCCTCATACCGATCCATGCTGCCACGCCCGGTGGGTCGGCCGAGGGCTCGCTTGCGTTGATCGTTCATATTGGCGCCATGACCTTCGTGCCCCCGCCGCCGCCGGCGAAGAAGAGCAACACCAAGCGCATCCTGATCATCGTCGCCGTCGTCCTGGTGCTGTGCTGCGGTGGCGGCATCACCGGCGCGGTGCTGCTGTTCCGCGGTGTCCAGGAGGCGACCGGCCCGGCCCGCGACGCCGCGGTCGCCTACGTCGAGGACATCATGGCCGGGGACTACCACGGCGCGTACGGGCGGCTGTGCGACAAGGTCCAGGCGAGCACCTCCGAGGCCGACTACACCCGGATCCAGACGGCACAGCTGAAGATCAGCAAGTACGAGGTGACCGGCACGAGCATCAAGACGATGAACACCACCACGACCGCGGTCATCACCATGCGCCTCACCCAGGCCGAGACGGGAGCGGTGACGACGCAGGGCTTCCCGCTGCTCAAGGAGGACGGCGAGTGGCGGATGTGCGGCTGACGCCTCCCGCACCGGGCCGCTCCGGGAGCGTCTCCCGCCCGTCCGGCCTGCGCGGACGCGATCAGCGAGGTTGATCGCTTCCGCGGCGGCCCTACCTTCGCCGGATCAGTGAACGCGAGGGCCGGGAGACGTCATGTGGAGATTGTCGTACGCCGTGGGAGTGCTGCTCGCCGGGTTGGGCCTGTTTCTGGCGGCGGGCAGCGTGTACGGCTACACACAGCTCGCCGACCGGCTGCCCCGGGCCGAGCAGCGGCTGGCGGAGGCGTCAGGTGAGCAGGAGCTGCGCTGGCGCCAGGTGGACGTGGCCGACATCGAAGACGACATGAGCACCAACATCGTGACGGCGCTCGCGGGCACGGCGCTCGCCGCCGGTGGCGCGGGGCTGATCGTGACCACCAGGCGCCGCCGTCGCGCGCGTTGAGCGTGTACCGCGCCGAAACGAGGAAGCTCCCGCCACGCTGTGTCGACAGCGCGGCGGGAGCTTCGATCATGCCAGTGGGGAGCCTCAGCGGAGCTTGTCGAGGCCCGCCCGGCGCAGGGCGTCGGCCATGGCGCTGTTGGCGACCGGCGGCTCGTTGCGCTGGCGGGGCTGCCCGCCGCCGCGCTGGCCGCCCTGGCCACCGCGCTGGCCGCCGCCACCGCCGCCACGCTGACCACGGTCGCCGCCGCCACGCTGGCCGCGGTCGCCGCCGGCCGGGGCGGCCTCGTCCTCCAGGCGCAGGGTCAGCGAGATGCGCTTGCGCGGGATGTCCACGTCCAGCACCTTCACCTTGACCACGTCACCCGACTTGACCACGTCACGCGGGTCGCTGACGAAGTTGCGCGACATCGCCGAGACGTGGACCAGGCCGTCCTGGTGCACGCCGATGTCGACGAACGCGCCGAACGCCGCCACGTTGGTGACCACGCCCTCCAGCAGCATGCCGGGCTGCAGGTCGCCGATCTTCTCGACGCCGTCCTTGAAGGACGCGGTCTTGAAGGCGGGGCGCGGGTCGCGGCCGGGCTTCTCCAGCTCCTTGATGATGTCGGTGACGGTCGGCAGGCCGAACACGTCGTCGGCGTACTCGGCCGGCTTGAGCGTGCGCAGCAGCGAGCCGTTGCCGATCAGCTTGCTCATCTCGACGCCGTTGTTCTTCAGGATGCGCTGCACCACCGGGTACGCCTCGGGGTGCACGCTGGACGCGTCGAGCGGGTTGTCGCCGTTGGGGATGCGCAGGAAGCCCGCACACTGCTCGAACGCCTTCGGGCCGAGGCGGGGCACCTCCTTGAGCGCCGTGCGCGAGCGGAACGGGCCGTTGGCGTCGCGGTGCAGCACGATGTTCTCGGCCAGCCCGGCGCTGATGCCCGACACCCGGGCCAGCAGCGGCGCGGACGCGGTGTTCACGTCGACGCCGACGCCGTTCACGCAGTCCTCGACCACCGCGTCCAGCGAGCGGGACAGCTTCACCTCGGACAGGTCGTGCTGGTACTGCCCGACGCCGATGGACTTCGGGTCGATCTTCACCAGCTCGGCGAGCGGGTCCTGCAGGCGGCGGGCGATGGACACCGCGCCGCGCAGCGACACGTCGAGGCTGGGCAGCTCCTGCGAGGCGTACGCGGAGGCCGAGTACACCGACGCGCCCGCCTCGGAGACGACGATCTTCGTCAGGTTGAGGTGCGGCGCGAGCTTGATCAGGTCGATGGCGAGCTTGTCGGTCTCGCGGGAGGCGGTGCCGTTGCCGATGGCGATCAGCTCGACCTTGTGCGCCGCGCACAGCTTGGCGAGGCTGGCCAGCGACTCGTTCCAGCGGTTGTGCGGCACGTGCGGGTAGATCGTGTCGGTGGCGACGACCTTGCCGGTGGCGTCGACGACGGCGACCTTGACGCCGGTGCGGTAGCCCGGGTCCAGGCCCATCGTGGCGCGGGTGCCCGCCGGGGCGGCCAGCAGCAGGTCGCGCAGGTTCATCGCGAAGACCCGCACGGCCTCCTCCTCGGCCGCCTGCCACAGCCGGTTGCGCAGGTCCAGGCCGAGGTGCACCAGGATGCGGGTGCGCCAGGCCCAGCGCACGGTGTCGTTCAGCCACCTGTCGGCGGGGCGGCCGCGGTCGCTGATGCCGAACGCGGCGGCGATGCGACCCTCGAACACCGTCGGCCCGGCGGGCGCGCCCTCGGGCTGCGGCTCGTCCGGCTCCATGACCAGGTCCAGCACCTCCTCCTTCTCGCCGCGGAACATGGCGAGGATGCGGTGGCTGGGCAGCTTGGCGTACGGCTCGGAGAAGTCGAAGTAGTCGGAGAACTTCGCGCCCTCTTCGGCCTTGCCGTCGCGCATCTTGGAGACGATGCGGCCGCGGGTCCACATCAGCTCACGCAGCGAGCCGATCAGGTCGGCGTTCTCGCCGAAGCGCTCGACCAGGATGGCGCGGGCGCCCTCCAGCGCGGCGGCGGTGTCGGCCACGCCCTTGCCGGCGTCGACGTACGCCGCGGCGGCGGTCTGCGGGTCGTGCGACGGGTCGCCGAGCAGCAGGTCCGCGAGCGGCTCCAGGCCCGCCTCGCGGGCGATCATCGCCTTGGTCCGCCGCTTTGGCTTGTACGGCAGGTAGATGTCCTCCAGCCGGGCCTTCGCGTCGGCGGCCATGATCTGCGCCAGCAGCGCGTCGTCGAGCTTGCCCTGCGACCGGATCGACTCGATGATCGTGGTCCGGCGCTCCTCCAGCTCGCGCAGGTAGCGCAGGCGCTCTTCGAGGTTGCGCAGCTGCTCGTCGTCCAGCGCGCCGGTGACCTCCTTGCGATAGCGGGCGATGAACGGGACGGTGGCCCCGCCGTCGAGCAGCTCGACCGCCGCGGTCACCTGGTTGTTCCGTACGCCGAGCTCCTCGGCGATGCGCTGGTTAATGGACGTCGTCACGCCGCCATTCTGCCCGCTCGCAGGCCGCGGCGGTTCACAGGGTGACCGTGGCGGGGAAACCCTCCCGGCGGCCGTACAGCACGCCGCCGATGCCGGCGGTGGTCAGCACGGCGGCGACGAGCGGCAGCGAGGCCGCGCCCCAGCCGCTGAGCGCCAGGCCGCCGAGCAGCGCGCCGCCGCCGATGCCCAGGTTGAAGGCCGAGGCGTTGAGCGCGGCGGCGGTGTCGGCGGCGCCCGCCGGGGCGGCCCGCAGGATCGCCGCCTGCACGAGCGTGGCCAGGCCGTTGAGCGCGAGACCGGCCAGCGCTGCGGCGGCCACCGCCAGCGCGGGGGTCGTCCCGGCGAAGGCGAGCACGACCAGCGCGGCGGTCAGGATGACGACCCCGCCCAGCATCGCCAGCCGGGGCCGCTTGTCCACCAGCAGCCCGGCGGCGAGCAGGCCGACTGCGCCGGCCGCGCCGTAGCCGAGCAGCGCCGGGCTCAGCGCCTCTTCGCTCAGGCCGGTGGCCTGCAGGAACGGCGAGATGTAGGTGTAGAAGCTGAAGTAGCCGAGCATGGTCACCGCGGTGGTGACCACGACGATCGCCACGGAGGGCGTGCGCAGCACGCGCAGCAGGCTCAGCCCGTTGCCGGCCGCCTCGCCGGGGAAGTCGGGCAGCAGCCGCCAGCCGACCAGCGCCAGCACCACGCCGACCCCGGCCAGCACCGCGAACGCCGCCCGCCAGCCGATCGCGACGCCGAGCGCGGTGCCCGCGGGCACGCCGAGCAGGATCGCGACGGTGCCGCCCGCGAACACCAGGGTCACCGCGCGGCCGACCCGGTCGGGGGTGACCATGCGGGCGACGTATCCGGCGCACATGGCCCAGAACGCGCCGTGGGTCAGGCCGCCCAGCAGCCGGGCCGCCGCGGCCAGCGGATACACGGTGCTCACCGCCATGATGACGTTGCTGGCGGAGTACGCCAGCAGCGTGCCCACCAGCAGGCCGCGGCGCGGGAACCGGGCGGTCAGCCGCCCCAGGGGCGCCGCGAACAGCGCCACCATCAGGGCGTACCCGGTGACCAGCAGGCCGACCGTGGGCTCGCTGACGCCGAGGTCCCGGCTGATCGAGCTGAGCAGGCCCATCGGCACCATCTCGGTGGTCACCGACAGGAACGTGCCCGCCGCCACCAGCAGCAGGCCCGCCAGCGGCCAGGGCTCGCGGCGGGCGGTGACGGAAAGGGGCGCGGCGCTCACCGTACGACCGTAAACGCTCTCCCGGGAGATCCCGTCAGGGTTCCCCCGGTGAACTCGCTCACGACCGGGGGGAATCCCCTGGCCTGTCCCGGGTATCCCGGTCTATCCCTCGACGCGCCCGTTCGCCGCCCGGCACCCTGTCTGCGCTTCACAGGACCCGGGGAAGGGAGTTGGTCAGGGTGCGCCTCAGGAGGGTGCTGGCGGTGCTCGGCATCGTGGTCGCGCTGCTGTGCACGGTGTGCGCCGGAGCCGGTGCGTGGATCTGGAACAGCCAGACGGTCGACACCACCGGCGCGGTCGACTTCACGCGGCCGCTGGCGGTGCCGCCGCTCGCGCCGTCGCGGCTGGAGGGCGGGCGCCGGGTGTTCGACCTGACGGCGCAGGCGGGCACGCACGACTTCGGCCGGGGCGCGACGCCGACGTGGGGGTTCAACGGCGACGTGCTCGGCCCGACGCTGCGCGCCGCCCGCGGCGAGCAGGTGGTGGTCAACGTGACCAACGCCCTGGACCAGACGACCACCGTGCACTGGCACGGCATGCACCTGCCGCCGGAGATGGACGGCGGCCCGCACCAGCTGGTGGCCCCCGGCAGGACCTGGTCGCCGGCCTGGAAGATCGAGCAGCCCGCGGCGTCGCTGTGGTATCACCCGCACCTGCACGGCGAGACCGCCAAGCACGTGTACCAGGGCCTGGCGGGGATGTTCATCGTCGACGACCCGGCCACCTCGGTGGCGGCACTGCCGCACGAGTACGGCGTCGACGACATCCCGGTGATCGTGCAGGACCGCAAGTTCGACGGCAAGGGCAAGCTCGACGACGCCCCCGGGATCTTCAGCGGGGTCGGCGTGCTCGGCGACACCATCGCGGTCAACGGCACCGTGGGGCCGTACCTGGAGGTCAGGACGCAGCGGGTGCGGTTGCGGCTGCTCAACGGCTCCAACGCGCGCGTCTACGACTTCGGGTTCACCGACGGGCGCGAGTTCGACCTGGTGGGCACGGACGGCGGGCTGCTCGAGTCGGCGCACCGGACGGACCGGCTCATGCTGTCGCCGGGCGAGCGGGCCGAGATCGTGGTGACGGTCGAGCCGGGGGAGCGCACGGTGCTGCGCAGCTACCCGCCGGACCTGGGCACGGGCGTGTTCGGGCGGTTCACCGGCGGGGCCGACTCGTTCGACGTGCTGCAGCTGCGCGCGTCGGGCACGCTCGCGGCGCGCCCGGAGGTGCCGCGGCGGCTGGTCGCCATCGCGAAGCTGGACCGTGGCAGTGCCGCGCAGCAGCGGGAGTTCAAGTTCAGCGGGCACAGCATCAACAGCCGGCAGATGGACATGACCCGGGTCGACTTCGCGCCGGAGCAGGACACCACGGAGGTGTGGCGGGTCTTCAACAACGACGGTCAGCCGCACAACTTCCACGTGCACGACGTGCAGTTCCAGGTGCTCACCGTCAGCGGGGCCGCGCCGCCGCCGCCGCTGTCGGGCTGGAAGGACACCGTCTACCTGCACCCGGACGAGACGTATGAGCTGATCATGCGGTTCACCGACTACGCGGACGCGGACACGCCGTACATGTTCCACTGCCACGTGCTGTTCCACGAGGACGCCGGGATGATGGGGCAGTTCGTGGTGGTGCCGCCGGGCGGCAGGCCGGGCGTGATCGACCACGGCGCGCACCTGGCCCACGGCGGGCACTGACCCGGGGGAGGCCGCCGACGGCAGGAAAAGGGTATCGAGTTCGCCGTCGCCGACGGACCTCGATACCCTTTCTCGCGCTCAAGTCGAGCCCGCTGCCCTTCGGCAGGCTCAGGGGACGCAGATCTTTCCGGTCTTGCCGCCGTCCTCGAAGTCCAGTGCGGGGCCTTCGAGGACCTCGATGATTTTGTCCAGGTCGCCGTTGGCGGCCGTGACGGCCTGCTGTCCGGCGACGACCGTCGCAAGGTCGGCCTCGAGGGCCGCCTTCAGCTCGGCGTCCGCGGTGTCAGCCGAGATCTTCGCCAGCTCGGCGCGGTAGACCTCGATCGCCTCGCTCAAGTCGGGGATGAGGGTCGCCGCCTTCGCCTCGTCGTTGATGGCCGCGCCGATGATCTTCATGGTGGCCCCCAGCACCCCCAGGGCGCCCTGCTGGCTGGTGCTCAGTGCGATGAACGCGAGGCACGTCGCGTTCTCGTCCTTGGTGCCGGTGGGGACGGCCGGCGCGGCGGAGGACGCGGCCGCGGACACGGCCGGCGACGAGGGGGCGGCCGTGGTCGCGGCCGGGTCGGCGGTGCAGGCGGCGGAGCCGAGCAGGGTGAGGCTCAGGACGGTGGTGCTCAGAACATGGCGCATGTGCGGAGTGGATCCTTCGTACGGCAGAGATGACGGCAGCGTGAAGCCGCCCTGGGGCAAGATCGCCCCGGGGCAGCTTAGGTAAGCCGGATGACGGCCGGATAACGATGCCAGGACCAGGCTCCGGCCCGTGCAGCTCCGGGATCTGGTCCGCCGGGTCCCGTTAGTGGGCGACCCGGCCGGTGAGCGCGGCGACGACCTCGGTCCGGTTATCCGTCCACCAGCGGAACGTCGCCGCGTTGCGCACGTAGAAGCGGTCGCACGTGGTGTCCCCGTGCTGGTAACGGCGGTCGAGTGGCCAGCTCCCGGTCAGCCACGACCACCAGGCGCGATGCTCGGCGTCGGCCAGTTGGCCGACGGTCAGCGGACGCCGCCGCCGGTAGCCGTCCGCGAACGCCGCCGTCCGCGGCAGGTCGATGCCGCCGTCACCGCCGAAGGTCAGCAGGCAGGCTCGGATCAGCTCGGCGGCGAGAGAGCGGACACCGACGCGGTCCCAGTCCAGGACCGCGCTGACCCGGCCCTGCTCCCACAGCACGTTGTTGTGGTGGAAGTCGCCGTGCACCCACCCTCGCGGGCCTGGCTCCGCACCTGCCGGCACCGGCGGGGTCGGGGCGGTGAGCAGCTCACGCCGCCGGGCCAGATCGCTCAGAGCGAGCTCGTCGATCTCGTCCCGGTCAGGTCTGCGGGTGACGAGGTCCAGCATCACGTCCAGAGCGGTCAGCGACAAGGTCGCGTCGGGCACGTGGTCCGGCGGGGCGCCACCGTGCAGCGGCACGGCCGACAGCGCGACGTGGATGCCGCCCAGCAGCTCCCCGTACGCGGCGGCCTGGTCGAGGCTCATGGCGGTGCCGGTGAGGTGCTGCCCGGGAGCCCAGGCGCTGACGGTGAACCGCGCGCCGTCCAGCACGCACTCCGGATCGCCGCCGGCCCGTTCCAGCGGCTCCGGGACGGGCACGCCGTGGCCTATGAGCAGCTTCATCGTGCGATGCCGCGCGCCCACGTCACCCGCGTTCCGGTCCTGAAGCTCCTTCACGGCGTAGACGCCCGTGGTGGTGTCCACCCGCCAGTTGCGGTTCATGGCGCCGATCGGCAGGTGCCGGACCGCGTGCACGTCGCCCAGCCCGAACGCGGCGCACACCTGCGCCAGACGCTGCCGGTCCTCGTCCTGCCCCGCTCGCATCGCGACATGCTAACGGCGGATCAGACCTGCTTGCACTGATCGGTCGCGGTGGCGATCACGACGTCGACGGTCGACCCGGCGGCGACGACCGTCCCGCCCGCCGGTGACTGCTCGATCGCGTAGCACTGGTCGGGCGTGGCCCGGTAGGTGATGGTGCCGATCAGGCCGAGGCGCTTCAGCTCGGCGACCACCTCGACCTCGCGCCAGCCGTACATGCCGGGCACCGTCCGGGTTGCCGTGGCCGGGCTCTGCGGCGCGGCGGGGCTGCTCGGCGCGGCCGGGCTCGGGCGCGCACCCGACGGCCGCGGCAGCGGACGGCTGGACGCCGTCACCGTGGCCCGGGGCGTCGGGCCGGTGCCGCCGGAGGGACCGGTGCCGGTCGGCGCGGTGGGGTCCGTGCCCGCCCCGCTGCTCGCGGAGGGACCGGCGCCCGGGTCCTGCCCGGACGGATCGGCGCCGCCGCTCGGCGTGAGCGCGTAGGCGAGGGCCGCCACCAGCAGCAACAGGACCGCGGCGGCTCCGGCGAGCAGGCGGCGGTTGCGAAGCGGCGCCCCGTGCGGCGCCCGGCGGTGGCCGGGGGGTGGCACACCCTCCCTGCGGCGGTCGCCCGCCGGGGCCGCCGCTGCCGCGCCGGCTTGCGCGACCGTCCCCGGCGGCCGGCTGGTCGCGGCACCGGAGGGTGCCGTCCCCTTCCGGGTGGGCGGCCGGTCTGCGGCCGGGGCAGCTTCGGCTGAGGTGTCCTCCGGGCCAGGGGAGACGGCCGGTGTGGCGGCGGCGCGCGCCGCCGTCCGGGTGGCGTGTGCCGCCGAGCGGGACGCCTGCGCGAGCGCGGCGGCGGAGGGCCAGCGGTCGTCGGGCTCCTTGGCCAGCGCGCGCATGATGAGCGCCCGGACCGGCCGGGGCACGTCCGCGGGCAGCGCGGGCGGGTCGTCGTTGACGTGCTGGAGCGCGACCGCGAGCGGGGTGTCGGCGGTGAACGGCCGCTCGCCGGTGACCAGCTCGTACGCGACCACGCCGAGCGCGTACACGTCGGTGGCGGGGCCGACCTCGGCACCGGTGACCTGCTCCGGCGCGAGATAGGACGAGGTGCCGAGGATCTCGTCGGCGGCGGTGAGCCGGTCGCCGGCGACCATGCGCGCGATGCCGAAGTCGGTCAGCGCGAGCCGCCCGTCCGGGCGCAGCAGCAGGTTCGACGGTTTCACGTCGCGGTGCACGATGCCCTGCCGGTGCGCGGCGTGGATCGCGTCGGCGGCCTGCGCGAGCAGCCCCATCGCCCGGTGCGGGGCCAGCGCGCCGTCCCGGTCGACCAGGGCGCGCAGCGACTCGCCCTCGACGAACTGCATCACCAGGTATGCCACACCGTCGGCGTGGCCGTAGTCGTAGATCTCGACGATGCCGGGGTGGGACAGGGCCGCCATGGCCCGCGCCTCAGCCCGGAACCGGGCGGTGAACCCGGCCTCCCCGGCCAGGGCCGGCAGCAGCGCCTTCACCGCGACCCGGCGGCCGAGCACCAGGTCGTCGGCGCGCCACACCTCGCCCATCCCACCGCGGGCGATCAGGTCCACCAGCTCGTAACGGCCGCCGAGCGTCACCCCCGGGTCAAGCACGGGAGAATCCTTCGCGATCGATCGCTGCCCGTCAAGCCGGTGTCCGATCCCGAACAGAAAGCTCAGCCCGCATCGACGTGGTACGCCTTCACGCCCGGCACGGCGAACGCCAGCAGCCGCCGCGCCTCCTCGCCCAGCGCCGCCCGCTGCACGTCGCTGAGCTGGCCGAACGGCTCCACGCGCAGCGTCGCGGCGTCCCGGCCGCGCTCGATGCGCCAGGTCCCGGCGACGAAGCCGTCGGCCAGCACCGTCGCCTTGATGATGCCGTTGATCGTGAACACCCGTTTGCGGTGCTCGTCGGAGATGATCCGGGTGCGGTCGGCGTGCGAGAGCAGCACCGAGTCGAACTCGCCGAGCAGCCGCAGCGGCGCCGGCTCGGCGGCGTCGGGCCGGGGCGCGTCCGGCAGGTCGTACAGCTCCACGCCGCGCTCGTCGCGGAAGGTCACCAGCTGCGGCCGCAGGCCCGCCACGACCTCCTTCAGCCGGGTCAGCCCCGACCAGGCCTGCATGTCCTGCACGCTCGCCGGGCCGTACGCGGCCAGGTAGCGCAGCACCATCCGCGCCGGGTCGGGAGCGGTCAGCTCCGCGGACAGCCACGACTCGGCCGAGGTGTGCGCGGCCTGCCCGCTCGACCCCCACAGCCCGCGCGGCGGCACCTGCACCAGCGGCACCCGCGTGCGCACCACCGGCGCGAGCGCCTCGGCGTCGTGGCCGGGGAAACGCTCGGCGAGCAGCGCGCCCAGCTCGGCGAACGTGCGCGGTCGCGCCTCGACCAGCTCGCGGCCGTGCGCGGCGACCGTGTAGAGGTCGAGCCCGGTCAGCCGCTTGCCGTAGGTGACGGCGAAGCCGCGGTCGTGCGCCGGCTGCAGCACCGGGCGCAGGGCGAGGCAGTCCTCGGCGGTGACCAGGTGGATCGTCGAGCGCATCAGCGCGATGCGCACCGCCCGCCGGTCCGTGATCAGCTGCGACAGCTCCTCCGGGGCGAAGCCGTCCAGCCGGTTCCACAGCGCCAGGTAGGGCGGGTTCGGTGCCTGGGCCTGCAGGCCGTACAGGTGCGCGACGGCGTCGTACACCGGCATCTCGGCACGTCGGAGCAGGAGCTGGCGCGCCAGCAGCGCCCGGTTGAGCGTTTGGCGGCTGAGCACTGCGGTCATTGGGTATCCAGCTGTTGGCGGTTGAGTGAACTATGGCGGGCTTGAGTATGCATTGGTGTGCCGTCGGCTTACTGCAGGCTGCGGGTGATGGCTGGGATTGTCGTAGCCGGTGTGTAGTGTGCTGGTGTGTCCGATGTGGCTGGTGGTGTCCTGGTGCAGGCGTATCGTTTCGCCCTGGACCCGACCCCGGCCCAGGACCGTGACCTGCACCGGCATGCCGGAGCCGGGCGGTTCGCGTTCAACTGGGCTTTGGCCACGGTGCGCGCCAACCTCGGCCAACGCGCCGCTGAACGCACCTACGGCCTGGACGGTGAGCAGTTGACGCCGGCGCTGGGCTGGTCCCTGCCCGCCCTGCGCCGCGCCTGGAACACGGCCAAGCCCCAGGTCGCGCCGTGGTGGGGTCAGTGCTCGAAGGAAGCCTTCAATACCGGCCTCGACGGTTTGGCGCGGGCGCTGGGCAACTGGTCCGCCTCCCGGTCAGGCCGCCGTGCCGGACCCCGGGTGGGGTTCCCGCGGTTCCGGTCGCGGCGGCGGGTGACGCCGTCGGTGCGGTTCACCACCGGAACCATCCGCGTGGAGGAAACCCGCCACCATGTGACCCTGCCAAGGCTGGGCCGCATCCGCACCCACGAATCCACCCGCAAACTCGCCCGCCGTCTGCACGCGGGCACGGCTAGGATCCTGTCGGCGACCGTCCGGCACACCGGTGGGCGCTGGCATGTGTCGTTCACCGTGCAGATCACCCGCACCGCGCGCACCCCGACCCGCCCGCAGCAGACTGTCGGCGTCGATCTTGGGATCGCGAGCCTGGCGGTGCTGTCGACCGGGCAGGTCGTGCCCAATCCCCGGCATTTGACCCGGGCGCAGGCGCGGCTGCGCACAGCTGCCCGGAGCCTGTCCCGGCGCCAAGGCCCGGACCGGCGCACCGGACAGCAGCCGTCCCGGCGCTGGCAGCAGGCCAAGATCCGCCTGACCCGCGCACATGCCCGGGTGGCGAACCTGCGCGCCGACGGCCTGCACAAGCTCACATCGTCTCTGGCCGGCACGTACGGCACGATCGTGGTCGAGGACCTCAACGTCGCCGGGATGATCCGCAACCGGCGTCTGGCGCGCCACATCGCCGACGCCAGCTGGGCCACCCTGCGCCGGCAACTCGAATATAAGAGCACGTGGCACGGCGGGCGTCTGGTCGTGGCCGACCGGTGGTTCGCCTCCTCGAAGACCTGTTCGACCTGCGGCGCAGTGAGACCCAAACTGCCGCTGCAGGTACGGACCTACACCTGCGAGCAGTGCGGTCTGTGCCTGGACCGTGATCTGAACGCGTCGATCAACCTGCAGCAGTACGTCGCCCGGAGTGGCCGGGAGACGCAAAACGGCCGTGGAGCCGACCATAAGACCACCCTCGTGGTGGCAGGTGGCTGTGAAACGACCACCCCGCACCACCGCCTCGGTGGGTTAGACGGGGACCGTCGGCCGGCAACGGCCGACTGCAACACGAGTGCTCACTAGAGACTACTCGATTGCAACGGTCCTAAGCTACGTGGTGCGCCCGCACTCCCCGGCCGGGCGCTCGTGGTAGGAGAGTGTGCGATGACGGACCTCGCGGCCCCCGGCCCTTACGTGCCCTGGGTGACGGCCATCCCGCCGCGCCCCGAGACGGGCGGGCCCCTGCGCGGCGTACGGCTGGCCGTCAAAGACCTGTTCGATGTGGCCGGACTGCCGACCGGCGCGGGCAACCCGACCTGGCTGGCCACCCACCCGGCCGCGAAACGCGACGCCGCCGCGGTCGCCGTGCTGACCGGCGCGGGCGCGGCCATCGTCGGCAAGACGCACACCGACGAGATGGCCTACAGCCTGTTCGGCACGAACGAGCACTACGGCGCCCCCGACAACCCGGCCGCGCCCGGCCACATCACCGGCGGCTCGTCCAACGGCACCGCCGCCGCGGTCGCCGAGGGCTCCGCCGACCTGGGCCTGGGCACCGACACTGGCGGCTCGGTGCGCATCCCCGCCGGCTGGTGCGGCCTCTACGGCCTGCGCCCGAGCCACAACCGGGTCAGCCGGGCCGGGGTGGTGCCGCTGTGCGGCTCGTTCGACGTGCCGGGCCTGCTCACCCGGGACCTGGCGCTGCTGCGTACCGCGACGGGGGTGCTGCTGAGCAGCCGCCCCGGGACCAGCCCGGCCCGCGCCGTGCACGCCCCCGCCGACCTGTGGGAGCTGGCCGAGCCCGCCGTCCGCGACGCGCTGCAGCCCCTGCTGGACAGGCTCGCGGGCGTGCTGCCCGTCGACGAGAAGCCGCTGTGGGGCGCCGGGCCCGCACCCGACTACCGGCTGGCCTACGCGGTGCGCACCGGCTGGGAGTTCTGGCAGCGCCACGGCGAGTGGGTACGCGCCGAGCACCCGCACTTCGGCCCCGGCGTCACCGAGCGGGTGCGCGCCGCGTCGGGGCGCACCCTCGACGAGCTGGGCACGGCCGACCGCGAGATCAACCAGGTGAAGTCCACGATGGCCCGGGTGCTCGACGGCGCGGTGCTGGCCATCCCGACCGCGCCCAGCCCCGCCCCCGCGCGCGGCGCCGACACCGGCCCGCTGCGCGCCCCGATCCTCGGCCTGACCGGCATCGCCAGCGTCGCCGGGCTGCCCGCGCTCACCGTGCCCGGCGCCCACGTCGGCGGCCTGCCCGTCGGGCTGTGCCTGATCGGCGCGGCCGGCGCCGACGAGTCCCTGCTGGAGCTGGCGGAGGTGCTGCAATGACGACGGAGCCCGGAGCGATCGTCCCGACCGGAGTCGAGCTGGACACCCGGGAGGCCCCGCCGCCCGGCCTGTGGCAGCAGATGCGGGCCGACCCGCAGTACGCGCCCGAGCACCTGGCGCTGGAGGCGGTGCGCCGCATCGGCCCGCAGGCCGCCGCCTGGGTCACCCGGATGCGCATGCTGTACCCGCACATGCACCCGGACGGCATGGCCCAGGTCGCGATCCGCCGGTTCCGGCGGCACGCCCGGCTCAGCGGCGCGGTGTCCGGCTCGATCGGGCTGCCCGGCGCGGTCGCCGACGTGGCCACGCTCGCCTGGACCCAGTCCCGCCTGGTGCTGCACCTCGCCGCCGTGTACGGCATCGACCCCACCCACCCCGACCGGGCCACCGAGCTGCTCGTCCTGCAGCGCGTGCACAAGGCGACCGAGGCGGCCCGGCTGGCGCTCGGCGTCGCGCAGGGCCGCGAGGGCATCGCCGGCGCGATCGCCAAGGGCGCCGGCACCACCGCGAGCCGCGCCCCCGTCGGCCGGGCGCTGGGCCTGCTCAGCTGGAAGCTCGCCCGGATGGCCGGCATGCGCGCGGTCCGCAAGCTCGCCGCGAAGGCGATCCCGTTCGCCTCCATCGTGTTCGGGGCCTGGGCCAACTCCGCCACCGTCAACGACCTGGCCCGCCGCGCCCTCGCCCAATACCGCCCCACCGCCCTCCCCGCCGTCCCCCACCCCCGCCCCCCGCAGGGCCAGGCCCTCCCACCCCGTTGATCATGAACTTATGGCACGGCTCGACGGCGCGTCGCGGCCACAACCTCCTGATCGACACGGCTGTTCGGGCGGGCGGGGTGGCGGGATCGCGTTCTCGGGTCGGCTGCGGTGGGTTGGACCCCGCTATGTGACACGAGACGGCGATCTTGGCTGGTCTGGGTTGGATGATCGTGAGTTCGTGTCAAGATCTGCGGTCTGGCCAGAGGTTTCGACACGAGACGGCGATCTTCGTGGGCGACGAAGGGGTCAGGGCTTCGGGGGGCGGTTGTAGCGGTCCATGGCGGCCTTGTTGGTGGAGGCCTCCTGGAAGACGAGCTCCCACGGGCCGGTGTTGACGTCCATCTCCTTGCCGAAACCGACCCACTTGCCCGCCATGCGCCGTCCCGTCGGCTCCACCAGCAGCTGGATCGCTCCGTGGTAGCGCGCGCCGCGGTAGTAGCCGTCGGCTGCGGTCTGCTCCACCCACGTGCCCGTGACGACGTTGCCGTCCACGGTGAGATCCATGGTCAGCGGTGAGTCCGACGAACCAGGCAGGCTGCGGACGGTGAGCCGGTCGCTGTGCTGCAGCACCACGACGTAGTGCAGGCCGGAGAAAATGGCGTCCCGGCCGCTGGACCGGTACTCGTACCGGCTCAGCCAGATGCCCGAGTGGTTCGGGGCGGACGCGGCGGCCGTGCGTGGCAGCACTGGTGGCACTGTGACCTGCAGCGATGCGGAATCGTGCGCCTCGTCGGCGGCGGCGTGGGGCACCGCGAGGGAGAAACCGAGCGAGCTGATGGGTAGGCCGGTCACAACCTCCAGGGCTCGGGCGTACACCGGCCGGGGCGTGACGATCAGGCCGGCCTCCCAGCGCTGCACCAGGCGCTTGCTCGCGTCATTGGGCACCCCGGCGCGTTGCCCGGCGTCGCGGATGGCGCGGGCGAAGTCATCCTGGCTCATGAGCATGCCCATGCGGATCGCGCGCAACGTCGCGTTTGGAGCTGTCATGCAGACAGCGTACGCCTAATGACGCCGAAATGACGCCTCCGATGTCGCCGCACGGACGCCACTTCGGACGCCGCGACGCCACATCCGGGCCGCCTACGTTCGCGTCATGGACATGCCGATGGCAGAACCGGAGTTCCTGAGGTACGCCGACGCGCAGGCCGCGTACGGCCGCCACCTGCTGGCCGAGCATCAACGGGACGGCACCGGCTGCTGCCGCTCGTGCGGCCGGGCACACCCCTGCGAGCAGCGCGCGCACGGCGGACGGCTCGTCGTGCACTACGCGGACTGGGACGGCGGCGGGCCTGCCCTCGTGCGCCCGTATCTGCGTACCGCCGGATGAGACGTGGGCGCGTGCGGGGCCATGGCTCGCACCCCGACCCGCACGCGCCCACCCCGTCTCTGCTGCCCGCCGTACCGGCGGTTGATCGCGATCTCGTGTCAAGATCTGCGGTCTGGCCAGAGGTTTCGACACGAGACGGCGATCTTGCTCGCGGGCGGCGTGACGCACCGGGTCAGAAGTCGCCGCCGAAGCCGCCGGAGTCGAAGCCGCCCGCGTCGTAGCCGCCGGTGTCCCAGCCTCCGGCGTCGTAGCCACCGTCCTGGTAACCGCTGTCCTGGTAACCGCTGTCCTGGTAACCGCTGTCCTGGTAGCCCTGGTCGTAGCCGGTGTCGGCGACGGCGGCGCTGTCCGCGTCGGCCGGCTGGGCGTCGGCTGGCGCCGTGTCCGAGCCGGCCGGGTCCGGGGCGTCGGCAGCGTCCGCGCCCGCCGCGTCCGCGCCCGCGGCGTCGGGGGTGAGGGCGTCGTGGATCATGTCGCTGACCACCATGCCGCCGAGGAAGCCGAGCGCCGCGCCGCCCAGCCCGGCGCCGATCATGGAGCCGGTGCCCCGGTATCCGCCGTACCGGTACCCGCCGAACCCGTGGCCGGGGTACGCGTACGGCCGGCTCGGATGCCCCGAGTGGTGCGGCGGCCCGGGTGCGTGCACGGGCGGGCGCATGAAGGCGCCCGGGTCCTGGGCGGGCAGGCTGGACAGCCGTTCCAGCGCCCTGCGCACCCAGCCGTCGACCAGCTCGATCCAGCGCGCCGGATCGGCTGACAGTTCCCGTGCCTGCTCGGCGCTCACCCGATGCGTGTCGCCCTGGCCGGCCCGCCCGGCCAGCTCGGCGGTGACGGTCGCGCCCTGCGGGTCGGCCGCGAGCAGGAACACCAGCTGCGGGATCTGCGGGCCGGGCGCCTGCCCCTGCGGGATCGGCGCGTAGAACGTGACGGCCTGGGCGGGCGGGCGGCCGGGGCGGAGGTCGCTGCGTACGAAGCGGCAGCCGATCGTGCCGAGCGCGTCCAGCACGTGCTGGTGGATCTCGGCGGGTTCGACGCCGATCGGGTCGAAGTCCGTCTTCGCGCTGCCCGAGGCGACGCTGACCTGCGTACGCACCCCGACGGTCACCCCGGGCATCGGGCGCCCGTAGACCAGGGTGATCGGCACGGGGTACGGCGCCGCCAGGTGGAACCCGACAGCGTGCCCGGTGCCCCCGCGCAGCGTGAACCGGTCGGCGACCGGGTAGCGGCCGAGCTCGGTCTCGGCGCCGTTCGTGTTCGCCACCAGCAGCAGCTGCACCGCGGTGATCTCGACGTCGCCCTTGGCGTGCAGCCGGACCTGGCCGGAGAACGCGCCGCCGGGCCGCACGGCCGGGGTGGCCAGCACCGTGTCGACGTCGACCCCGCCGAAGCCGAGGCTGCTCAGGATGCGCCGCAGGACCATGCATCCATCATCCCCGCGTACGCCGGCGCGCAGCCCGCGAACCGGCGACGCGGGAAGGGGTCAGCGGCGCACCTGGAGGGTGGCGAGCAGCTCGGCGGTGGCGGCGGTGACGGCCGCGACGGCGCGGTCGAAGGCTTCGGCGTTGTGCGCCGCGGGGGTGCGGAAACCCGAGATCTTGCGGACGTACTGCAGGGCGGCGGCCCGCATGTCCTCCTCGGTGACGAGTTCCTGGAACGGCGGGCGAAGGGTCTTGATGCTCCGGCACATGGTTGCCATTGTGCTCCGTGGGCATGATTGACGGGTGTCCGCTGCCGCCCCGACGCCCGAGCCCCGGCCCTTCGCCGTACACGCGCTGACGGCGTTGCTGGCGGTGACCGCGCTGGCCACGGCCGCGGTCGAGTGGCTGAACTGGTACTACGCCGCGGACGGCGGCTACGCCCTGTTCGTGCGGACGGGCTGGGCGCTGCTGCGCTCGCTGCTGTTCCTGGTGCTGATCTTCCACCTGTGGCGGGGCCGCCAGGGCGCGGCGCCGTTCGGGCTGATCCTGGCGGTGACGACGATCTTCTCGGTGGCCCGGCTGGTGGTGCCGAAGCAGGGGTATCCGGCGCTGCCCGGCATCGCCGGGTTCGCGGTGGTGGCCCTGCTGTGCCTGGGCGTGGTGCTGCTGCTGTACCGGTCGGCGAGCGTGCGGGAGTACCTGGCGCGGCCGCGTACCCGGTGGTGGATCGGGCGGGACGGGATCCAGCGGCGGCCGGTGGAGCCGCGGCCGCACGTGCCCGGCTGGGTGCTGACCACGCGGGTCGCCGTGTTCAGCTACAGCGCGCTGATGCTGGTCGCGTGCGTGGTGTCGGTCGGGTTGCTGTTCGACGGGCGTCCGGCGCTGCTGCCGCTGATCGTCGTGTGGTTCGTGTTCGCGCTGGTGGTCAGTTACGTGGCGCTGTTCCTGAGCATATTCCTGGTCAAGGGCAGGCGCTGGGCGCGGGTGCTGCTGGTGGGGCTGACCCTGGGGGTGCTGCTGGTGCACCTGCCGCTGTGCGCGGCCCTGCTCGGCGCGGACGGCCTGGTCCGTGACGGTGGCCCGCTCCTGGTCGCGGCGGTGCTGGCCCTCTGGGGCCTGTGGCGCGCGGGCCGCAACGGCCACTTCACTCAGGCACCCGCCAATCCCGCCCGCGAACCCTCCAACGCGTGACCCTCCCGCCCCGCGCTGCCCGTCCGGCCCTCGCGGCGCGACGCCGGGAGCGGCCATGGGCGGCGGGGCGTCAGGCCGGGGTGCGGAAGGTGCGGCGGTAGGTGAGGGGCGCGGTGCCGACCGCGGCGCGCAGGTGCTGGCGCAGGGAGACGGCGGTGCCGAAGCCGGCCCGGCCGGCGATCTGGTCGATGGACAGGTCGGTGCTCTCCAGCAGGTGACGGGCGTGCTCGACGCGCTGCCGGGTGAGCCAGCGGCCGGGGGACAGGCCGGTCTCCTCGCGGAACCGGCGGGTGAACGTGCGCACGCTCATCCGTGCGTGCCGGGCGAGCTGGTCGAGGTCGAGGGGTTCGCCGAGGCGGGCCAGGGCCCAGTCGCGGGTGGCGGCGGTGGAGGCGTCGCCGACGGCGGGCAGCGGGCGCTCGATGAACTGGGCCTGGCCGCCGTCGCGCCAGGGGGCGACGACGCAGCGGCGGGCGGCGCGGTTGGCGACCTCGCTGCCGTGGTCGCGGCGTACGACGTGCAGGCACAGGTCGAGCCCGGCGGCGACGCCGGCGGAGGTGAGCACGTCGCCGTCGTCGATGAACAGCACCTCGGCGTCGAGCCGGACCTGCGGGAAGCGGGTGCGGAAGTCGTCGGCGTAGGCCCAGTGGGTGGCGGCGGGGCGGCCGTCGAGCAGCCCGGCGGCGGCGAGCGCGAACGCCCCGGTGCAGATGGACATGATCCGCTTGCCGGCGGTGTGGGCGGCGCGCAGCGCGGCCATGGCGGGACCGGCGGCGAAGGTGCCCAGGTGCTCGCGGTGGATGCCGGGCACGATCACGGTGTCGGCCCAGCCGAGCAGGTCGAGGTCGTGGTCTGGCTGCACGGCGAAGCCGGCGCTGCACCGGATCGGGCCGCCGTCGGGGGTGCAGATCCGGGTCTCGTAGAGCCGGTGTCCGGCGCTGTCGGTGGCGCAGCCGAACACCTGGCTGGGGATGCCGAGGTCCAGGGCCATGACGCCGTCGAGGGCGAGCACGGCGACGCGGTGGCGAACGGTCATGGCTGGATTCTTTCACATAGTGGCGTTCAGGCCACTGTCTGCGCGGCGTAACTTCTCGCACCATGGCCTGGTGACGTTGCTTGAAGACAGGGTCAAACCGGCCCGTAGCCAGCATCTGGCCTGGGCCGCGGCCGCGGTGGCGCTGGTCGCCATCGTGGGCGCGGCCGGCTTCCGGGCCACCCCGGGGGTGCTGATCGACCCGCTGCAGCAGGAGTTCGGCTGGTCGCGGGGCACCATCTCGCTGGCCGTATCGGTCAACCTGGTGCTCTACGGGCTGACCTCGCCCTTCGCCGCCGCGCTGATGGAGCGCTTCGGCATGCGCCGGGTGGTGTCCGGCGCGCTGCTGCTCGTCGCGGCGGGCAGCGGGCTGACCGTGTTCATGAGCGCGAGCTGGCAGCTGGTGCTGTGCTGGGGCCTGCTGGTGGGCCTGGGCACCGGCTCGATGGCGCTGGCGTTCGTGGCCACGTTCACCAACCGGTGGTTCGTGCGGCACCGGGGCCTGGTGACCGGGGTGCTGACGGCGGGCGGCGCGGCGGGGCAGCTGGTGTTCCTGCCGCTGCTGGCCTCGCTGGTGCAGTCCTACGACTGGCGGATCGCGGCGCTGACCGTGGCCGGTGCGGCGCTGCTGGTGGTGCCACTGGTGCTGTGGCTGCTGCGGGACAGCCCGGCCGACATCGGCACCACGGCGTACGGCGCGGACCCCGATGAGCCCGTCGCGGCGCCGCCGGTGCAGACCGGGGCGGCCCGGCGGGCCCTGGGTGCGCTGCGCGACGCGGCGCGTACCCGGACGTTCTGGCTGCTCGCGGGAGGTTTCGCGATCTGCGGTGCGACCACCAACGGCCTGGTGGGCACGCACTTCATCCCGGCCGCGCACGACCACGGCATGCCGACCACGACCGCGGCGGGGCTGCTGGCGCTGGTGGGGATCTTCGACATCGCGGGCACGATCCTGTCCGGCTGGCTGACCGACCGCTTCGACCCGCGCCGGCTGCTGGGGATCTACTACGCGCTGCGCGGGCTGTCGCTGATGATCCTGCCGGGGCTGTTCGCGGCCGACCCGCACCCGAGCATGCTGGTGTTCATCCTGTTCTACGGGCTGGACTGGGTGGCGACCGTGCCGCCGACGATCGCGCTGTGCCGCAGGCACTTCGGCGAGTCCGGGCCGATCGTGTTCGGCTGGGTGTTCGCCGCGCACCAGTTCGGCGCGGCGGGCATCGCGCTGGTCGCGGGCGTGGTCCGGGACAGCTCGGGCTCGTACTCGGCCGCGTTCTACGGCGCCGGGCTGCTGTCGCTGGCGGCCACGGCGATGTCACTGGCGATCGTCCGGCCGGGCGTGCCGCGCCGCTGGCGCCTGACCCCGGACGCGGTGCGGTCCTGACGGCCGGTCTACTTCATGAAGGTCACGCCATTCTTGTGCCGGTAACGTGGCGTTATCTTGATCATGAAGTGGCATGCATGAAATACCGCCATAAGGGGTATTCCAGTCCGCGTGACTACCACGCTGGTGAAGGGCGGTACCCCGCCCGAACATCTCGCCAGGGTGCAGAGCACCCTGTCCGCCAACGGCCACGCACCGCTGAAGGTAGCGATGGTGGCCCCGCCCTACTTCGACATTCCGCCACAGGCGTACGGCGGTATCGAGGCGGTCATCGCCGATCTCGCGAACGCGCTGGTCGACCTGGGTCACCAGGTCACGGTGATCGGCGCCGGCCGTGACGGCACGCGCGCGCGGTTCTGGCAGGTGTGGGAGCAGGCGGTCCCGGAGCGGCTGGGCGAGCCCGGCCCCGAGATCATCTACGCGACGCTGACGCGGCGGGTGGTGGAGAACCTGCACGCGGCCGGTGAGGTCGACGTCGTGCACGACCACACGTTCGCCGGGCCGCTCAACGCGCCCGCGTACGACGCCATGGGCCTGCCCACCGTCGTCACGGTGCACGGGCCGGTCGACTCCGAGCTGCGCGGCTACTACCGCACCCTGGACCGCGACCTGTCGCTGGTGGCGATCAGCCACCGCCAGCGCGCGCTGGCCCCGGAGCTGAACTGGGTCGGCGCCGTGCACAACGGGCTGCGCCCGCAGGACTGGCCGTTCCAGCGGGAGAAGAAGGACTACGCGCTGTTCCTGGGCCGGTTCAGCCCGGACAAGGGCGCGCACACCGCGGTACGGGCGGCGCACGAGGCCGGGCTGCCGCTGATCCTGGCCGGCAAGTGCGCCGAGGCGGCCGAGAAGAAGTACTTCGCCGAGCAGGTTGAGCCGCTGCTCGGGCCGCACGACGACATGATCGGCATCGCCGACGCGACACTCAAGCGCGAGTTGCTGGCAAACGCCCGCTGCCTGCTGTTTCCTGTGCAGTGGGAGGAACCTTTCGGCATGGTGATGATCGAGTCGATGGTGTGCGGCACGCCGGTGGTGGCGCTGCGCGCCGGTGCGGTGCCCGAGGTCGTGGAGGACGGCGTGAGCGGGTTCATCTGCGACGACCCCGGGCAGCTGCCCGCGGCGATGCGTGCCGCGGTGGAGCTGGACCCGGCGGAGTGCCGCGAGCACGTGGTGCGGCGCTTCAGCGACGAGCGGATGGCGATGGGCTACGTGCAGGCGTACCGGGCCGCGCTGGCGGAACGGCGTCAGCCGCGCTCCTCGCGTGGCGCGCGGCTTGCGGTGCGGTCCGGACGGCTGACCTCGGCGGGTGACCGGTGACGGCTCCCGCCCCCTTGAACGCAGGCGACCCCGCGCCGCACGGCCAGGGTCAGGTGACCATCGTCGAAGGCACCACGTTCAGCATCTGCGCGCCCAGCGGGGACATGGAGCCCGGGGGCGCGCAGGGGCTGTTCTTCCGGGACACCCGGATCATCTCGCGCTGGCAGTTGCGGGTGGACGGGCAGGCGCCGCAGCCGCTGTCGGTGGTCGACGCCGACGCGTACGCCGCCCGGTTCATGCTGCGCCGCCAGCCCGCCGCCGGGCACGCCGACAGCACGCTGCTGGTGGTGCGCGAGCGCTGCGTCGGCGAGGGCATGCGTGAGATCGTCACGCTGACCAACGTCGGCCGCGAGGCGACGCTGGTGCACCTGGAGCTGCACGTCGACTCCGACTTCGCGGACCTGTTCGCGGTGAAGGAGGGACACGCCGGCGGCTCGGCCACGCACTCCAGCGCCAGCGGCGTGAACCTGGTGTTCAGCCGCCCTGACGGCTCGCGCGGCCTGCTGGTGCACGCCACCGGCGAGCCGACGAGCACGCACAACGGGCTGAGCTGGCAGGTGGTGATCCCGGCGCGGGACGAGTGGCGCACCGAGATCGTGGTGCACCCGGTGGTGGAGAGCCGCCGCATCGAGCCGCGCTTTCGCGACCACATGGAGGCCGAGGAGGCCGAGGCGCACACCTGGCGGCGCAACGTCACCTCGATCCGCGCGCAGCACCAGGACCTCAACCTGGTGCTGCGGCGCAGCGTGCGCGACCTGGACGCGCTGCGCATCTCGACGGGGGAGGAGCCGGGGCAGACCTTCGTCGCGGCCGGCGCGCCCTGGTTCATGACCCTGTTCGGCCGGGACAGCCTGCTCACCTCGTGGATGACGCTGCCGCTGGACCCGAAGCTGGCGGTGGGCACCCTGCATACGCTGGCCGCGCTGCAGGGCCGCGGCGTGGACCCGCGCACCGAGGAGGAGCCCGGCCGGATCCTGCACGAGCTGCGGCTCGGCCCGCAGAGCGCGTCGGCGCTGGGCGGCACCCACTACTACGGCACCATCGACGCCAGCCCGCTGTTCGTCGCCCTGCTGGGGGAGGCCTGGCGGTGGGGCGCGGCCGAGTCGGACGTGCGCACGCTGCTGCCCGCCGCCGACGCGGTGCTGGCCTGGCTCGACGGCTACGGCGACCGCGACGGCGACGGGTTCGTGGAGTACCAGCGGGCCACCGACCGGGGCCTGTTCAACCAGGGCTGGAAGGACAGCTGGGACGGCGTCAACGACGCGGCGGGGCAGCTCGCCGAGCCGCCGGTCGCGCTCGCCGAGGTCCAGGCGTACGCGTACGCGGCCTGGCTCGGCCGCGCCGACCTGGCCGACGCGTTCGGCGAGCCGGCCGTGGCCGACAACTGCCGCCAGCGCGCCGAGAAGCTGCGCGCCCGTTTCGCCGAGGCGTTCTGGCTGCACGACGAGGGCTACTTCGCGATCGCGCTGGACGGGCGCAAGCGGCAGATGGACGCGATGAGCAGCAACGTGGGCCACTGCCTGTGGACCGGCATCGTCACCGACGAGCACGCCGAGCGGCTGGTCGCCCGCCTGTCCCAACCGGACATGGACAGCGGCTTCGGCCTGCGTACGCTGTCGGACCGGTCGGGGGCGTACAACCCGATGAGCTACCACAACGGGTCGGTGTGGCCGCACGACACGGCGCTGTGCGTGGCGGGCCTGATGCGCTACGCCCACATCCCCGGCGCGGTCGAGCTGGCCCACCGGCTCACCGCGGGGCTGCTGCGCGCCGCGACGGCGTTCGGCGGCCGGCTGCCCGAGCTGTTCTGCGGGTTCGCCGCCGACCAGTTCCACCCGCCGGTGCCGTACCCGACCTCGTGCTCGCCGCAGGCCTGGGCCAGCGCCGCGCCGCTGCTGATCGTGCGGGCCTTCCTCGGGCTGGACCTGAACGTGCCGCGCGGCGAGGTGGTGCTGCGTCCGCGGCTGCCGCAGGAGTGGGGCACCGTCACGCTGGACCGGCTGCCGTTCAACGGCTCGCTGCTGAAGATCACCGCGTCGGGCACCGAGGCGGAGGTGCAGGGCCTGCCGGAACCCCCGAACGTCAGCGGCTGACTCACAGCTGATCGGCCAGGGCCTGGCGCAGCTGCTGCAGGCACCGCGCCAGCAGCCGTGACACGTGCATCTGGGACAGGCCCAGCCGCTGCGCGATCTCGGCCTGGGTGAGGTCGCCGCAGAAGCGCAGCGCCAGGATCTGCTGGTCGCGTGGGGTGAGCGTGGCGACGGCCGCCTGGATGGCCTGCCGGTCGGGCAGCGACTCCAGGCGGCGGTCCTGCTCGCCGAGCAGCTCGCCGAGCTCGGCGAAGCCGCTGCCGCTGCGCACCACGCTGTTGAGCGAGCTGACGGCGTACGCGTGGGCGCACTCCAAGCCGTCGCGAATGTCGTTCTCGGAGCGGCCGAGGTGCCCGGCCAGGTCACGTACGTCCGGGGTGCGCTGCAGGGCCTGGCACAGCTGCGGCACCGCGCGGCTGATCTCCAGATGCAGCTCCTGCAGCCGCCGGTGCACCCGCAGCGCCCAGCCGCGGTCGCGGAAGTGCCGGCGCAGCTCGCCGAGCATGGTGGGCGCGGCGAAGTGCTCGAACCGGACGCCGTGGCTGGCGTCGTACCGGTCCACGGATTTGATCAGGCCCAGCAGCGCGACCTGCACGAGGTCGTCGGGGTCCTCGCCGCGGCAGCTGAACCGCCGGGCCAGCCGCCGGGCCAGCGGCATCCCGGCACGGATGACCGCGTCCCGGGCCCGGTCGCGGGCCGGGTCACCCGGCGGTATGCGGCGCAGCCGCTCCAGCGCCACCGAGACCCTGCGGTCGCGCTCGGCTGTCCACGCCTCGGTGAGCGGTTCCGAAGAACCGCGTTCCGGGTCGGGTTCGATAGTCAACGTGTCGGCACGGGTGCTCATCGCCGCCATCCGCTGGTCACGCCGTCGCGCCGCCGGTGTGGCGGCTGTCGTCGGCCCTCAGCAGCTCTATGCGGATTTTAGCGACATGTCGGTAGCCGGCGCGGAGGTTGCCGGCTTTCTAGGGCGGGGCAGCGCGGCCACCTCCGCGTGCACCGCCGTGCCGTAGGCGCAGATCTCCACCCACGACTCGGTGACCTGGCGGTTGTCGAAGCGCATCGCGAGCACCGCGTTGGCGCCCATGCGCCGGGCGACGCGCGCCATGCGGTCGACGGCCTCCAGCCGGCACTCGGTCAGCATGTGGATGCGCACGTCCATGCTGACGCCGGTGCCGTCGTTGACGTTCTTGAAGCCTTCGGTGTACGGGCTGAGCGTCCGCGCCGACAGGCCGAGCACCTCGCCGAAGACCGTCCTGACCGTGTACCCCGGCAGTTGGTCCGTCGTGACGACCAGCACGCCCCCGCGGTTGACCGCATCCCTCATGACACCACCTCCTGGTAAGTCCGATAAAGGTGTTATGTCCATCGTGAATGAAAAAGGCATCATCTGGTACTCATTTACCAGCCTTTTGTGTTAATGGGGTGAATGGGACAGCGCTCGTGAGCTGTGCGAACATGCCGTCATGCCACTGACGCCGATCATCGCCACGCTCGCCTACGTGCTCTCCCCGGACGGCGGCAGCGTGCTGCTGCTGCACCGGGACAAGCGGCCCGACGACATCCACTACGGCAAGCATGTCGGGCTCGGCGGCCGGGTCGAGCGCGACGAGGACGTGCTCACCGGCGTCAAGCGTGAGGTGCAGGAGGAGTCCGGCCTGATCGCACGGGAGCTGTCGCTGCGCGGCACGGTGTCCTGGCCCGGGTTCGGCAAGGGCGGCGCGGACTGGTTCGGCTTCGTGTTCCGCGTCGACTCCTTCGACGGCGTCGCGCATGAGGGCAACCACGAGGGCACGCTGACCTGGCTGCCGCTCGAGCGGCTGTTCGAGGTGCCCATGTGGGCCAGCGACCGGGAGTGGCTGCCCATGGTCTTCGACGACGACCCGCGCCCGTTCCACGGCGTCATGCCCTACCGCGACGGCGAGATGCTCAGCTGGAGCTACCTGCGCTGAGGCGCTGGCTGCGGCACAACACCGGGATGATGAACATCTCGTCTCTCGCTGGCGGTCGACGGCGTCTGGGGCAGGAACACCCGCAAGAGGATGTGGTTCTCGTCGGGCTTCAACGCCGACCGCGTGTACGTCCCGCGGGTCTGGCGATATGAGCCGTCCGGCCCGCCCGTCACCGCATCGCGGTGGCGGGCAGGCCTCTTGGCGGTTCAGGCGATGTTGAGCTGGATGTTGCCGATGCGGGCGACGATGTCGAGGTGGCCGCCGAGCCCGGTCACATAGGCGCGCAGACTCTCCAGACTGGTCGCGGCACCGCTCTCGATTTGACTGATCCGAGCCTGGGACAGACCCGCGGTCTCGGCGAGCTGGCTTTGGGTGAGGCCGAGCTGCTTGCGGATCTCCGCGAGCTGGGCGCCGCTGACGGAGGCAAGCATCTCCTCGCGCATGCGGGCTCGACGGACCGTGCGCTCCTCGGTGTCCCAGGTGGGGTCCGCGGTGCGGGCCTTGGCCTTCACATCCCGCCAATTCGATGGGGCGGTCATCGCCGTTCCTCCTTCAGCCTCGTCAGATGTTCTTCAAGCCGTTCGTCTGCCAGGGGAACCGCGCTCTGGTACCACCGTTTCCACTGTCCGGACTTGTCCCCGGCGATAAGGAAGATCGCCTCGCGTAGCGGGTCGAACGCGAAGAGCAGCCGAACCTCTGTCGAGCCGGAGGAGCCCGGTCGCAGTTCCTTCATATGGTGGAATCTGCTGGTCTGAATCCGATCGACCAACGGTCGGCCGAGCGCCGGGCCGTGCTCGGCGAGCAGATCGATGGCCTCGGCGACCAGGTCGGCGCTGATCGGATCGGTGGCGCACAGCTCCAGGAACCAAGTCTCGACCTCTTCGTGGAGGTTGATTTCCCACACCCGCCCAGTATAAGCAGCACTTATACTGGGCGCCAGAAATGCGAGCGTCGAGCGCATACCAGAATGATCGGTACGGCTCAATCAGTGCGCAGCGCTACGACCGGGTCCAGCTTCCCGGCCCGCTGCGCCGGCGCCACTCCGAACACGATGCCGACCGCGCATGAGACGCCGAACGCCAGCGCGATCGACCACCAGGTCAGCGCCGCGGGCACGGGGCTCAGCGCGGCCACGGCGAGGGACACGCCCACCCCGAGCGCGATCCCGAGCAGGCCTCCCGTCGTGGTCAGCAGCACCGCCTCCAGCAGGAACTGCGTGCCGATGTCGCGCGGCCGGGCGCCCAGCGCCTTGCGCAGCCCGATCTCGCGGGTGCGCTCGCGGACGGATACCAGCATGATGTTGGATACGCCGACGCCGCCGACCAGCAGCGAGATGCCCGCGATCGCGGCCAGCACGGCGGTGAGCACGCCCAGGATGTCGCCCAGCGCGCCCAGGATCTGCTCCTGGGTCACCGCGCTGAACTGCTCGTCCGGGTGGCGGCGGGTCAGCTCCGCGACGATGTCGTCGCCGAGTGAGTCGATGGTCGCGGCGTCGGGCGCCTTGACCGCGAACGCGTCCACCCGTTTGGTGGCCAGCAGCCGCTGCGCCGTGCTCAGCGGGATGTGCACCTCGTTGTCGCGGTCCACGCCCAGGCTCTGGCCCAGCGGCGCGAACACCCCGATCACCCGGAAGCGCACGCCCGCGATGGTGACCTGCTGCCCGACCGGGTCGCGCTCGCCGAACAGGACCCGCGCCACCGAGTCGCCGAGCACCGCCACGCGGCGGCCGGTGTCCACATCGGTGCGGGTCAGGTAGGTGCCGGTGCGCAGGTCGCGCAGGAACACCTTCGGCGTCGTCTCCAGCACGCCCAGCACGCTGGTGAACGCCGACTCCTTGCCGGCGCGTACGCTCTCGCCCGAGGTCAGCGACACCGCCACCCGGTCGCGCGAGCCGACCACCCGGATGACCGCGTCCAGATCGGACTGGTCCAGCCGGGACACCGCCGGCGCGGCGTTGAGGCTCACCTGGCCGGGCACCACGATCAGCAGGTTCGAGCCGAGCCCTTCGACCTGGGCCTGCACCTCGTTCTTGGTGCCGGTGCCCAGCGCCACCAGGATCACCACGGCCGCGACGCCGATCACCATGCCCAGCATGGTCAGGCCGCTGCGCAGCCGGTTGGCCCGCAGCGCGTCCAGCGCGACCCGCCACGCCTCCGCCAGCCTCACCGGGCCGCCTCCCCGCCGTCGTCGCCCGGCTGCTCACCCGGGCCGGAGCTGCGCTGCTGCGGGATGACCGGCCCCGGCGCGGCGCTGTCGGAGACCACGACGCCGTCGCGCATCGTGATCTGCCGCCGCGCCCGCGCGGCCACCTCCCGGTCGTGCGTCACCAGCACCACGGCCACCCCCTCGGCCGTGTTGAGCCGCTCCAGCAGCTCCAGCACGGCCGCGCCGGTGGCCTGGTCCAGGTTGCCGGTGGGCTCGTCGGCCAGCAGCACGGCGGGCTCGGTGACCAGCGCCCGCGCGATGGCCACGCGCTGCTGCTCGCCGCCGGACATCTGGTTGGGCCTGTGGTCCAGCCGGTGCCCCAGGCCGACCCGCTCCAGCATCACCGCCGCCCGCGCCCGGCGTTCCTTCGCGCCGAGGCCGCGATACACCAGCGGCAGCGCCACGTTGTCCAGCGCGCTGGTGCGGGCCAGCAGGTGGAACGCCTGGAACACGAAGCCGATGGTGGCGTTGCGCAGGTGCGCCATCTCCGCCGGGCTCAGCCCGGCCACGTCGCGGCCGCCGATGCGCAGCTCGCCCGAGGTCGGCTGGTCCAGGCCGCCGAGCAGGTGCATCAGCGTCGACTTGCCCGAACCGGACGGGCCGACGATGGCCACGTGCTCGCCGTGCTCGATGGTGAGGGTCACCCCGCGCAGCGCGGCCACGCTCACCCCGTCCATGGCGTACGTGCGGGCCACCCCGATCGCCTCGATGGCGGGCCCGGTCACGGCAGCTCGTCGCCTTCGGCGACCCGGTCCACGCCGCGCACCACGACCCGCTCGCCCTCCTGCAGGCCGTCGGTGACCTGCAGGGTGTCCGCGCCGGACGCGCCGATCTCGACCGGGCGGCGCTGGGCGCGGCCGTCGGCGCCGCGTACCCACACGCAGTCCTTGCCGTCGCAGGTGAACACGGCCGCGGCCGGCACCGCCAGCGCGTCGGCCGCCTCGCGCACCCGCAGCCGGGCCACCGCGCTCATGCCCGGCCGCGGCGCGGGCGCGTCCGAAGGGACCTCCAGCGTCAGGTGCACCCGGTACGCCACCGCGCCGCGGCTGTTCGGCGTCGGCAGCACGTCGATCGCGCTCACCCGCGCCGGGTAGCTCACGCCGGGTGCGGCGTCCAGCTCCACGTCGGCGGCGACACCGGTCTGGACCAGCAGGATGTCGGTCTCGTCGACCTCGGCGACGACGCCCAGCTCGCTGGTGTCCACGATGGTCAGCACGGCGGTCCCGGTGCTGATCGGCGCACCGACCGCGGGTGCCGAGGCGACCCCGGCGGGGGCCGCCGCGACCGGGCCGGACACGCCGCTGGGCAGGCCCGCGCCCATCCCGCCGAGCAGGCTGCTCAGGTCGGGTGCGGCCGCGGCCGAGGACGTGCCGCCGAGCTGCACCACCCCGGCGATCGGGGCGCGCAGGCTCAGCGCGTTCACCGTCGACTTGGCCAGGTCGTACGCCTGCTGCGCCTGCAGCCGCTGCGCCGAGCCGAGCGCCTGCATCGCCGAGCCGAGCGAGGCCACGCCCCGCTGCACCGCGTCGGCGGCCGAGGCGACGCCCGCCGACGCCTGCCGGTAGCCGGTCTCGGCGGCGACGATGTGGGCGAGCAGCGCGTCCCGCACCGCCGGGTCGGCGATCTGCGCGGCGGCCTTGCGCGCCTCGTCGAACGCGTCCCGGGCGGCCTTGTCCAGCTTGCGCCGCGCCGCGCTCAGGTCCACCCGGGGCCCGCCGCCGCCGGAGCGCTTCGCCGCGTCCAGCGCCTGCTTGGCCTGGCGCAGCCGGGTCTGCGACGCCGGTGAGCTGATCACGGCGAGCAGCTGGCCCTTGGCGACCTGCTGGCCGGGCGCGACGGCGAGGCGGGCCAGGGTCCCGTCGGCGGGCGCGGTGAGCGTGACGGCGGCGCGGGCGGTGACCGAGGCGGGGGCGTCGACCAGCTCGCTGACCGTGGACCGGCCCACGTCGGCCAGGCCGACATCGGGAGTGTCCTCACAGGACGCCGCGGTCAGCGATACGAGCAGGGCGATCGCGCCGAGAGCCAGCGCGGGGCGGGTGGTGCGGTCGAGGAGGGGTCGCACTCAGGCGAGCCTACTGAGCCGCGGCAAGCGTGGCCAGACGCAGGGTGCCGCCGGGACAGTGGCATGTGGCACTCTCTTCCACGGAGGTGCCCGATGGAGGCTGAGGCTCAGGCGGAGACGAACACGCAGGCGGAGGTGGCCGAAGCCACCGCCGCGCCGGTGCCCGCGCAGCGGCTGGCCGTGGTCGACCCGAACTCGCCCGACGCCCGCACGGCCCGGCGCAACCGGCACGTCTTCACCGTCGGGTTCCTGGGCGGCCTCGGCCTGGTCTGCGCGTTCCTGCTGGCCTGGGCGGTGCGCGAGACGCTGTCCGTGCTGCTGCTCATGCTCGCCGCGCTGTTCCTCGCGATCGGACTGCACCCGGCCGTGGCCTGGCTGCACCGGCGGGGCCTGCCGCGCGGCCTCGCCGTGACCCTGGTCGCGCTCGCCTGCCTGCTGGTGTCCTGCGGCGGCCTGGTCGCGCTCGCCCCGCCGCTGTTCAACCAGACCGCCGACCTGATCGCCAACCTCCCCGGCTACCTCGACGAGCTCAACCGCAACCCGCAGGTCGCCGAGTTCTCCCAGCGCTACGACGTGATCGAGCGGCTCAAGTCGGCCGCCACGAACGAGAACATCACCAAGGCGCTCGGCGGCGCGCTGGGCGGCGTGCAGGCCGTCTTCGGCGTCATCTTCAACGTGCTCACCGTGTTCGTGCTGACGATCTACTTCCTGGCCGCCTGGACGCGGCTCAAGGAGGGCTTCTACAAGCTGTTCCCGGCCTCGCGGCGGGACACCGCGCGCGAGATCGGCGACGAGATCTTCGAGAAGATCGGGGCGTACCTGCTCGGTTCGCTGGCCATCGCCCTGGTCGCCGGGGTCAGCACGTTCGTGTTCCTGCTGATCCTCGGGGTGTCGTACGCCTTCGCGCTGGCCATGGTCGTGGCCGTGTGCGACCTGATCCCGCAGATCGGCGCGACGCTCGGCGCGATCGTCGTGGTGATCGCCGGGTTCGCGCACTCGTCCACGGCCGGCATCGCCTGCGTCGTCTTCTTCATCCTCTACCAGCAGCTGGAGAACTGGGTCATCGCGCCGCGGGTGCTGCGGCGCTCGGTCGACGTGTCCGACCTGGCGGTGATCCTGTCGGCGCTGATCGGCGCGGTGCTGCTGGGCGCGCTCGGCGCGCTGATCGCGATCCCCGTGGTCGCCGGTGTCCAGCTGACGATGCGGAAGATCGCGATGCCGCACCTCGACCGCATCTGAGACGCGCGGGCGACAGGAGTCCGACATTCCGCCGCGGCCTGGTTTGCGGTATGACTGTCGGCATGTTTCCCGACGCCACCCTCCCCGCCGCACCGTCCACTGCCGACGGCGCGGACCCGGCGACCAGGCTGTCCGAGTCCGCGCGCGGCTGGCACGGCATCCAGCTCGGCGTGCTCGGCTTCATCGGCTTCTGCGGCGTACTGAAGATGGGCGCCGAGGCGCCGGGCCCGGACTGGCTGCAGTGGACGGCCACGGCCAGCACCGTCGGCGCGTTCGTCATGGCCCTGTGGTCGATCATGCAGGTCGGCAAGGTCGCGTGGCCGGTCGAGGACCCGAGCGCCGCCCCCGACACGGCGGCGATGAGCGGGCAGCTGCGCGCCGGCATCCGTACCACCATCGTCTCGGTGGCGCTGATGGCGCTGGCCGGGCTGTCCGCGTGGTGGCCCACCGAGAGCGCGGCGTCCGTCGAGGTCAGCGACGGCAACGGGGTCACCGCCTGCGGCGTGGTCACCGAGGGCGCGCCCGAGGGCACCCTGTGGCTCACCACCGCCGACGGCCAGACCCTCCCCATCCGCCTCGCCGCCGTAGCCAACGTCCGCCCCGTCACCTCCTGCTGACCCGGCGGCCACCCCCCCAAGATCCACCGAGTTGCCTGGCACGTGGGCGAAAGCGCGCTCAAGATACGCCCAGGTGCCAGGCAAATCGGGCGATCATGCGAGGCCGGGCGGGTCAGACCTGCCAGATGTCGACGCAGGTGGTGTCGGGGGTCTGCCAGCGGGCCAGCAGGTGGTGGCCGTCGGCGCTGAAGGCGGTGCGGACCGAGCTGGCCTCGCCGATGTCGGTGCGGAACACCTCCTCGTCGGTGCCGGCCTCGTGCAGCCACACCGCGCTGCCCGCCACCCCGGCCCGCAGCCGCCCGTCGGGGCTGTCGCACTGCGGCGCGAACCCATCGTGCGGGCTGCGGTCGGTGAACCCGGCGTAGCGGCGGAACAGGTCCTCGCCGACCATCTCCTCGACCACGGTGCCGCTGCTCAGATCCCACAGCGTCGCCACGTCGCGCACGTACCGCCCGACGTGGACCTTGCGGTCGGCCTCGGCGATGAGCCGCCACTGGCCCTCGTGCACCAGCACCTTGACCGGCCGGTTGTTCGCTGCCGCCTTGAAACTGCTGGTCAGCTCGCCGCTGGCGACGTCCCACACGGAGAAATGACCGTCCGGCGTCCAGGAGACCAGGGCGAGCCGGCCGCCGGGGGCGACGAACACCTGCCCCTGGCAATCCTCGTCCCGCCGCCTGGGGCGGATCTCGTTGACCACCGCTCCGTTGTCGATGGCGCGCGTGCGCACGTACGCGCCGGTGCGCTCGCACTCCACGAGCAGCTCGTGGTCGGGGGTGAGCAGCCAGTCCCCGGCGACCTGCATGCGGTGGCGGCGGGCGGCCCGGTCGCCGCCGAGCAGCTTCGCCGACCGGCTCATCGCCGCGATGGTGTCCGAGGTCAGGTACGCGCCGGGCTCGGCGCGCCGCTCCATGAGGATGCCGTCGCGCTGCGCCGTCAGGTCGTAGACGCGGTCGTCGGCGGTGCGCACCTGCGCCAGCGTCGCCCCGGCGGTGTACTGGCCGCCCGGCTCCACCAGCCAGCGCACCAGCCGGGCCCGGCCGTCGGGCAGATCCCAGCTCAGCGGCTCCATGCGCCACGTCGCGGTGTTGGCGGGCACCTGGCGCGCGGTGCGCCGGCCGGCCCAGCGGGCGGCGCCGCGGATCACGGCGTGCTCCGGCTCGGTCGGGTGCCGCACCGGCCGGCCCAGCTCGGCACGCAGCACGGCGCGGGCCGCCGGGAGCCGGGACGCGCCGCCGACCAGCAGCACCCCGGTCACGTCCGGGAGGCTGAATCCGGCGCGGGCCACCACGGCCCGGCAGCTCGCGGCCAGCCAGCGCAGCGCCGGTTCGGCGAGCCGGTCCAGGCCGGCCCGGTCGAGCCGATATGGCGGGGCGGTCGGGGTGATCCGGTCGACGACCTCGGTGGACTCCGACAGCCGGTGCTTGACCGAGCGCACGAAGTCACCCGCGGCGTAGCGGGCGAGCAGTCCCGTGTCGCCGCCCGCCTGCAGCGCCGGGGTCAGCCAGCCGTGCAGCGCGGCCCGCAGGTCGTTGACGAGCAGCAGGTCGAAGTCCTGACCGCTGCCGGAGGTCTCGTGGGCGAGGACCTCGACGCGCTCGCCGTGCACCCGGGCCAGGGACACCGTCCAGGCCGCGCCCAGGTCGCAGACCAGCACCAGCGCGCCGTCCGGCTGGTCGCCGTGGGTGTACGGGTCCAGCACCGCCGCGGCCGCGTCGCCGACCAGCTCGGCGTCGGGGAACCCGGCCTCGGTCGCGACCGCGAGCAGCGCCTCGCGTCGGCGGTCCTGCGGCTCGTAGTACGCGGGCACGGTCAGCGCGAGCCGCTCGACGGGCACGCCGAAGCGGTGCTCTGTCTCCAGCCGCAGCACGTGCAGGTACGCCGCCAGCACCTCCTCGGCGGAGTGCTGCCGGTCGCCGAGGCGCACGGGCTCGCCGGTGTCGAGCGCCTGCCGGACTCCGGTGGCGAACCAGCGGGGCAGGGTCTCCCGGCGGCGTACGGCGGCGGTGCCGACGAGCAGGCTCTCCCCGTCGAGGCAGACCGCCGAGGGGCGGCTGAGGGCCCCGGTCACCGGGCAGGGGACGGGGTGGACCTGGGTCCCGGCGACGAGCGCCGCCGTGGTCTGGTGCGTGCCGAAGTCGACCACCAGGAGGTGCTGTGCCATAGCGGGCTCCCGATCTGCTCCGATGCGACCCGTGATGACGCCGTCGTCCGCCGCGTCGATGGTCGCCGATGCTAACGACCGGCTGTTGCATGCGGGTTAACCGTTCGCGTGTCCGCATTAACCGTCCGTGGGCTGTCCGGGGTCAGCGTCGCGCCGGTCCCGCGGTCGGCTAGCCAAGATCGCTGGTTCGTGTCAAGATCTGCGGTTCTACCGCACCTTTGGACACGAACCAGCGATCTTCACCCGGGAGCCGGGAGCCCGGAGCCGGAGCCGGGCGGGTCAGTGTGGGGAGACCGTGACGGTCGCGCCGACGGCGCGCAGGCGGCGGGCGAGTTCGTCGGCGTCGGGCTGGGCGACGTCGCGTATCACCGTGGCGGGCTGGTGCCGGATCCGCTCGAACGCCTGGCCGAGTGGGATGTCCAGCGAGGCGCGGATCTCGGCGAGGACCTCGACGTCGCGTTCGGGGGCGCTGAGCACGACCCGGTGCACGCCGGGCTTGAACGCGATCGGCGGGCCGAACCGGTGCGCGGTGCGGGGTCGCAGGTTCGGGAGCAGCAGGGTGAGCACCGCGCCGACGACCAGGCCGATGGCGAGCGTCAGCGGCACCTGGGCCCAGGGCTGGGGCAGTAGCAGGCCCAGCCCGGCCAGCGCAGCGGCCACGATCATCCGGAGGGGCACCGGCGCAGGCTACGGCATCCGCGCGCCGCCAGGCGAGCCGCTTACCTGGCCCGCCGACCCGTACACCTCACCCACGGCGCCGACGTCACCGCCCGGGGCGTCCGGCCCGAAGATCACCCGACCTGCCAGGCAAATGGGCGAAAGACGGTCCAAGATATGCCCAGGTGCCTAGCCAGTCGGAGGTCCAGAAGGGGTATCCAACTGTTGGTGGAGTGAGCTTCGGCGCGCTTGAGTATGCATTGGTGTGCCGGCTCGCTGCCGGCTGCGGGTAATTGCTGGGATTGTCGTAGCCGGTGTCTAGTCTGCACGTGTGTCCGATGTGGCTGGTGGTGTGGTGGTGCAGGCGTATCGTTTCGCCCTGGACCCGTCCCCGGCCCAGGACCGTGACCTGCACCGGCATGCCGGTGCGGGCCGGTTCGCGTTCAACTGGGCCCTGGCCGCGGTGCGTGCCAACCTTGGCCAGCGCGCCGCTGAACGCACCTACGGCCTGGACAGTGAGCAGCTGACGCCCGCGCTGGGCTGGACCCTGCCCGCGTTGCGCCGCGCGTGGAACACGGCCAAGCCTGAGGTGGCGCCGTGGTGGGGGCAGTGCTCGAAAGAGGCGTTCAACACCGGACTGGATGGTTTGGCGCGGGCGCTGGGCAACTGGTCGGCGTCGCGATCGGGCCGCCGTGCCGGGCCGAGGGTGGGGTTTCCGCGGTTTCGGTCGCGGCGGCGGGTGACGCCGTCGGTGCGGTTCACCACCGGCACGATCCGCGTGGAGGACACCCGTCACCATGTGACCCTGCCCCGGCTGGGCCGCATCCGCACCCACGAGTCGACCCGCAAGCTCGCCCGGCGTCTGCACGCGGGCACGGCCCGGATCATGTCGGCCACCGTCCGCCACACCGGCGGGCGCTGGCACGTATCGTTCACCGTGCAGATCACCCGCACTGCGCGCACCGCGGCCCGCCCGCAGGCCACCGTAGGCGTCGATCTCGGGATCGCGAACCTCGCGGTGCTGTCGACCGGGCAGGTCGTGCCCAACCCCCGCCACCTGACCCGCGCACAAGCGCGGCTGCGCACAGCTGCCCGGACCCTGTCCCGGCGGCAGGGTCCCGACCGGCGCACAGGACAGCAGCCCTCCCGGCGCTGGCAGCAGGCCAATACGCGCCTGGCCCGCGCACACGCCCGCGTGGCGAACCTGCGCGCCGACGGCCTGCACAAACTCACCACCAGCCTGGCCGCGACCTACGGCACGATCGTGGTCGAGGACCTCAACGTCGCTGGGATGATCCGCAACCGGCGCCTGGCCCGGCACATCGCCGACGCCGGGTGGGCCACCCTGCGCCGTCAACTTGAGTACAAGATCGCATGGAACGGCGGGCGGGTCGTGGTCGCCGACCGGTGGTTCGCTTCCTCGAAGACCTGTTCGTCCTGCGGCGTGGCGAAACCCAAGCTGCCGCTGCGGAAACGGACCTACACCTGCCAGCATTGCGGCCTCAGCTTGGACCGTGATCTGAATGCCGCGATCAACCTGCAGCAGTACGTCGCCCGGAGTGGCTGGGAGACGCTAAACGGTTGTGGAGCCGACCGTAAGACCACCCCCGTGGTGGCAGGTGGCTGTGAAACGACCACCCCGCACCTCCCTGGTGGGTAAGTCGGGGACCGTCGGCTGGCAACGGCCGACTGCCACACGAGTGCTCACCAGAGCTCACTCAATTGCAACGGGCGCGGGTCTTGCCCCAGGGCTTGTAGACGGACAGGACGGTGGCGGCGGTCAGGACGATCACGGACGCGATCGAGCCGTCGAGGACGCGGCCGTCGGGGGCGGTGAGCAGGCCCGCGCGGGCGGTGTCGACGGCGTCGACCAGGGCCGGGTGGCGGGTCAGCATCGGCACGACGAGGACGGCCACGTTCAGGACCAGCTTGACCGCGACCCACCAGTGGCGCAGCACGCCCCAGTGCGTGCCCAGGCCCAGGATCACGCCGGTGACCAGCGCGGCCAGGCCCAGCGGCAGCATCGCGGCGGTGTCGAAGGACAGCATCAGGGAATATGTCGCCGCACGGGTGCCCGCGTCGTCGGCGGCCTGCGCGGACAGCGCCATGACCAGCAGCGCGTACGCGACGCCGAGCCAGCCGACGGACGTGACGACGTGCGCGGTGAGCAGGAACCGGCGCGCGTTGCGGGGCAGCCGGGGCGCCTGCGGGCGGCCCGTCCGGGCGGGACGGGTGGCGGTGGCGGTGGCGGTGGCGGGCATGGTCAATCTCCTGTCCAGCCGGGCCGGACCAGGCCCGACTCGTACGCCTCGACGACCAGGTGGGCCCGGTCGCGCACGCCGAGCTTCACCATCGCGCGGCTGACGTGGGTCTTGGCGGTGGCGGGGCTGACGAACAGCCGCTCGCCGATCTCGTCGTTGGACAGCCCGGCGGCGACCAGGGCCATCACCTCGCGCTCGCGGTCGGTGAGCGCGTCCAGCGCCGCGGCGCGGGCGTTGTCCCGGGGACGCCGCGAGCGCTGGGCGTACTCGGCGATGAGCCGCCGGGTGACGCCGGGGGACAGCAGCGCGTCGCCGCGGGCGACCACCCGCACGGCCTGGATCAGGTCGGCGGGTTCGGTGTCCTTGACCAGGAAGCCGCTGGCTCCGTCGCGCAGCGCGTCGAAGACGTACTCGTCGAGGTCGAAGGTGGTCAGGATGACTACCTTGACGTCGGCCAGCGCCGGGTCGGCGGCGATGCGGCGGGTGGCCTCGATGCCGTCCAGGCGCGGCATGCGGATGTCCATGAGGACCACGTCGGGGCGCAGGGCGGCGGTCTGGCGTACGCCCTCTTCGCCGTCGGGGGCCTCGCCCACCACGGTGATGTCGTCCTGCGCGGACAGCAGGGCCCGGAACCCGGCGCGGACCAGGGCCTGGTCGTCCACGAGCAGCACCTTGATCACGAGTCGCCTCCGGTGGGCAGGACGGCGCAGACGGTGAACCCGCCCTCGGGCCGCGGGCCGATGGCGACCGTGCCGCCGAGGGAGGCGGCGCGTTCGCGGATGCCGGACAGGCCGTTGCCCTCGGCGGCGTCGCCGCCGCGGCCCCGGTCGGTGATGTCCAGGACGATCTCGTCGGTGTCGTAGCCGACGGTGACCTCGGCGCCGTCCACTCCGGCGTGCCGGTGCACGTTGGTCAGCGACTCCTGCACGATGCGGTACGCGGCCAGGTCGACGGCGGTCGGCAGCGGCCGGGGCCGCCCGGTGACGCGGATCTCGACGCGCAGCCCGGCGGCGGCGAAGCGTTCGACCAGCTCGTCGAGCCGGTCCAGGCTGGGGGCGGGGCTGCGCGGGGCCTGCTCGTCGACGCCGCGCAGCACGCCGAGGGTCTGCCGCAGCTCGCGCAGGGTGTCCCGGCTGGCCTGTTTGATCGCGGCGAGCGCGGTGCGGGCCTGCTCCGGGTCGTCGTCGAGCAGGTGCAGCGCCACCCCGGCCTGCACGTTGATCAGGGAGATGTGGTGGGCGACGACGTCGTGCACCTCGCGGGCCATGCGCAGCCGCTCGTCGCCGGCCCGGCGGCGGCGCTGCTCCACGATCCGGTCCCGGTTGGCGCGTACGACCTGGGCGAACAGCAGCACTCCGATGATCACCACGGCGGCCACGAGGCTGTGCCAGGACAGGGGGTCGATGCCGCGCCGCGCGGTGAGCCAGACGAACAGGGCGTACCCGGCGGCGGCGGTGAGCGCGGCGGACAGCTGCCGGCCCAGCACCACGGCCAGGATCAGCATGAACAGGAACGCGAGGAAGAACGGGCCCCACGGGTAGCCGAGCGCGAGGTAGGTCGCGGTGAGCGCGGTGACCGCGGCCAGCGCCAGCTCGACGCGTACGTGGACCAGCCACATCGCCAGCGCGGACCCGGCCAGCAGCGCGTACGCGAGCAGGTCCAGCGGGCGCGGCGTGGCGGGCGCCTGGTTCGCGGGGAAGTGGCTGGCGAAGGTCACGCCGATCATCTGGATCGCGGCGATGAGCAGCGGGATGAGCCGCTTCCTGCCGTGCCGTCGGTGCGGGTGGTCCCAGGTCATGGTCACCACGCTAGGTCGGGTGGGGTGGTGGTGTCGTCGTACGGCGGGAGACCGTACGGGTACTCCCCGTGGAGTAGCGCCGGGCCGGGGTGTAACGCGGGCGGGGTCGGCGGACATGTGCTCGGCGGAGACCGGTGACGATGGCGGGACGGGACATGGCGGCGGCTGGAGAGACGACCCGGGTGGGCGCGGCGCGGCGCCGTGCCCTTTTCGAGGACGCCTACACGGCGAACTACCAGCTGATCCTGGCCTACGCGCTGCGGCGCGCGCCGACGCCCGACGACGCGGCCGACGTGGTGGCCGAGACGTTCCTGACCGCGTGGCGGCGGCTCGACGACGTCCCGGAGGGGTCTGACGCGAGGCTGTGGCTGTACGGCGTCGCCCGGCTCGTGCTGGCCAACCAGCAGCGGGCACGGCGGCGCCGGGAGCGGCTCGGCGAGCGGTTGCAGTCGGATGCGGCCCGGGCCGAGGTGGTGCGGCCGCACGACGATGCGGCCGTGCCCGATGGGGTGCGGGCGGCGTTCGGGCGGCTGCGGCCCGACGATCGGGAGATCTTGACGCTGGTGGCGGTCGAGGGCCTGACGGCGGTCGAGGCCGCGCAGGTGCTGGGCTGCAGCGGGGTGGCGGTGCGGGTGCGCCTGCACCGGGCGCGGGCGCGGTTCGCCCGCGAGCTGGCGTCGGCTGGGGTGACCGGGTGACGGCCCGAGCGAGTGCGGACGGGCTGCGGCGCAGCTCTGGCGGTGGGAGGAGACGGTGACGATGAGCGCGAAGGACGACCGGCTGGACGGGTATGTCGAGGACGCCTGCCGGCTCGACGCGGAGCGCCTGGCGGTGCTCGGCGACCGTGCCGCGCGGGACGCCCTGCTGGAGCGGATCACGGCGGTGGACGCGTCCGCGGCCGTGGCTCCGCCGGTGCGCCGCGGGCGGCGGCCGGTGCTGGTCGCCGCCGGGGCGGCCGTCGTCGCGCTCGCGGCCGCCGGCCTGGTGCTGCCTGGCCTGCTGGGCCGCCCGGCGGATCCGTCCGGGGCGCAGCCGGGGGTGCCGTCCTCGTCGGCGGGTCCGGGCTTGTCGCCCACGCCCGAGCCGTCCGGGACGGCGCCGCGGGGCGACGTGTTCGGCGGTGGGGGCCTGATGAGCTGCGTCGAGGAGTACAACCTGCCGAACCTGGCGCGGCGGCGTTTCGCGTTCGACGGCGAGGTGGTGGGCATCGGGAACGGGCCGGTCCGCAAGGACCCGTTCGACCTGTACGCGCCGGTCACCTTCCGGGTGAACCGGTGGTATCGGGGCGGGACGGGGGAGCGGGTGACCGTGGCGATGCTGTACCGGAGCTCGCCCAGTGTGGACAACCCGACGTTCGGCGTCGGCTCCCGGCTGCTGGTCTCCGGCGAGGAGCGCTGGGGCGGTGCGGAGCTCGCCGATCCGATCGCGTGGCCGTGCGGGTTCACCCGCTGGCACAGTGAGGCGGACGCGGGGGACTGGGCGCGGGCGTTCGGGTGAGGCGCCGTCCGGTCAGGCGCGGACCGGTTGGCTCCCGGTGGACAGGGCGGCCAGCACGGTCATCGCGCGGTCGGCGTCGGCGCAGCGTACGAACAGGTGGTCGTGGAAGTAGCCCGCCACCACGTTGCAGCTCATGCCGATGTCGGCGAGCGCGCCGGAGACGGCGGCGGTCAGCCCGACCGCGTCCAGCGCCGAGTGCACGCGCAGGGTGATCCAGGCGGCCACGAAGTCGTACGGCAGCCCGGCCGCGTCCGCCTCGGCGCGCATCACGACCAGCGTGGTGCCCTCGGGTTCGGCGACCGTCACCACGGGGTGCACGCCCGGGGGGATCGCGCCGGTGACGGTGGTGAAGACGTACTCGTACGGGTGCCGCTGCGGCTGCAGCCCGCGCAGCAGCAGCGCCAGATCGTGTTCTCCGGTCACGACAGTCATGTTTCCATCCGGTGGCACGGGCCGGGGCTGATGACGGGCGCGCACGCCGTGAATGAGGCGGCCCGCCCGGCGAGGGGTTAGGAAGGGCACCTTCTTCTACGTATAACGATAAGAAGGTGCCCTTCCTTCGTCTGTCAGGACGGGGGCATGAGGACGCCGTCGATGAGGTAGACGGTGCCGTTCTTGGTCGGGATGTTGCCGCAGACGATGGTCGCGGTGTCGTTGACCTTGAAGGCCTGGCCGCTGCCGGTGACGGTGATGTCCTGGCCCTCCAGGGTCTGGAACGTGGCGGCCAGCTTGGCGGGATCGATCTTCTGGCCCACCACGTGGTAGGTCAGGATCTTCTTGAGCTGCTCCGGGTTCGCCAGCACCTGGTCCAGCTGCTCCTTCGGGATCTTCGCGAAGGCCTCGTTGACCGGCGCGAAGACGGTGACCGCCTCGGCGCTGTTGAGCTGGTCGGCCAGGCCCGCCTGCTGGATCGCCGCGGTCAGCGTGGCCAGTTGCGGGTTGCTCGCCGCCGCCGTGGCGATCGGCTGCTGGGCCATCATCTCCGGGCTGCCCGGATTGGCCGGGTCCTGCGGCAGCGTGCCGCAGCCCGCGCCGATCAGGCCGTCGGCCGGCGAGGCCGTCCCGGTCGGCATCGTGGTGGGCACCGTGGTGGGCACCGAGGTGGGCACGCCCGTCGGCTGCGCGGCCGGGGTGGTCATGGTCTCGCTCCCGCAGGCCGCGAGGGCCAGCGAGAGCGAGAACGCGGCGACGGCGAAGACCGTCGTGAGCTTCCTCTTCCCGTACATGACGGTGGGTCCTTTCTTACCGGTGAAAACCTCCACCGGTGATTCGACACTGAACCCGTCATGGTTTGGTGCGATTAGCTCAAATTTTGTCTGATTTTTCTATTTCATAGGGATCTGAGCGATGATGGGCAGTGTCGGACTGGCCGAACCGCCCTCCGGCTCTATCGTCACGCCTAGGGCGTCGGCCGCGCCCACACCGTCGACCAGGTGCGTGGCGCTGCCCTGACCGGCCGCCAGCACGCCGGCCGAGCGCGGCGTGCCGCCGTCCATCAGCCACAGCTGGTACGCCTTCTGCGCGCCCGGCGAGTGGGTGGCCAGCAGCACCACGGCCGCGTCCCGGCTCGGCGCGGCCACCACGGTGACCCTGCCGCCACCGGCCACGTCCGCCGTGCGCACCGTCGCGTCCGGCGCGGTCAGCACCGCCTGGGTGCGCGCCAGCTCCTGCCGCGCCGCCAGCGTCGCGGCCCGCTCCTCGCGCAGCCGCTGCTCCTGCACCGCGTAGACGCCGCCCACCAGCGCCGCGACCAGCAGGCACGCCGCCGCTGTCAGCGCCGCGGGATGCCGCCACCAGCGCACCGGCGCCCGGCGCGGCTCGCGCACCGGCCGGGGCGGCGGCAGCTGGCGGGTCCGCCGCGCCGCCGCCAGCACCTGCTCGCGCATCGCCGGCGGCGGCACCGACCAGGTGTCCTCGGCCAGCCGGGCCGCGGTCTCGTTCAGCTCCGCCACCTCGGCCGCGCACGCCGCGCACCCGCGCAGGTGCTGCACGAACGTCTCCCGCTCGGCCTCCTCCAGGGCGTGCAGCACATACGCCCCCGCCAGCGAATGGATCTCCTCAGGCTGACTCATGCCGCCACCTCCACGCCGAGGCAGTCGCGCAGCCGGATCAGGCCGTCGCGCATGCGGGTCTTGACCGTCGGCAGCCCGGCCCCGAGCAGCTGCGCCACCTGCTGGTAGGTGTAGCCGCCGTAGTACGCCAGGGTGATCGCCTCCCGTTGCAGCTCGGTCAGCGTCCTGAGGCAGCGGCGCACCGCCTGCCGCTGCAGGTGCGCGGTGGCCTGCTCGACCACCTCGTCGGCCGGGGTCTGCGATGCCTCCGGCGCCAGCCGCTGCACCCGGTCCAGCGCCGCCTGCTCCGAACGCACCCGGTCGACGGCCCGCCGGTGCGTGATGGTGAAGATCCAGGCGGTCGCCGAGCCGCGCGCGGAGTCGAAGCGGCTGGCGGTGCGCCACACCTCCAGCAGCGCCTCCTGGGCGACCTCCTCGGCCTGCGCCGGGTCACGCAGCACGCGCCGGGCCAGGCCGTACACGCGCGGCGCGACCAGGTCGTAGAGCCTGGTGAACGCGGCCTCGTCGCCGCGGGCCACCGCCCGCAGCAGCGACTCGGCGTCGGCGGGCGCGGGTGCGCCGGGCACCGCCGTCAGATGGTCGGGCCGTTGGTACGGCTGCTCGTCACCGTTCACTGTCACGCCCTTCCGGGGCCGAGGTGTTCCACCCGTCACTTGGGTACCACACCTCATTCGGCGCCGCCGCGCGCTCGGATGGGTCCGTCCACACCAATGAGAAACGGCGTTGATCTATCGGGTGATCCCGCTCTCAGGGGAGCGCGCGCAGCCGTCCTACCTGCGTATGGTCAATTCGGAACGGTATCGTTCCGCATCTCCCACACCCGGACGCACCGCCTGGCACGGCGGGCGCCGACGGGTGCCCCGGCCAGCCCCCGCTCGACGAGGAGCACCTGGCCCCGGGTCGGCGACGACCCGACCGAGACACCCCCGTCGAAAGGCACCACGATGACCGCCACGGTCTCCCGTACCCAGACGCCGGAGCCCGCCGCACCGGCTCTGCACCCCCGGCGCTGGCTGGCGCTGACCATCATCGCGATCGCGCAGCTCATGGTCGTGCTCGACGCGACCATCGTGAACATCGCGCTGCCCGAGATGCAGCACGCGCTGGAGATCAGCGACTCGCAGCGGCAGTGGGTGCTCACCGCGTACACCCTGACCTTCGGCGGTCTGCTGCTGCTCGGCGGCCGCATCGCCGACTACTGGGGCCGCAAGCGGACCTTCATCGCGGGCGCGGTCGGCTTCGCGCTCGCCTCCGCCCTGGGTGGTCTGGCCTGGGACGGCACGAGCCTGTTCGCGGCCCGCGGCCTGCAGGGCGCGTTCGGCGCGCTGCTCGCCCCGGCGGGGCTGGCGCTGCTGACGGTGCTGTTCACCGACGCCAAGGAGCGCGCCAAGGCGTTCGCCGTGTACGGCGCCATCGCCGGCGGCGGCGCGGCGCTGGGCCTGCTGCTGGGCGGCGTGCTCACCGAGTACGCCGACTGGCGCTGGTGCCTGCTGGTCAACATCCCGATCGCGGCGATCGCGATCTTCGCGGCGGTGCCGGTCGTGCCGGAGAGCAAGGCCCACGGCGACACCCGCTACGACATTCCGGGCGCCATCGCCGTCACCCTCGGCCTCATCTCCCTGGTGTACGGCCTGACCAAGGCCGCCGAGCCGGAGTACGGCTGGGAGTCCGGGCAGACCCTGGGCTTCCTGGGCGCGGGCGCGGCCCTGCTGATCGTGTTCCTGGTCATCCAGAAGTTCTCGAAGAACCCGCTGCTGCCGCTGCGCATCCTGCTCGACCGCAACCGCGGCGGGGCGTACCTGTCCAGCACGCTGACCGGGGCGGGCCTGATGGGCGCGTTCTTCTTCCTGACCTTCTACTTCCAGGGCACCCTCGGCTACACGCCGGTCGAGGCCGGTCTGGCCTCGCTGCCGGTGTCGGCGGGCGTGTTCATCTCCGCCGGTGTGGCCAGCCAGCTGCTGCCCAAGCTCGGCGCCAAGCCGCTGATGGTGGCCGGTGCGGTGCTCGCCGCGGGCGCGATGCTGTTCCTCACCCGGATCGGCGTGGACACCGCGTACACCACGCACGTGCTGCCCGGCGCGATCGTGCTCGGCCTCGGCCTCGGCTTCACCTTCGTGCCGCTGTCCAGCCTGGCCCTGGTCGGCGTGCCGCAGCACGACGCGGGCGCGGCGAGCGCCACGCTGAACGCCACCCAGCAGGTCGGCGGCTCGCTCGGCGCGGCCCTGCTGAGCACGTTCGCGCTCAACGCGACCACGGCGTACGCCGAGTCGCACATGAGCCCGACCGCCGACCCGCGCGTGGTCATGGGCGAGGCGGCCGTGCACGGGTACACCGTCGCGTTCGCCTGGGGCGGCGGCCTGCTGGTCGTCTCCGCGCTGATCATCACGTTCCTGATCAAGGTCCGCAAGTCGGACCTGCCCACCGAGGGCGCCGTCCACGTCGGCTGATCCGCCTGCGAAGGAAGGGCACCTTCTTGACGGACGTCCGTCAAGAAGGTGCCCTTCCTTTCGTTTTCGGTCAGGCGCCGGGGGGTGGCGCCGTGGTGCAGCCGTGCTTGGCCTGCCAGGTGGTGACCTCGGCGACCGGGGACTTCGCGCCGCCCTTGCGCCAGGAGTCGAGGTAGCGCCAGGGCCAGACCACGCCGCGGCGGATCCACCAGTCGCCGGTGCTCGCACAGGACGGCGAGATGCCGAAGTGCAGGTGGCAGGCGCCGGCCAGGCCGGTGCGGCCGACCTTGCCCAGCTGCTGCCCGGCGGTGACCCGGACGCCGGGGCGGATCAGGCCGTCGATCGCCGAGAAGTGCGAGCCGTAGTAGCGCACGCCGTCGTCGCCGAGCAGGGACACCGACAGCCCGCCGCGGTCGGCCCCGTCGTCGGTCTTCGGGTCCCACTCGTCGACGCGGGACACCTCCAGCACGGTCCCGCCGGTGGCCGCCACGACGGTCGCGCCGCACGGGGCCATCACGTCGGTGGCCTGGTAGTCGTGGTGGGTGCGCCCGTAGGAGGTCTTGCCCAGCACCGGGAACACGTACCGCACGGCGGGCGCGGACGGCGAGGCGGCCACGGACGGCGACGCCGTGGCCGAGGGAGACGCCGACGGGGCGGCCGCGGGTGCGGCGGCGGGCGCGAAGACGGGTCCGGACACGGGGGAGGAGCAGGCGGCGAGCGCGAGCGCGGTCAGCAGCCCGGCCGGCACGAGGCGGGAGCGCACCCGCCGACCCTACTCCTGCCGCGTGGGCGGGGCCGGGGTCCGATGTGCCCGGAGGCGGCTCAGTTGCGGCGGTCTACGTAGCGGACGACCGTGCCGAACAGGCGGTCGTGCCAGGCGCGGCGGCGGTCGTCGGTGAGCACGCCGACCAGGCCGATCAGCCACAGCACCGGCACGGCGAGCCCGACGACGGCGCGCAGCAGGGCGCGCAGCAGGCCGACGTGCCGGCCGTCGGTGCGGCGTACGACGGTGCCGAACAGCAGGGCGCCGAGGGTCTGCCCGGTCATCCACCAGCAGGCGGTGAAGTACGCGGCGGGCAGCACCACGGCGATCACGCCGGCGGTCGCCTTGAGCCAGCCGGGCGGTTCGCCGTCGAGGGCGGCCCACAGGGCGGGCACACCTCCGGCGGCAAGCGTCGACGCCACCGCGAGGAGGGTGGCGTCGATCGCTAGCCCGGCCAGCCGGGACACGAGGCCTGCATACGGCGGGTGACGGCTGGGAGCCGTCACCGTTCACCGTTGGTGTGGTGCAGGTGGAACATCTTCCGGAACGACGTCTCGATCTTGTCGTCGGCCGTGGCGGAGGTCTCGCGCAGTTCGTCGGTGGCGTTGGCCAGCACGCCCCGGCTCTGCTCGGTGATCAGCTCCTGCAGGCGCGGGTCGCGGGTCAGGTCGCCGATCACGACCGGGATGACCTTGTTGCGGATCTCGGGTATGGCGCCCTCGACCAGCCGCGGCACCACGCTGTCGATCAGGTACGGCATCAGGTCGTCGACCATGCGGGGCACGACCGACTTCTCGAGCCAGCCCAGGCCGTCGTCGACGGTGCCGCGCAGCGCGACGAGCGCGGCCGAGCGGCTGGCGATGAGCGTGTCACGGCCGCGCACCCCGGCGGCGGTGACGGTGTCGCGGGCGGTGTCGAGGGGCGAGGTGGCGGGCAGCTTGGCCCGGGTGGTGTCGGCGAGTTTCCTCGCCTGTTCCCGGGTGGCCTCGGCGACCTGGGCGCCGGTGCGCAGGGCCAGGCCGACGCCCTGTTGGGTGAGGTCGACGGCCTGCTGGGTGAGCCCCACGGCGACCGCCATCGGGGAGCGCGCGTCGGCCGGTGCGGGCTCGACGCCGCTGGTCAGCAGATCCTGTACTTCTTCGTCGGCGCGCCCGCCGCGGCCGATCCGCCGCAGGCGTTCGGCGACCAGCACCGCGGTGCCGAGGGCTACTCCAGCGAGCCCGGCAGGCGCCTGCACTCGATCGGACATATTACCAACGTACGACAGATTAAAGATCTATCGGGGCGTTTCGGGAGCTTCGGCGATCGCACGTGTGCTCCGCCGCCGGCCTACCGGCTGGTGGGCGGGTGCTGCGGCCGGCCGTTCGGGCGGGCCCGGAGGCGCGGGGCGGGGTGCGGCGGCGGGAGGGCGGCGGGCGCGCGCGGACCTCAGGCCACATTGGAGGGAAGTCGATCGACGAGGGTTACCCGGATGTCCACATATTGATATCTTGATCCGGCCCGTGCCCCGGCCGAGCCGTCCGGCGCGCCGCGAAGGTGCGGCGACATGGGGAGGGTTCATGCGCTCTAGGCGCCATACGGCCCGTCTGGCCACGGCGGCGTTCCTGATAGGACTGCTTACGCCCGGCGTTCCGGCCGGTCCGGCCGCCGCGGCCGCACCGCCCGCGGGCGGGATGACGGGTGCGCAGCTGACACAGCTGTTCGCGGACTACGGCGACACCAGCGGCCGGTGGAGCGGGGCGGACAGCACCGCTTCGGTGCTGCTGCCCGACGGCCGGGTGGCCTGGCTGTTCTCGGACACGATGATCGGTGCGGTGAACGCGGACCACACCCGGCCCCGCTCCAGCCCGATGATCAACAATTCGCTGGTGGTGCAGGACGGGGCGGCGCTGACCGCGACGGTGCACGGCGGTTCGGCGAGCGCGCCGCAGTCGCTGATCCCGTCGGCGGTCACCGGGGAGTGGTACTGGGTAGCCGACGCCACGGTCGAGGGCAGCATGATGAAGGTGCTGGTCAACCGGTATCGCAAGACCGGCGACGGAGGTCTGGACTTCGCGCTGACGGGCACCGCCCTGGCGACCCTGGCGCTGCCCGGCCTGACCGTCAGCGCAGTCACCGAACTGCCGCTGGGCGACACCGTGGCCTGGGGTGCGGCGCTGCTGGAGGACGGCGCTCACACCTATGTCTACGGCTCGGAGTATGTGGCCGCCGACGCCATGCGCTTCGCGAGGCTGGCCCGGGTGCCCGCGGGCGGGCTCGGCGGCGCTTGGGAGTTCTGGACCGGCAGCGGCTGGTCGACCTCGGCGTCCGCGTCGGCCCGGCTGCCGTTGTCCGGGGTGGGCACCGCGTTCGGCGTGCAGAAGGTGGGCTCGCAGTACGTCGTGGTGACGATGGAGAGCAACACGCCGTTCGCCGCGCACGCGGTGGCGTACACGGCGAGCAGCCCCAGCGGCCCGTTCGCCGGACCGATCGAGCTGTTCACGGCTCCGGAGCCGGCCGCGCGCGAGGGCGTCATCGTCTACGACGCCCGGGTGCACCCGCACCTGGCCCCGAGCGGCCGGCTGCTGGTGTCGTACAACGTGCACAGCCTGGTCAGTGACGACCTGTACGCCGACGCCCGCATCTACCGGCCGCGTTTCGTCGACGTCGCGTGGCCGGTGCCGGCGCCGGACCCGGCCGCGGTCCCCGCCGCCCCGGCGAACCTGACCGCCGCGGCGGAGCCGACCGGCACCGTCAACCTGAGCTGGCCGTCCGTGGCGGGCACCGGTGTCTCGTACACCGTCTACCAGCGTGACGTCACCGCCGGGCAGACCCACTTCGGCCGGGTGGCCACGGCGTCGGGCACCACGCAGGCGCTGGGCGGGTTCCGCACCGGGCACACCTACGAGTTCCGGGTGACCGCCCGCAACGGCGCGGGTGAGGGCCAGCCGTCGGTGACGCGCAGCGTCGCGGTCACCATCGCGGCGCCGCCTGCCCCGACGGGGCTGACCGCGACCGCCGGCAGCGACGGCACCATCGCGCTGAACTGGAACAGCGTCCCGTACGCCTGGCGCTACGACGTGTCGCGGCGCGACCTGACGGCGGGGGAGACGGCGTTCACGCCGGTGAACGACGCCGCTCCGGGCGACACGTCGCTCACGGTGAACTGGCTGGCGCACGGCCACGAGTACGAGTTCGCGGTCACCGCCAGCCATGGCGGCGGCACCTCGCCGCAGTCGGCGACCGCGCGGGCCACGGCCGCCTACGCGCTGCCGCCGACCCCGGCGGGGCTGACCGCGGCCGCGCAGGGTGACGGCACGATCAGGCTGACCTGGTCCGGCCCGGCGCAGAACGTGTACTACCTGGTGTTCCAACGTGACGTGACGGCGGGGGAGACGACGTTCACCCAGCTGCCGCTGCCGCTGTCGTGCTGCGAGCTGGCGGCGGGCTACCTCAGCCACGGCCACGAGTACGAGTTCAAGGTCCGGTCCAGCAACCAGGGCGGGGAGTCGGCGGACTCGAACCTCGTCCGGGCCACGTCGAACCATCCGCTGCCGACGCCGCCGGGCACGCTCAGCGCGGTGGCGGGCAACGGCCAGGTCCAGCTGGCCTGGGGGGGCCGCCACCAGCCCGGACACCTGGTACTGGGTGTACCAGCGGGACGTGACGGCGGGGGAGACGGCGTTCACGCGGCTGCCGATCCCGATCAGCACCTGCTGCACGATGACCGCGGGCTACCTCGCCAACGGGCACGTGTACGAGTTCAAGGTCACCTCGACCAACCAGGCCGGGGAGTCGGCGGCGTCCAACACGGTGTCGGCGACGCCGCGGCGGCCGCTGCCGGGGCAGGTCACCGGCCTGACCGTGACCGCGCTGAGCACGGGCGAGCTGCGCCTGAACTGGACCGCGCCGGACACCGACCTGTACTACTGGGTCTACATGCGCGACGTCACGGCGGGGGAGACGGCGTTCACGAAGCTGTCGCTGCCGGTCCCGACGTGCTGCACGTTCACGGCCGGATACCTGACGCACGGGCACGTGTACGAGTTCAAGGTCGCCGGCAACAACCAGACCGGCGACGGCCCGGCGTCGGTGGCGGTGCGCGGCACGTCCAACTACGCCAAGCCGCCCGCTCCGGCGAACCTGACCGCGCGGGCCGCCGGTGACGGCAGCATCGACCTGGACTGGGACGCCACCGCGAGCAACGTCCTGTACTGGATCTACATGCGTGACGTGACGGCCGGGCAGACGAGCTTCACCCGGTCGGCGTACCCGACCGACCGCACGTCGATGACCTGGGGCTGGCTGGTGCACGGGCACGTGTACGAGTTCAAGGTGAGCGCCGACAACCAGGGCGGTGAGGGCCCGGCCACGGCCGCGGTGCGGGCCACGGCCACCGGTGGCCTGCCGCAGCCGCCCAGCGGCCTGACCGCGACCGCCGGGGACGGTCAGGTGACGCTGCGCTGGACGGCGAGCCCGAGCTCGAACGTGTACTACTGGATCGAGCAGCGGCCCGCCGGCGGCACGTGGACCCGGCTGTCGCTGCCGGTGAGCACATGCTGCCAGTTCACCGCCGGGCTGCTGGACAACGGCACGACGTACGAGTTCCGGGTGCGGGCCAACAACGTGCACGGCGACTCGGCCGCGTCGAACGTGGCCGGCGCCCGCCCGCTGCCGCCGCTGCCGCAGCCGCCCACCGGCCTGATCGCGATCGCGGGCGACGGGAAGGTGACGCTGCGCTGGACGGCCAGCCCCAGCCCGAACGTGTACTACTGGGTGGAACAGCGGCCCGCGGGCGGCACCTGGCAGCGGCTGCCCTATCCGGTCACCACCTGCTGCCAGTTCACCGCCGGGCTGCTGAACAACGGCACGTACTACGAGTTCCGGCTGCGGGCGACGAACCTGGCCGGGGACTCGGCGGCGTCCGTGGCGGCCGGGGCCAGGCCGATGCCGCCGCTGCCGCAGGCCCCCAGCGGGCTGAGCGTCGCCGCGCAGGGTGACACGGCGGCGAAGCTCACGTGGACCGCCAGCCCGACCGGCAGCGTCTACTACTGGATCTACTACCGCATCTCCGGGCAGAGCGCCTGGACCAAGGCGCAGTATCCGCTGGCCGGCTGCTGTTCGTTCACGATGAGCATGCTGACCCCGGGCAAGCGGTACGAGTTCCACCTCAAAGCCGAGAACCTGTCGGGCATGTCCGGGGCGTCCAACACGGCGGCGGTGACGCTGACCATCACCGCGCCGAGCAGACCCGCCGGGGTGAAGGCGGTGCCGCAGACGTCGTCGTCGGACGTGGTGGTGTCGTGGAGCTCGGTGGCCAACGCCACCGGGTACACGGTGGAGGCGCAGGTCTGCGGGGGCTCGACGTGGCACCGGGTCGGCTTCATGATCACGAGTACGGTGCACCGGGTCGGCTACGCCGCCGGCTGCTACGAGTACCGCGTGATCGCAGACCGCTTCGGGGTGTACGGCGGCGCGTCCACCGGCGACGTCATCGCCTTCGGCACGGTCGACGACTACCCGTGGAACAGCGGCATCCTGCCGATCGACCGGTACGGTTTCTGGCGTAAGCAGTGCACCTCGTTCGTGGCGTCGCGGGTGTGGCGCTACTACCCGACGCCGGACCCGCCGGGCTTCACCTCGATCAACTACTGGCACGCCAAGAACTGGGACGAGGCGGCCCGCGAGCACGGCGGCGTGGTCGGGCAGACGCCGACGCCGGGCGCGATCGCTCAGCGCAACTCCGGTTCCTACGGGCACGTGGCGTGGGTCGCCGGGGTCGACGGGTCATACGTGATCATCGAGGAGTACAACGGGGTCAACTCCGAGGCGTACTCGCGGCGGCGGGTGCCCGCCTCCGAGTTCGACAACTACCTCACGGTCATGTGACCGGGCCGGCCGGGGCTGCAGTGCGGCCCCGGCCGGCCGTCGGCCCGCCCCGCCCGGACATACCGCCGGGCGGGGCGGGCCGTTTTCGGCCGCGGGCCGGTTTACAGCGGTGAAGCGGGCCGGACGGGGTCCGCCCGAACTGCTGGAGGCGGCACTTGTCCCGGTTCTTCGACGGCGTCTGGTCGTGGCTGGTCGCCGCGGCCGCGGAGACGTCGTGGCGCGAGCTGATGCCGCTCGGCCTGGCCGGTGTCTTCGTATGGGGCCTGTGGTGCTACCGCGTGGTGCTGTCGCGCCTGGACCGGCCGGTGGTCAACGACTTCCGCACCACGGTGTCGGTGGTGGTGCCGTCCTACCGCGAGGACCCCGACATCCTGCTGGACTGCCTGCAGACCTGGCTGGCGCAGGACCCGGCCGAGGTGATCATCGTGCCCGACGTGGGCGACACCGAGGTGCTGCGGCGGCTGTCCCAGGTCGGCGACCCCCGGCTGCGGGTGCTGCCGTTCACCCACCGGGGCAAGCGCTCGGCGCTGGGCGTGGGCATCCGCGCCGCCCGCGGCGAGCTGGTCGTGCTGGTCGACTCGGACACCCGCTGGCAGCGCGGGCTGCTGGCCGCGGTGCAGATGCCGTTCGTCGACCCGGAGGTGGGCGGCGTCGGCACCCAGCAGAACGTGTACCAGCGCACCAGCAGCGTGTGGCGGCGCATCGCGGACTGGCTGGTCAACCTGCGCTACTACGACTACGTGCCGGCCATGGGCCGGGCCGGGGCGGTGGCCTGCCTGTCCGGGCGGACCGCGGCGTACCGGCGCAGCGCCGTCATGCCGGTGCTGGAGCACCTGGAGAACGAGTTCTTCCTGGGGCGGCGCTGCGTGGCCGGCGATGACGGGCGGCTGACCTGGCTGGTGCTGGCCTCGGGTTACCGCACCGTGCACCAGTCCTCGGCCCGCGCGCTGTCGATGTTCCCGTCGTCGCTGCGCGCCTTCGTCAAGCAGCGGGTGCGCTGGAGCCGCAACTCGTACCGCTGCTACCTGACCGCGCTGTGGAAGGGCTGGCTGTGGCGTACCCCGCTGGTCACCAAGATCACGGTGCTGCAGATCCTGCTCACCCCGGTCACCATGGGCATGGCACTGGGCTACCTGCTGCTCAGCCGCCTGGAACTCACCGCCCGGGGCGGGATCGTGGTGCTGTTCTGGCTGCTGGCCGGGCGGGCCATCCGGGGCTGGTCGCACCTGCGGCGGCACCCCCGGGACGTGCTGATCCTGCCGCTGCTCGCGGCGGTGGTCATCGTGATCTCGCTGCCGATCAAGCTCTTCGCCTTCCTCACCATGAACAGGCAGGGCTGGCTCACCCGGGCCGGCGACCGCATCGGCGGGGAGGGCCAGCACGCCGGCACCCTCGCCCCCGCGGCCCGGCGGGGCGCGGGCACCCTGACGGAGGTGGCCTAGTGCGCCGCCGCTTTCATGCCGTCCCGCCGGCCGTCCTGCTCACCGGGCTGCTGGCCGGCGGGACCGCGCTTGCCACACCCGCCGCGGCCGCGTCCGGCGCCGCGCCCGCCGTCGCCACGCGTCCCAGCACCCTGGCGCCCGGCGCCGCCCCCGCCCGCGCCACGGCGGCCGGAGCAGCGCTGCGCCACCGCACCGCAGCCGGGCCCGCACGAGCCGGTGCCGTGGCCGCGCCGGCCGCGCCCCCCGCACTGGCCGGTCCGGCCACCCGGACCCCGTCCCTGGTCGCCGCGGCCGCGGCGGGGGCCGACGAGGAGCGCCAGGCGGCGCTGGTCGCCGGGCAGGACACCTGGCTGGACCAGGTCCGCGCGGTGACCGCGGTGGCCCCGCTGCGCGAGCTGCTCAACCGCCCGCCGGGCACCACCCCGGACATGCAGAAGTGGAACCGGCCCTACCGGCTGGACACCGCGGGCGGCTACACGCTGGTGCTGACCCCGCGGGTGCAGCCCTACACCATCGACGACCTGCTGAAACTCTCCCCGCAGACGTTCGTGCGGCAGTCGCAGGGGGCGTACCTGCTCACCGAGAACCTCTACGTCGTCTCCGGAGCCAAGCTGAAACTGTCCCACCCGGGCGGGCTGGAGCTGCGGCTGGCCAGCCGCAGCAGCGGCTTCGTCGCGATCGTGTCGTTCGGCGGCGAGCTGGAACTCGCGGGCACCAAGCAGGCGCCGCTGCGCATCACGAGCTGGGATCCGCGCGCCGGCAAGGCGGACACCCAGGTCGGCGACGGGCGGGCGTACCTGCGGGCCATCGGCGGGCGGTTCGCGATGAGCCATACCAAGGTGTCCCAGCTGGGCTTCTGGAGCGGCCGCACCGGCGGGGTGAGCCTCACCGGCACCGACCGGCCCGACACCGGCGCGGTGTCCGGCCCCGACCCCGGCGGGAACGGGCGGCTGCTGCCCGGCGAGGTGCGCATCCTCGGCAACGGCCGGGTGAGCACGCCCGACAGCCGGTTCACCGTGCCCGGCCAGTCGTACGTGTCCGGGCGGATCACCGACAGCACCTTCACCGGCAACGCGTACGGGCTGTTCATCTCCAGCGCGGACGGCATCAACGTGGCCGACACGACGGTGCGCGACAGCCTCGAACACGGGCTGGTGCTGCACCGCTTCGCCAGCAACGCGGTGATCGAGCGGACCGTCTCCCAGCGCAACGGCGGCGACGGCTTCCTGCTGTCGCGCGCCACGCAGCAGGTGCGCATCACCGGTGCCACCGCCGAGGGCAACGGCGGCAACGGGTTCACCCTCAGCGGCCGCCCGCTGGCCGACGGGCCGTCGGCCTCCGGGCAGCCGGTCGTCAGCTACGGCAACAACACCCTGTCGCACAGCATCGCGCGCGGCAACGGCCACTACGGCGTCGAGGTGCTGGGCGGGCACGGCGTCAGCATCCAGGAGAACCAGGTCGACGGCGGCGACATGGGCATCGTGGCCCGGCAGGGCGTACGCGACCTCACCGTCACCGCCAACAAGCTCACCAACCAGGACCGGCAGGCCGTCGCGCTGCGCGAGGGCGTGACCAAGGCCCGGATCACCGGCAACGTCATCGAGACCACCACGACCGGGGTGTACGTGCGCGACTCCGTCGCCGAGGTCCGCGGCAACACCATCCACGACGCCGACAGCCACGGCATCACCTTCGTCGGGGCCGTCGGCGGATCCAGCGCCACCGGCAACGCGATCGAGGGCATCGGCCCCAGCGCGGTCGACACCGGCCGGGCAGAAGGAAAGATCACTGTGCGAGACAACCAGACCGGGGCCTGGCTGGACACCAGCACCCTGTGGGCGCGGGTGCGCCACTACGCGAGCCCGATGACCCTGCTGTGGACCGCGATCCTGCTGCTGATCGTGGTGCTGGGCATCCGCCGCACCAGCCGCGCCGTGGTGCACGGGCACCCGTACGACGCCACCAAGCCGCTGTTCGCGCCCGACGCCGCCCGGCACGCGGCCGGGCACGGACGGCCCCAGCCGCGCGAGGTCGCGCGCGGCCGCGCCCGGGTCCCGGTGATGGCCGAATGAGCCGCAGCGAACCGATGACCTCCGGCGAGCAGCTGAGCCGCCGCGATGTGACCACCCGGGGTGACCGGCCGAGCCGTGGTGACCTGCGGCGGCCGCGTGGACGCGGCATCCACCGCGCCCCGTCCGCCGCCGCGCGGCTGCTGCAGCTGACCTGTGTCGTGCCCGTGCTGCGGCTGGCCCGGGCCACCGCGCCGCCCCGTCCGCTGTTCGCCGCCGGGGTGTGGCCGGGCCGCCCCAGCGCCGCGCGGGTCATGCGCCCGGCCCGGGACGCGGCGGCGGTCGCCGTGGTGTGCGCCCTGCTCGCGGTCCCGGCCGCGTGCGGCGGTCCGGAAGCCGCTCCGGCCGCGCAGGCGCCGGCTAGCGGGGAGGCGTCACCCGCCGCCGCGATGCCCTGGCCGTGGTCGGCCGCGAGCGCGACCGCGTGCCCGCAGCCCACCGTCACCGTCGGCGACGCCGGCGAGCTGGCCGACGCGCTGGACGACGCGAAGCCCGGCGACAGCATCCGGCTGCGCGACGGCGTGTACCGGGGCCGGTTCACCGCGGAGGAGCCGGGCACGAAGGACCGGCCGATCCACCTGTGCGGCGGGCCGGGGGCGGTGCTGGACGGCGGCGGCACGAGCAAGGGGTACGCGCTGCACCTCGACGGGGCCGACCACTGGCGGCTGACCGGGTTCACCGTGCGCAACGCGCAGAAGGGCGTCATGCTCGACGACACCAGCCACGCGGTGCTCACCGAGCTGACCGTCGAGCACGTCGGCGACGAGGCGATCCACCTGCGCCGCTTCAGCTCCGACAACGTGGTGCAGACCAGCACGGTGCGCGACACCGGCCTGCGCAAACCCTCCTACGGCGAGGGGATCTACATCGGCACGGCGAAGTCGAACTGGTGCGACCTGACCGGCTGCAAGCCTGACCGCAGCGACCGCAACGTGATCCGCGGCAACCGGATCAGCGACACCACCGCCGAACCGGTCGACATCAAGGAGGGCACCACCGGCGGGCAGCTGACCGGCAACACCTTCGACGGCGCCGCGATGACCGGCTCGTACGCCGACTCGTGGGTCGACGTGAAGGGCAACGGCTGGCTGATCAAGGGCAACACCGGGCGGAACTCGCGCGGCGACGGCTTCCAGACGCACCGCGCCGCCGACGGCTGGGGCGATGACAACGTGTTCACCGCCAACACCGCCGACGTCGACGGGCCGGGCCTGGGCTTCCACCTCACCCCCGTCGCCGACAACGTCGTGGCCTGTGACAACACCGTCACCAGGGCAGCCGAGGGCTTCGCCAACACCGACTGCCGCCGGACATGGTGAGGCCCGGGGGAATGTCCATCCCCCGGGCCTCGCTGTGCCACCGAATTGCACACGCCGGCACGTTTAACCGCACAGGTCAGTCGTCATCTCTCCCGCGTCCTGCCTATTGGACTACCGCCCCGTGGAGAGGAGCGGGCCGGACTTGAACCGGCAACTCGGGAGCCCTTTCGCCCGTACGTGGTCGATCCGGCGATCGGCGGCGAATGCTGAGCTTCGAGCGAGAGTCTGAGTTTGATACGCGGCTGCCTCTGCCAGGCTTGGGCTACCTCCGCAGGTGGTGCAGAGGGCGGGATTCGAACCCGCACTGGGACCGCGTTCGTCAGCTTCGGCTTCAGCTTCAGCTTGCGCTCCTCGCGCACCCCCGCCCTCCGGCGGGGGAGTCTGGGTCAGGCGAACAGGTAGCCGAAGACCCGGTCGCCGACGCGCTGGTCGACGGCCTCGGCGTTGTTGGCCTCCTCGCGGGCGAACTTGACCGCCTGCTGCAGCTTCTCCACCCGCTCCAGCAGCGTGGACACCCGCTTGGCCGGCAGCGCGCCGGAGAACTTCACCGTGGTCCAGTAGCCCACCGCGATGTCCTCGTAGTACACCTCGACCTGGGCCGGGTGCTTCTCGGTCGCCTCGGCCTTGACGTGGTTGCGGGGCACCTTCTTGGTCCGGATGGTGCGCACCGGCTCGGTCGACCAGCAGTCGGCCGACTCGCTGAACACCCACGACTCGGCGGCGTCGAGCACTGGCAGCTTCTTGACGAAGGTGTGCAGGTCGGTGAGCTGCTTCTCCAGGAACAGCAGGTACGTCACCGGCACGTCGGACAGCAGCACCCGGTCGTCGACCTTCACGTCGGCCTTGGCCACGCAGTTCGTCGAGTCCTTGGTCGCGGTGACGTCGAACAGCCGGGTCAGCGTGGTGCCGATCTGGCGCAGCACGTCCTCGGCGCGGGTCTGCACCTTGGTCGACTCGGGCGGCAGCTGCTCGCCCTCCTCGTCCTTGGCCTGGTACGTCCGCGAGATGCCGGACAGCAGCGCCTGCTTCTGCACGGCGTGGTGGGCCTCGGTCAGGTCCTGGAACGAGCGGGACTTGACGCCCTTCTCCACCGCGATGATCTGGTTCAGCTTCGCCATCTGTGTTCCTCCCGTCCGGTGACGTTAGGGGATCACCCGGGCGGGCGGCAATCAGGATTCACGCCGTCACTCCCCAGTTGATCAAGTACGGTGAATTCCTGGTGCAGGTCGGAGGTGGTCGGCGGTGGCGTTCGGTTTCGCGATGCTGGCCACCGGGTTCGTCTTCGTCTGCGGCGCCAACGACGGCGCGGCGCTGCTCGCGTTCGGGCTGCGCCAGCGGGAGCTGCCCCTCTACGCCATCCTGGCGGTGCTGCTGGCCGCGATCGTGGCCGGACCGGCGCTGTTCGGGCTGGCCGTGGCGCACACCTTCACCGACCGGCTGGTCGCCGCCGGCGACCGCGGGCCGCTGGTGGTGCTCGCCGGGGTCGGCGTGGCGCTGGCCCTGGTGCTCGCGCTGACCTGGCGCGGCGTGCCGACCAGCGTCACCCTGGCGGTGCTCGGCGGGCTGGCCGGGGTCGGCGCCGGGCTCGGCGTGCCGCCGCACTGGGCCACGCTGGCCGTGGTGCTGGCCGTCGCGGCGGTCGCGCCGCTGATCGGCGGCGGCCTCGGCTACCTCATCGGGCTGGCCGCGCGGCGGCTGCCCAGCACCTCCCGGCTGCCCGGGGCGCTGCGCCTGGCGCACGTCACCACGTTCGCCGGGCAGAGCCTGGCGTATGCCGCCAACGACGGCCAGAAGATGTTCGCCGTCGTCGGCGTGGCCGTCGGCGTCGCGCACCGGGCGCCCGGCATGCAGGCCCCGCCGCTGCTGCTGCTGTGCGGGACCGCGCTGGTGTTCGCCGCCGGGGCGGTCGCGAGCCTGCGGCGCATGGCGCGCGGCGCGGCCGGCGGCCTGACCCCGCCGCGCTCGTGGACCACCGTGTCGGCCGGGATCGCCGCGTCCACCGCCGTGCTCGGCGGGGCGGGCATCGGCGTGCCCGTCAGCATGACCCAGTCCGCGACCGCCGGGCTGGTCGGCGCCGGAGCCAGCACGGGGATGCGCCGGGTGCGCTGGCAGTTCGCCATGCCGGTGCTCACCGCCTGGCTGATCACCCTGCCGGCGTCGCTGGCGCTGGGCTGCGCGGCCGGGCTGGCGCTGCGGGGGGTCGGATGATCCGGCTGCGGCGGGTGCTCGACGACCTCGCGGGCCGCGCCCCCAAACGGGTGCTGGCGATCGTGGTGGCGCAGGTCGACGCGGCCCTGGAGGGCGTGGCGCTGGCCGTCGCGGTGACCATCGGCGAGGTGGAGCCGCCGCTGGCGCGGCTGCGCATCGCCGAGATCGAGCACGACGGCGACGCCCACCGCGGGCGGCTGGTCGCGGAGCTGGCGGCGACGCTGGCCACCCCGATCGACCGGGAGGACCTGTTCCGGGTGTCCCGCTCCGTCGACGACGTGCTGGACTACCTGCGCGACTACGTACGCGAGACCGACCTCTACGGCGTACGCCCCGGGCACGGCGCGGTGGCGATGCTGGAGCAGGTCGCCATCGGGCTGCGCGACCTGCGCCGGGCCCTGGACCGGCTGGTGGACCGCCCGGCCGAGGCCGCCGAGGCGGCGCTGGCCGCGCACAAGCGCTCCGGCCGGGTGCGCCACCTCTACGCCCAGGGCCTGGCCGAGGTGCTCAGCGGTGAGATCACCGCCGGGGTGCTCAAGCAGCGGGAGCTGCTGCGGCGGCTGGACGTGGTGGGGCTGCGCCTGGCCGAGTGCGCCGACGCGCTCGCCGACGCGATGCTCAAGCGCAGCCTCTGACTCACTTCTCGGTGCTGCCAGGGCCGACCCAGCGCCCCAGCGGCCGGTCGGTGGCGTGCTCGTCGTCGTCCTTCTTCGGCTTGTCCAGCGCGGCGAGCAGCCCCGCGAGCCCGCCGCTGCCGATGCCGCTCTTGGAGATGCGCTGGTCCAGCTCGGTCGGGCCGCCGGAGCCGGCGTCGGTGAGCGCCAGCATCTGGGCGGCCTCGGCTGGGCTCAGCCCGTACTCGGCGGTGACCTCGTCGGGGTGGGCGCGCGCGTGGGCGGCGAACTCGGGGTCGGTCGCCATCCGCTCGATGACCTCAGGGAACCGGGACATGATCTAGGTCCTTTCGCTGGGTGGTCCATTGTGCGGCGTCGGTGCGACCTCGTCCACATCCGGCAGTGATGACGACAATCACGTGACAATGCCCGCCCAGTCCTGCGGCCTACCAGGTGCGGTAGGGGTGCTCCTGGAGGTAGGAGTTCGCGTAGCGGTCGTCCTCGGTGACGTCGGCGCCTGCCCAGGACGGCGCCGGGGGCGCCTCGACGCCCTCGGGCAGCTCCACCTCGGCCAGCACCAGGCCCTCGTTGTCGCCGGTGAACACGTCGACCGTCCAGTCGCCCGGCGTGCGGCCGAGCGTGTGGCGCTCCTTCTCGATCAGCGGGCGCAGGCACAGGTGGTCGAGCAGGAACGCGGCGTCGGCGGCGGGGATCTCGTACTCGTACTCGGGCCGGGTGTCGCCGACCCGCTTGCCCTTGATCGTCAGGTAGCCGGTCCGGCCGTCCACGAGCCGCACCCGCACCGTGCGCTCCGGCTCCGTGGACAGGTAACCCTGGCGCAGCGAGCTGGACGAGGCCGCCTCCGCGCGCCAGCCCTCGTCGCGGACCAGGTATTTGCGTTCGATCTCGACGGGCATCCGGTCTCCTCAGTCCATCTTCGCGAGCCAGGCCAGTGCGGCGTCCCCGAACGGCTCGCGCCGGTCCCGCACGGCGGCCAGCAGCTCGTCGGCGGTGCGCAGCGCACCGGCGACGACCTCGTCGGGGTATCCGTAGGCGACGGTGTGCTCGGCGAACTCGTCCTCGTCGAGCAGCAGCACCTCGCCGTCCGCGCGGCGGCGTACCACGTCGAGGTCCAGGTCCACCGAGACGACCTCGGCGGTGCCGTGCCAGACGGGGCGGTCGGAGACGTCGATGTACAGCTCGGTGCGGTGCGGTGCGGCGTTGAACGCGGCCACCCACTCGCCCTCGTACGGGATGAGCACCACGTGCGTGGCCGGGATGAACACGGCCGGCTCGGTGCCGCGCCGCCACGGCGTGTGCCGCGTCGCGCCCAGCCACACCCCGTGCCGGTCCTCGCCGAGGCGCCGCATGACCGCGTGCCAGTGCAGCCGCCCGTCGAACTTGCGGGCCACCACGTGCACGTCGCCGGGCTGCGGCCCGAGGTCCTTCTCCAGCCAGTGCCGGGCGTACGGGTTGCCGTTGTAGTCGCCGACCTCGTGGTAGCCGCCGGTCAGGTACAGCTGCACCGCCTCCGGCTGGCGGTCGCCGGTGTCCAGCCGCATGCGCCGGTAGCCGCGTACCCGGGCCAGGTCCTCCAGCTCGGCCATCAGTGCGCGGGCCAGGTTGCGCCCGCGCCCGGCCGGGCGGACGAACACCCGCTTCACCTCGGCGGTGTGGTCGTCGAGGCGGCGCATCCCGGCGCAGCCGACCGGCTCGTCGCCGTCGTAGGCCACCAGCCAGGCGCCGCTGGGGGCGCGCAGCTCGGCCACGTCCATCGGCGGAGCGCCGGAGGTGCGCATGTTCGAGACGGGGTAGCGCACGGCGATGTCGGCCAGGTACTCCTCGATCAGGCCCCGGGACACCGCGTCGTCCGGGTCCTGTACGACGATCCGCAGTCCCACACCGGGCTCCCCTCGCTCGGATCACAGTTCAGATCGAGGATGTCTTACTGACCTGGAGCACCAGCCACCGGCCCCGCTTGAGCGCGGCGGACCTCATGCTCTTCCAGGCGCTCTCGCATCCGCTCCGTCCCGGCCTGATCCAGCTGGTAGCCCGCATCGCCGAGATCCTTCTCCAGCCGGTGGGGGACGGGCAGGCCGTCGTCGATCGGGGCGTAGCCCGCGCTGGTGTAGAGGCCGAGTGCCTCGGGCTGGCGGTCGCCGGTGCTCAGCCGCACGTGCGTGTACCCGAACTCCCGCGCCGCGGCCTCCAGCGCGCCGAGCAGCAGCCGCCCGGCCCCGCGTCCCCGCACGGACTCCTTCAGATACACCCATTTGATCTCGCCGGTCCGCGCGTCGAGCCCTTTCAGCCCACCGCACCCGACGGCGTCGTCCCCGTCGTAGACGACGAGCCACACCGCGCCCGGCGCATCAAGAACGGGCAGCTCGTCCGTCCCGGCGTCGGCGGAGAAGTCCTGCTCCGGATACCTGCGCGCCAGTTCGCTGACGAACTCCCGCCGCAACTCCCGCGACCCCGCCCCGCTGGTGTGCTCCCGCTCGATCCGCACCGTCGCGCTCCTCTCCATCGGCGATCCTGCGCGGGTGGCCCGGTTGATGGGACACCCGCGCAGGATCGGCGGTCAGTTCTCCGTGGCGCGGAGCGTGTGGGTGGTGTGGGCCACGGCGCGGGCCAGCGGGATCTTCTCCGTCTGGCCCGTGGCGCGGTCGGTGAACTCGACGGTGCCCTCGGCCAGGCCCCGGGCCGCGACGGTGATGCGGTACGGGATGCCGACCAGCTCGATGTCGCTGAACTTCACGCCGGGGCGCTCGGCTCGGTCGTCGAGCAGCACGTCCACGCGCTGGGCGCGCAGCGCGGCGTAGAGGGTCTGCGCCTCGGCCACGACCTCCTCGGACGTGCCCAGCACGGCGATGGCGACCTCGAACGGCGCGACCGCGACCGGCCAGACGATGCCCCGGTCGTCGTGGTGCGTCTCGACGATCGCCGCGAGGGCCCGCTCCACGCCGATGCCGTAGCTGCCCATGATCGGGGTGACCCGCTCGCCGTCGGCGCCGAGCACGCTGACGCCGAGGGTCTCGGTGTAGCGGCGGCCGAGCTTGAAGATGTGCCCGATCTCGACGGTGCGCAGCACTTCGAGGGGCTGCTCGCAGCGCGGGCAGGGCTCACCGGCGGTGACCTCGCGCAGGTCGGCCCAGCGGCCCACGGCGATGTCCCGGGCGACGTCGACGCCGCGCAGGTGCACGCCGTCGCGGTTGGCGCCGGTGGTCATGTCCCGCCGGTCGCGCAGCGCGAGGTCGGCCAGGATGGGCAGCTCGGTGACGCCGACGCCGCCGAGGCTGCCGGGCAGCGCGCCGAGCGCCTCCTGGATCTCCTCCGGGTGGGCGGGGCGGATCGCGACGGCGGCCAGGGTGTCGATGAGCTTCTGCTCGACCAGGGCGTGGTCGCCGCGCATGAGCACCAGGGTGAGCTGGCCGTCGACGATGTACACCAGCGTCTTGATCTGCCGGTCGGCGGTGACGCCGTAGTCGCGGACCAGGTCCTCGATGGTCCTGGCGGCAGGGGTGTCGAACGGCTCGGGCGCGTCGAGGCCCGCGCCGTCGGCGGCCGGGGCCAGGTGCGAGGTGGCCTTCTCCACGTTGGCGGCGTAGCCGCAGGCGCAGTGCACGACGAGGTCCTCGCCGGCGCTGGTGGGGCACATGAACTCGACGGAGTCGCTGCCGCCCATGATGCCGCTGGAGGCCTCGACGGCGATCGCGGGGATGCCGAGCCGGGCGAAGATGCGCACGTACGCGTCGTGGTGCCGGTCGAAGGAGCGGTCCAGCCCCGCCTCGTCGGTGTCGAAGCTGTACGAGTCCTTCATGGTGAACTCGCGCACCCGGATCAGGCCGCTCTTGGGGCGCGGCTCGTCGCGGAACTTGGTCTGGAACTGGTACCACAGCTGCGGCAGGTCGCGGTAGGAGCGCAGCTCCTGGGCGACGGTCGCGAAGATCTCCTCGTGGGTCATGCCGAGCGCGACGTCGGCGCCCTTGCGGTCGGCGAGCCGGAACATCTCCGCGCCGATCTTGTCCCAGCGTCCGCTCTTCTGCCACACCTCGGCGGGCTGCATCGTGGGCAGCAGGAACTCCTGCGCGCCGATGCGCGACATCTCCTCGCGGATCACCTCGATGATCTTCGCGCGGACCCGGACGGCCAGCGGCAGCAGCGAGTAGTGGCCCGCCATGAGCTGGCGGATGTATCCGGCCCGCAGCAGCAGCCGGTGGCTGACCGCGTCGGCGCCCGCCGGGTCCTGGCGGAGGGTCGGGACGTAGAGCTCTGACCAGCGCATTACACGTACACCTGCACTCTCTGCCATCGGCCCGGCGGCCTGTGCGCCGGTGGATCCGCCGATCCTATGGGCAGCCCGGGGCGGCGGCGACGGGATTAGGGCGTGGCGCGGTCCTGCATCTCCCATACGTGGTCCATCACGTGCCAGGCGATGCGGCGGGTGGCGTACGCCACCGGCCAGCAGCCCACCGGCGGCGGGGCGCCCGAGGACGGGGTGGCGACCACCCGCTCGATGTCGGCCCGCAGCGCCGCGATCGCGGCGGTGTCGTCGAAGGCGGGGGCCTTGTGCCGGACGCCGATCCGGCGGGCGTAGGACGCCTCGGCGCCGACCACGTGCTCGATCATCCGGTCCCGGTCGCGGCCGCCGCCGCGCGGGCCTTTGCGCAGCTCGGCCGGGCTGGCCTCGGCGACGTCGGCGAACAGGTCCCAGGCGGCGCGCAGCAGCGCGGCCTGCCGCCGGGCGGTCTGCTCGTCGCGCGGGCGGGAGTCGGCCGCGGCGGGCTGCGCCGGGGCGCCGAAGTCGGTGGTGCTGCCGCCCCGGACCCGCTCGACCACCCGCAGATCACCGAACTCGAACGGGATCCGCGCGCGCTCGGCGACGGGCGCGTAGCGCGCGGCGTAGGCGGTCAGCGCCGCCAGGGCCGACTCCGCGTCGCGGCCGGAGCGGCACCAGCCGGGCCACTCCAGCGCGCACGCGAAGATCCGTTTCGTGCCCAGTTCGAGATAGACCGATGTCACATAGACATGCTGTCATGTCTTGGGCGGCTATTTGAGGATTTCGTAGCGGACAGTTGTCACACCCGAGGACAGCTTCGCGATCTCGGCGAAGGCGGCCCGGGACAGGTCCAGGCAGCGGCCGGAGATGTACGGGCCGCGGTCGTTGATGCGTACCACGACGGACTTGCCGTTGGCGGTGTTGGTGACGCGGACCCGGGTGTCGAACTTCAGCGACTTGTGCGCCGCGGTGAGCGCGTCGGGGTCGAAGGTCTCGCCGTTGGCGGTCCCCTGCGGCTCGTCGTAGTAGGACGCCTTGCAGGTGCCGGAGCCGAGCACGGAGGCCGTCTCGGTGGGGCTGGGGCTCACTGCGGTGCGCTTGGCGGCGCGGGAGGGCCGCTGCGGCTCGCTGCGGGCCGCGGTAGCGCTGGGTGACGGCGAGGGCCGGGCGGCCGCGTTCTGCTGTGCGGCGGCGGGATCGGTGCCGGTGTTCTCCGCGCCGACCTCTGCGGCGAGGAGACCGCCTCCGGCCAGGATGGCCGTGGCGACGGTGGCGGTGGCGAGCGGGGCGACGGATCGACGGGGCTTACGGGGAAGCGAATGTCGGCCGGGCAAGGTGCTGACCTTCCGTAGGCAACAGGACGGGCGCCGGCCGCCGTTGCGGGCGGACCGGGGCCGAACCCGACCGTATCGAGGCGTGCGCATGGCATGTCAAAACGATCGTGCACATTGACCCGATTTGCCCCGCGATTTTCGCCCGATCGAACGACCGCCGCCCCCCGATCCAGCCGACCGCAAGGAAGGGCACCTTCTTATCGGTTTCCGTAGTAGAAGGTGCCCTTCCTAACTTTTCGGGGTGCTGCGGCGTTCGCGGACGCGGGCGGCGATCTGCCGGGAGAGCACGGACAGCCCGGTGGCGATGATGACGGTGTTGAACAGCATCTGCACGATGACCAGGCCGCGGGCGAGCTGCCCCTGGGCGTGCACGTCGCCGAAGCCGACCGTGGCCAGCGTCGACAGCGCGAAGTAGAGGGCGTCGACGCGGGTCTGCAGGTCGACGAACTCGCCGGGGAAGCCGACGGCGATCAGGTAGTCGGCGAGGGAGAAGAACAGCACCCCGGCGACCAGGGCGGTGAGCAGGCCGGTGAGCGGGGTGGTCTCGTCGTCGAGCTGGCGGTTGATCTGGCGCACGATGAGGTAGATCGCGAGGCCGAGCCCGGCGGCGGTGGCCAGCCCGCGCCAGACCAGCTGCCAGGTCTCGTGGTCGCTGCCGACGGGCACGACGAAGTACACGGCCACCAGCAGCGTGCTGTTCAGCAGCGCCTGCCCGATCGGGTTCCGTGGAAGCAGCGACATGCCGGTATTGTCCCCGATGTCGGGGCATACCGTGCTCAGTCGGCGGCCACCCGGAAGCCGATGTTGCCCGCGGAGCTGTCCGGGGTGTTCGACGAGCGCGCCGCGACCCGGTAGCGGTTGCAGTAGGAGTGGTGGCACATGTGCGAGCCGCCGCGCATCACCCGGGACTTGCCCTCCGGCGGCCCGGCCGGGTCCGTCCGGGGACCGGTGACGTGGAAGTCGGCGCTGAACCAGTCCGCGCACCACTCCCACACGTTGCCCGCCACGTTGTAGAGGCCGTAGCCGTTGGGCCGGAACGCCTTGACCGGCGCCGTGGCCAGGTGGCCGTCCGCGCCGGTGTTGCGGGCCGGGAACTCGCCCTGCCAGATGTTGCACTGGTGCCGCCCGCCGGGCGTCAGCTCGTCACCCCACGGGTAGCGGGCCTGCGCCAGCCCGCCCCGGGCGGCGAACTCCCACTCCGCCTCGGTGGGCAGCCGGGTGCCGGACCAGTCGCAGTACGCCTGCGCGTCGTGCCAGGACACGTGCACCACGGGATGGTTCTGCAGCGCGCCGACGCCGGAGTCCGGCCCGTACGGGTGGCGCCAGTCCGCGCCGGGCACCACCACCCACCACGGGGCGGCCTGCACCCGCTGCGCGGCACGGGCCGGGGCAGGGGGCAGGAACTGCTCGAACACGAACGAGAACCCGAACCGCTCGGCGTCGGTGACGTAGCCCGTGGCCTTGGCGAACGTGGCGAACTGGGCGTTGGTGACCGCCGTCGGGTCGATCCGGAACGGGCGCAGCGTGATCTCGCGTACCGGCCCCTCGCCGTCGGCGGGGAAACCCTCGGCGTCGTCCGTACCCATCAGGAACCGCCCACCGGGCAGCGGGATCGTGCGGGCGGCGGCCCGGGACCGGGGCGCGTGGTGAACCGGGGCGGCGTGGACGCCGGTCGCGCCCGGCCGCGCGCCGACGGTCAGCAGCGCCGGGGCGGCGCTGCCCGAGGAGGGTGCGCAGCAGGCCGGTGGGTGCTCGGTCACGGGTGCTCCTTCAGGGTGCCCGGCGGCGGGGACACTCCGCCGCCGGGCGAGCGGTGGCGGTCAGGGTGCGGTGCTGCCGGAGCTGACCCGGTCGGCGGCCAGCTGCGCGGCCAGCGCCGGGATGCCCAGCGCCTGCTCCTGCGCAGCGGTCGCCTGGTACAGCTTGTTGGTCAGCTGGTGCGGGTCGCCGACCAGGTCGTAGTACTCCCGGAACAGCACCGCGCCGGTGCCGGTGGGCAACCCGTTGGCGTCGGTGTGCAGCTGGTAGTACTCGGTGTACTGCCGGTTCGCCCCGATGTAGGAGGCCCAGGTCTGCGGCCCGCCCTCGCCCGTGCCGTGCTTGAAGAACTCGGTCAGGATGTGGTCGCGCCGGTACGAGTCCAGCAGCGAGCGCCCGTCGATCGGGTACTGCGTGCTCGGCGTGATCCCGGCCGCGTCGAGGATGGTCGGCGCGATGTCGATGTTGCCGGTCAGCCGGCTGTCGTTGGTGCCGGTGTCCAGCCCGCCCGCGGGCCAGGACACGAAGAACGGCACCTCGACGACCGGGGTGTAGGGCACCGACTTCTTGGTCCAGCCGTGGTCGCCCCAGGCGAAGCCGTTGTCGGCGATGAAGAACACCAGCGTGTTCTCCAGCTGCCCCAGCGCCTCCAGCTTGTCGTGCACGGCCTGCACGGCGTCGTCGACCGACAGCAGGGTGCGCAGCTGGTTGGTGCGGATCGCCTTCCCGTCGGCCAGGGTGCCGGTCGCGTTCTTGATGAAGCCCGGCTTGTCCGAGCGGTCCGCCTCGGGCACCGACGGGCGGCCGTTCCAGGCGGGGACCTCGGTGTCGGCGTACTTGCCCTCGGGGGTGTTCGGGCCGTGCGAGGCGTACGGGGCCAGGTAGAGGAACCACGGCCGGGTGTCGTCCACGCTGCGGTCGAGGAAGCTCAGCGCCCGGTTCTTCACCACGGTGGTGGTGTAGTTGTTGATCGTCTGCACCGTCCCGTCGACGTTCCAGGTGCCGTTGTTGAACGTCGGCGGCGCGAGCACCGCGAACTCGTCGAAGTACGGCGGGTTGTCGGCGACGTCCCAGCCGTTGAGGTACTTGCCGTACAGGCCCGTGCGGTAGCCGGCCTGCTGCAGGTAGCGCTGCACCGTCGAGTGGTGGTTCAGGTTCGCGGCGTGCTGGTTGCCGCGTACGCCGTGGTTGTGCGCGTACTGGCCGGTGAAGATCGACGAGCGGCCCGGCGCGCACAGCGGCGTGGTGGCGTGCCCGCGGGTGAACTCGACACCCTGCCCGGTGAGCCAGGCCCGGGTCTTGGGCAGCGCCCACGCGGTCTGCTTCGGATGGTCGTCGGTGACGATGACCAGGATGTTCGGCCGGGTGTCGGCGGCCTGAGCGCTCGCCGCGGGCCAGCCTGCCGCCGCGCTCGCGCCTGCCGCGGCCGAGGCCGCCAGGAACGTGCGCCGCTTCAGCGAGGGGGTGTCGTCGGACATGGCCTTCCTTTCGTACGCGCACGGCATCGCCCGCCGGGCACGGATCGGGGGACCGGCGTCACGCCGGTGAGGTGGGATTCGCTTCGGCCGGGGCGCCGCCCCGCAGCCGGAAGATCAGCGCCGTCGCCGAAACGGCGCGCTCAGCGCAGACAGAGGGCGCTCGCCTGCCGCCGCAGATCGACGTGCCGGCGGGCCGTGAACAGAACCCTGCGCCGCATACCCCCGAGCCTAGAAACCACCCTCGACGATCTCAAGAAACTCAATATTTCGTCTTCACGAACCGTATGAACAAAGGCAAGGAAGGGCACCTTCTTAACGCTTTACGTAGAGGAAGGGCACCTTCTTAACCTTCGCTGCGGTCTGGCGGCGGATCCGTACCATGCCGCCATGACCCCGACCGAGGCCCGGCGAAACGCCCTGTGGTTCCTCGCCTTCTCCGTGGCCACCGTGGCGTGCATGGGCACCGCCGCGCTGTGGGGCGAGCGGTGGCCGGCGCTGCTGGTGCTGTACATCGTGCCGCTGGCCGCCTTCGGCGTGCTGCTGTACCTCGCCCGGCGGCGGCGGGTGCGCATCGACACCAGGTTCGCCGCGTCGCACGGCGGATTCACCACCGGCATGTCCGATCGCCCCGTGATGGCGGTCTCCGCGGTGCTCTTCATCTCCTCGCAGATCGACGACGCGCTGGAGACCAGGCACGTCTGGTTTCGGGTCTTCGTCCCGGTGACGCTGGTGGTGGTCGTCGTCATGTGGACGTGGCTCATCTGGCGCGGGCATCCGCGGCTGCAGCTGCGTCCGGAGGGCATCCTTGTGCGGTCCACGCCACGTCGCAGGTTCGTGCCGTGGGAGGCGCTGCCCGTCGGGCGGCTCCCGATCTGGGCGAGGCGGCAGCCGAAGCAGTCGCCCGTGCTGCACGTGCCGGAGCCCGAGCTGATCGAACCGCCGTCCTACGAGCCCCGCGTGATCCTCGGTGACTGGGACGTCGACGAGGACCTGCTGGTGTACGCGATCGACTGGTACGCCACCCACCCCGAGGACCGCCCGCTCATCGGCACGCAGGAGGAACTCGACCGCCTCAACGCCCGCTACGACGCGACAGCGGCAGCCCTTTAGAGGAAGGGCACCTTCTTAACCCTCCGCGTGGCTGGTGCCGGCTCCGTACCATGCCCGCCATGACGGTGTACCAGGTCGCCAGGCGCGAAGCGCTGCTCTTCCTCGTGATCGGGGTGACCGCCGTCGCGTGCAACGTGACCGCGGCGATGGTGTCGGCGCGCTGGCACTGGCCCGCGGCGGTGCTCGCGTTCGGCTGGCTGCCCATCGCGTCGATCCTGTCCGGGGCGCGCACCGCGCCAGGCTGTGCGGGGTTCACCGTCGGGTACGGCGGGTTCACCACGGGTGCGGCGCGGAGCCGGGTGAGCCCCGTGGGCTGGCTCGCAATGGGCCAGGTGGCTCTCGCGGGCACCGTACGCAGCTCACACGTGCATGTTCAGATCACGACGCTGGTACTGCTGGTAACCGGTATCGCCCTGGTCACCCTGCGGATCTGGCGAGGGTTCCCACGCCTGGAGCTGCGGCCGGAGGGCATCGTCCGGCGTACGCCGTGGCGCACGTTCATCCCGTGGGACGCGCTGGAGGCCGGGCCGCAGTTGTGGGTGAACGGCCGGCGGCTCACGGTGCGCCTCGCCGAGCCCGAGTTCGTCGAACCGCTGCCAGCGCACGATCATCTGTCCCTCGGTGCCTGGGACGTGCCCGACGATCGCCTGGCGCACGCGATCGGTTGGTATGCGGAGCACGTCGACGACCGGTCGGCCATCGGCACCCCTGCCGAGCTCGACCGGTTGACCTTGCGATACGACGCTGCGGCGTACGGCCTGGACGCAGAGGCTTCGACCCGCGGCTGATCACCTCCGGCATCCGGGCATGCGCGCCCGGAGAGCCGCACTTTGCCCGTCGTGTGCTGCCGCGCTGCCTGCGGTGCGTTAAGAAGGTGCCCTTCCTCTACGTAAAGCGTTAAGAAGGTGCCCTTCCTTTCGTCAAGGCGGTGAGGAGGAGGTTGACGGCGGCGTCGAGGGTGTGGCGGGTGTGGGCCACGGGGTCGTAGGTGGACGGGGTGTCGGCCGGGGGCGGGGCGGTGGACAGGGCGGCCGAGTGGGGGAAGCGGGTCGCGAAGTCGGGGACGAGGGCGGCGAGCTGGGTGGAGCGTTCGGTCCACCACTGCTCGTCGGAGGTGCCGGTGGCGGCGGCCGCGGCGCGGGACTCGGCGGCGGTCTGGGCGGCGCCGCGGATGAGGTGGAACAGGGCGCTGACGGTGGGGCGTACGGCGGGCGCGGACACGCCGGTGCCGTGCAGGATGCCGAGCAGCGACTCCAGGACGGACTGCTCATGCGGGCCGAGGACCGGGCGGGCGAAGGAGACCTGCAGCAGCCACGGATGCGTCAGGTAGCGGGTCCACAGGTCGCCGGTCCAGGCGTGTACGGCGGCGTCGCGGCCCGCGGCCAGGTCGTAGGAGTGCGGCAGGCCGGCGTGGGCCTGGTCGTACATGAGGTCGACGAGTTCGCGCTTGCTGGGCACGTACGTGTAGAGCGCCATCGCGGAGGTGCCGAGACGTTCCCCGACGGCGCGCATGGACAGCTTCTCCATGCCGTCGGCGTCGGCGAGCGCGATCGCGGCCTCGACGATGGCATCGACGGTGAGGCCCTGCTTCGGGCCGGGCGCGGTGCGGCGTTTCGAGCCGGCGGCCTCGGCGGCGGGGGAGTGGGCGCGCCACAGCAGGGCCATGGTGCGGGCTGGGTCGCCCTGGCCGCCGTAGACCGTCATGTGACAACTCCGTACGTCGTAAGCTAATCTCGGCGAGAGGATCGGCTTACAGCATACGGAGATGGTGATGGAGAGCGTGCGGCTGCCCGGCGGCGAGACGATCGAGTTCGAGGTGCACGGTGCCGGGCCGGTGCTGCTGCTGGCCGTCGACCCCCGCCCCGTCGAGGGCGAGCAGGCGGCGTCGATGCGCGCGTGGGGCGCCGACCCGGCCCTGGGCCGGTCCCTGATCGACGGCCTGCGCGACCGGTTCCGCGTCGTCGCCGTCGGCTACGAGGCGCATGTGATGGCATCGCCCCGGCCGGGCACGCTCACGCCGGACGCCGTCGCGCGGGACCTGCTGGCCGTCGCCGACGCGGCCGGGGCCGACCGGTTCGCCTACTACGGCTACTCCTGGCTGGGCCTGGCCGGGCTCCAGCTCGCGCTGCGCACCGACCGGCTGTCGGCGCTGGTGATGGGCGGTTACCCGCCGATCGACGGCCCGTACGCGCAGATGCTGACGGTGACCACCACGGCGCACGACATGGCCCGCGCCGCCGCGGCGAACCCGCCGCAGCCGACCGGCCCCGCCGAGCCCGGCGACTGGTCGAACGCGCAGGTGACCACGTCCGAGGCGCAGACCGGGCAGTTCGTCACGCTGTACGAGTCGCTGCGCGGCTTCGACGACCGCGCCGCGCTGCCCGCGCTCACCTGCCCCCGGCTGTGTGTCGTGGGCGGGGCCGACGTCATCGAGTACCCGGAGCAGTGGGGCGGCACGGTAGTCGACATCGCCGGCCCGGTCGTCCGCCACCGCGCCGAACTGGCCGGGCTCGGCTGGGACGTCTCGGTGCTGGACGGCCTCGACCACCTGCAGGCCATGCAGGCTGCCGCCGTGCTCCCCGTCCTGCGCCCCTGGCTGGAGTCCCGCCTGGATCCGGCCGCCCCGCCCGTCCCGCGCTGATCGAGTCCGCCCCGCCCCGCCCCGCCCCGCCACGCCACGCCACGCCACGCCCGTCCGCGTCCCGCGTTGATCGTCCGACTTGCCAGGCATACGGGCGAAAGCGCGCTCAAGATACGCCCAGGTGCCAGGCAAGTCGGACGATCAAGCAAGCGGGCCGCGGGCCGGGACGAGGCGGGTCAGGTGGTCTTGGGGCGGCGGGGGCGGCCCGCCAGGAAGCACAGCAGGCCGGTGGCCAGGTACAGGACCAGCAGCGCGAGCCAGCTCTGCCGGTGCTCGGCGACCTCGGCGGGCAGCATCGGGTGGGCCAGGCCGTCCGGCTCCTCCACCACGGTCAGCGACTCGCCCACCCGGTACGCCTGCTCGTCCAGGCTCAGCTCGCCGCCGATGGCGCGGCCGGACAGCGCCGTCACGGTGTAGTGGTAGCGGTCGGCCGGGCCGTCGCTCTCGCGCAGGCTCATCGTCTGCGCCTCCACCTGGCCGCCGCGCAGCTGCAGCAGGCTGGGTCCGGTCTCCTGCAGCACGCTCACCACGAACAGGAAGCCGAGCACCGCGGCCACGGCCGTCCACACCGGGCGGAACCCCGACAGCCAGAACCACCCCGCGACCAGACCCGCCGCCAGCACGAGCCCGATCACCAGGCCACGGTGCTCGGCCGGCAGCAGCGCACTGCCGGCCAGCGCGGCGATCAGCGCGCCGACGGTGATGATCAGGAACAGGCGTACACCCCGGAACTGGCGGGGGTGCAGCACGCGGAGGGGGTTGCGCATGGCAGAGAGGGTAAGGCCCGCCCGCGGCGGCCGTCGTCCACCCGCACGGACAGAAAAGGAGGGCTCCCCGGCCGGGAAGCCCTCCTTTTCGGTATGCCTTACGGTCAGGCGCTCAGCTCACGCCGCCGCCGGACCGCGAGCAGCAGGACCGCGCCGGTGGCGATCAGCGCGACACCCGCGACGGCGATCGCGGTGACGGCGGTGCCGGTGCGCGGCAGCTCGGCGCCCGCGCTCGGGCTGGCCGACGCCGACGGCGTGTTGCCGGCCGACGGGCTGGTGGACGTGCTCGCCGACGGCGAGGCGCTGGCCGACGTGCTCGGCTCGGGCGAGTTGCTCGGCTCCGGAGAGTTGCTGGGCTCCGGCGAGTTGCTCGGCTCGGGGGAGTCGCTGGGCTCCGGGGAGTCGCTGGGCTCGGGCGAGTCGCTGGGCTCGGGGGAGTCGCTCGGCTCGGGCGAGACGCTGGTCTCCGGCGAGGGGGTGACCTCGGGGGACGGCGAGGTGCTGGTCTCCGGCGACGGGGAGACCGAGTCCGACGGCGACGGGCCGGGCGTCGGGGACTGGCTCACCTCGGGCGACGGCGAGGCGGACGGCGACGGGCTGGGCGACGGCGCCGGCTTGCCGGCGCAGGTGTGCGTGACGACCAGCTTGAGCTCGTCCTTCGCGTTCTTCTGGTCGATCTTCGCCTGGGCGGTGAGCAGCTTCCAGCCCTGGGGCACGACGACCCAGGCCAGGTGCGGGTTGTTCGCGTTGGCGAAGCCGTGCGGGTACGGGTCGTTGTCGCCCGTCTTGATGTAGGTGGTGACGGTTCCGTCGCCGGTGTCGAACTTGGCCCACATGCCGACGGCCTTGTCGAACTCGTTCGACGGGGAGTTGAACACCCAGCCGTCCTTGGTGTCGCCGATGTTGCCGACCTCGTTGCAGTCCCTCTTGTACGCCTTGGCGTAGGTGCCCTGGTGAGGCTCGTGCAGGACGGTGTTGTACGGCGCGTCCGGGGTCTCGTCGGCCAGTGCCGGGATGGCGGCGAAGCCGACGGTGCCGGTAGCGAGCACCGCGCCCGCGACGATCGCGATGCGCCAGCGCTTGTCCATGTTCTCTCCGAGGGGGCGTGAGGTCAGCAGAGTGCACGGTCATCCTGCCGGTCCCCGCCCCTGTTTTGATCATGTCGATGGCCCGTCCTGCCGGGCCGGGAGGCCACCTGACCTGGCCGAACGGTCAGGTCGTGACGTGCACTTGTCGTTCGGTGGCGACAGGTCGTCAGCCGATCGGCGGCACATTCCACCGGAGCGTGCCTGATCCGGTGTGAGGACGGTCTCGCGCCGCGGTCGGGTCCGCGGCCGGGGCGGGCCGGTTTTCGTCCCGGCGGCGCGGGTATGACCAGCGGCATGACGCAGACAGTGCAGACCCGAGGTGACGGGCACGACGAGATCCTCGCCCTGGACACGACCGGTGACGGCAAGCCCGATCTGTGGGCCATCGACACCGACGGCGACGGCACCGCCGACCTGTTCCAGTCGGACACCGACGGTGACGGCAAGCCGGACGTGACGATGGTCGACCTCACCCAGGACGGCACCATGGACGTCATCGTCGACGGCGACGGCGGCCACCCGCCGGTGGCCTGACCGGTGCATTTCACGAGGATGGATGCCGTGCTCCGCCACAGACCGTCCACAGTGTTCACCCGCAGGTCACGGCGGCGGGTGGACCGGATATTGACTGGCCAGTAGGGTCATCCTCCTAACCCCGGGAGGATCTGATGCGTCGCACTATGCGCGCCGCCGTTGTACTGGCCGTGTTGGCAGGCTTCACGGCGGTGGGACCCGCCGCCGTGGCCGCGCCCACCGACCTGCTCATCTCCGAGTACGTCGAGGGCAGCTCCAACAACAAGGCACTGGAGTTCTACAACGGCACCGGCTCGGCCGTGGACCTGGCCGCCGGACAGTACGTCGTGCAGTTCTACTTCAACGGCGCCACCACCGCCGGCGGGACCGTCGCGCTGACCGGCACGGTCGCCGACGGCGACGTGTACGTGCTGGCCCACGCCAGCGCCGTCGCCGCGGTCCTCGCCCAGGCCGACCAGACCAGCTCGGCCAGCTTCTACAACGGCGATGACGCGATCGTGCTGCGCAAGGGCGGCGCGGCCGGGACGGTCGTGGACTCGATCGGGCAGATCGGCACCGACCCCGGCACCGAGTGGGGCACCGGCCTGAACAGCACCGCCGACAACACCATCCGCCGCGACGCGGCCGTGACCACGGGCGACACCGAGCCTGGCGACGCGTTCGACCCGGCCACCGGCTGGACCGGCTTCGCTGTGGACACCTTCGACGGCCTGGGCGCGCACAGCACCGGCGGCGGCCCCGTCGACGCTCCCGCGACGCTCACCTGCGGCGGAGCCCTCACCGTGTCGCAGGGCCAGGCCGGCACCCGCACGGTCACCGCCACGGACCCCGACGACACGATCGTCGACCTGGCCGTCACCGCCGTCAGCCCGGCCCCCGCCGCGGGCACCATCACCCGCACCGCGTTCACCCCGGCCTCCGCGACCGGCGGCACCGCCTCCGCGACGATCACCGCCGACGCGGACCTGCCCTTCGGCGCGTACGCGGTCACCGTGGCCGCCACCGACACCGACGGCACCACCGCCACCTGCGGCTTCACCGTCAACGTGAACCGGGTGCTGACCGTCGGCGAGGTCCAGGGCGCCACCACCGACGCCGAGAACGGCGTGCAGGACCGCTCGCCGCTGGCCCCGGCCACCGGCACGGGCACCAGCAGCGCGCTGTACGACGTGCGCGGCGTGATCACCCAGCGCACCCTGGCCAAGACCTCCGCCGGCGCCGCGCAGTACGGCTTCTACCTGCAGTCGCGCAACGGCGCCACGGACGGCGACCCGAACAGCTCCGACGGGATCTTCGTGTTCATGGGCGGCTTCAGCTCGCTCATCGGCGGCTACGTGCCGCAGGTCGGCGACGAGGTCGTGCTGCGGGCCCGGGTCTCGGAGTACTTCTTCATGACCCAGCTGTCGTCCGCGTCGCTGGTCCGCGTCATCGAGTCCGGCGTCACCGACTACGCCGTCACGAACGCCATGCCGCCGCAGGAGCTGGCCGCGGCGAACCGGTTCTGGGAGCGCCACGAGGGCGAGCAGCTGCGCGTGCGCGCCGGCAGCGTCGCCGCCAGCGGCCGTGACGTGTTCGGCTCCACCGCCGACTCCGAGATCTACGTGCTCGACGTCGACGACCCGCTGCTGGACCGGACGGACCCGGTGACCCGCCGCGTCTACCGCGACGCGCACCCGATGGACAACGACACCGCGCACGTCTTCGACGACGGCAACGGCACCCGCATCATGCTCGGCACCACCGGCGTGAAGTGGACCAGCCAGAGCGTGGACACGCTGCTGCCGCCCGCGCACACCTTCGACGTGCTGGCGGCCGACGCGGTCGGCGGCCTCGGCTTCTCCTTCGACAAGTACGGCATCCAGGTCGCCGCCGCCGACTTCGGCGCGGGCACCGACCCGTCCGCGAACAACCCGCCCGCCCCGGCGCAGCGCGACCGGGAGCTGGCCGTGGCCACGTACAACGTCGAGAACCTGTACGACTTCCGCGACGACCCGTTCGACGGCTGCGACTTCCTGGGCAACTCCGGCTGCCCCGGCGTCTCCCCGCCGTTCGACTACGTGCCGGCCAACGCGGCGGACTACCAGGCGCACCTGGGCGCGCTCGCCGCGCAGATCGCCGGTGACCTGCACGCCCCCGACCTGCTGCTGGTGCAGGAGGCCGAGGACCAGGACATCTGCACCGTCACTGACGGCGCGATGAGCTGCGGCGACGTGAACAACGCCGACGGCAAGCCGGACACGCTGCAGGAGCTGGCGCTGGCCGTCGCGGCCGCGGGCGGGCCGGCGTACGACGCCGCGTACGACCGTGACGGCTCCGACGCCCGGGGCATCGTCGCCGGGTTCCTCTACCGCACCGACCGGCTGTCGCTGGCGGCCCCGGCCTCGGTGCTGACCGCGGAGCCGGGCGTCGTGTACCGCGGCGAGGGCCTGGCCTACAACGCTCACGTGCAGAACCCGAAGGTGCTCAACGCGGACCTGCCCTCGGACGTGGACACGTCCACCGGCGTGGACGGGTCGAACGTGTTCACCCGTGCCCCGCAGGTGGCCCGGTTCACCGTCGCCGCCGCGCCCGGCGGCACGGAGTCCTACGAGCTGTGGGCGGTCTCCAACCACTACTCGTCGACCCCGCAGGCGCGCGTCGGCCAGCGCACCGAGCAGGCCGCGTACGGTGCGGCGATCGTCGCCGCGATCGAGTCCGCCCAGCCGCACGCCCGGGTGGTGTACGGCGGTGACCTGAACGTGTTCCCGCGCCCGGACGACCCGATCGCGATGTCGGACACCGACACCCCGTCGGACCAGCTCAAGCCGCTGTACGACCTGGGCCTGCACAACCTGTGGCAGGACCTGGCCGCGCAGGTGCCGGGCAGCGCGTACTCGTACGTGTTCCAGGGCCAGGCGCAGACGCTGGACCACCTGTTCGTCAACGACGAGCTGTACGGTGACCTGGTGAAGATCCGGGCCGCGCACATCAACGCGGACTGGCCGGCCGAGCACGACGGCGACGGCGCGCGCGGCGCCAGCGACCACGACCCGCAGGTGGCCCTGTTCCGCAGCCGGGCCCGCCTGTCGGTCTCGGACGCCACGGCCGCCGAGGGGCAGCCGCTGCCGTTCACGGTCACCCTGTCCCGGCCGCTGTCGCAGGACCTGACCGTGTGCGCGGCCACCGTGCCGGACTCGGCGAAGGTGAACGCGGACTTCACGCCGTACCTGGGCTGCAAGACCATCCCGGCGGGCGAGGTGTCGGTGACGTTCCCGGTGGAGACGAAGCTGGACCGGCACGCCGAGCCGGCCGAGCGGCTGTACCTGGCCGCGGTGGCCGACCCGCGCGTGGTCGACCTGGCCGACCTCTCCGGCACCGGCACCATCACGAACTAGCGGTGGGGCACGTGGGGCCGGGGCGCTGACGCGCCCCGGCCCCACTGTCGTTCCGCCCCGCTGATCATCCGACTTGCCTGGCAGGTGGGCGTATCTTGGCCTCCCTTTCGCCCGTGTGCTCGGCAAGTCGGGCGATCTTGGTGCGATGGGGTCAGGTGGCCGTGATCGTGGCGTTGTTGGTGATGAAGTCCTTGCCGCCGGAGGACGAGGTGATCTCTTGACGATCTCTTCGCCCTAAAGGACGGAGATTCCCTCCACGCTGCGCGTGGACCGCGCGGCGTCCGGGTGGATTCCTGCTTCCCGGCGCGGTGCCGGCACGGATGCCGGTCTTACCTGCGCTCCACAGGCGTTTGAGTTGTCCCGGCGTCCCCGGGCCAACACGTTGATCGCCGCGTTGACGTCCCGGTCGTGGACCGTGCCGCACGGGCAGGTCCACGACCGGACCGACAGCGGTTTGGGTCCGTCGAGCCGGCCGCACGCCGAACACGTCTGCGACGTGGGCGCGAACCGGTCGATCCTGGCGAAGGTGCGCCCGTACCGGGCGGCCTTGTACTCCAGCATGCCGGTGAAGGCGGCCCACCCGGCGTCGTGGACGCTCTTGGCCAGCCGGGTCCGGCCGAGACCGGCAACGCACAGGTCCTCGACGTACACCGCTTGGTTGTCGCGGATGATCGCCGTGGACAGCTTGTGCTGCCAGTCCCGCCGGGTGTCGGCCACCCGCGCGTGAGCGCGGGCGACCTTCACCACGGCCTTGCCGCGGTTGGCCGAGCCCTTCTGCTTGCGGGACAGGGCCTGTTGCAGCCGCCTGAGCTTGCGGGCGGCCCGGCGCAGGAACTTCGGCGCGGCTGTCTTCGTACCGTCGGACAGGACGGCGAAGTGGGTCAGGCCCAGATCGATGCCGACCTCGGAGGTGACCGGCGGCAGCGTCTCGTCCTCGGCGGTGGTCACGACGAACGAGGCGAAGTACCGGCCTGCCGCGTCCCGGATGATCGCCACGGACGACGGGTCGCAGGGCAGGCTTCTTGACCAGCGCACCTGCAGGTCGCCTATCTTCGGCAGGCGCAGTCGGCCGTTGTCGCAGACCTTGAACCGGGAGTTCTTCGTGAACCGGATCGCCTGCCGGTTGTCCTTGCGTGACCGGAACCTCGGCGGGCCGACCTTGCGGCCCTTGCGCCTGCCGGTGACCGAGGAGAAAAAGTTGCGGTATGCGGTGTTCAGGTCCGCCAGGGCCTGCTGCAACACCACAGCCGACACCTGTCCGAGCCACGCCCGGGCCTCGGTCTGCTTGGCCTCGGTGATCACACGGCGCGACAGCTCCCCGTCCGACAGGTATTTCCCGCCCTGCTCGCGGGCCTGCTGACGCAGCCGCAGCCCGTCGTTGAACACCACCCGCGCACACCCGAACGCCTTCGCCAGCTCGATCTGCTGGCCGGGCGTCGGGTAGACGCGGAAGTTGTAACGCAGCTGCACGATCACAAATCATATCATGTTGGTCTATGGCCGATATCGAAGGCATCCGTACTGGCAGACACCGTGTCTTCGCGATGCACGAGTCGTCGAAACGCTTCGACAGCCCGCGCGTGCTCTGGCCATGTCCGAACGTCCGATATCTCGACGTTAGCCATGAGATTCATCGAAATCAATGCCAATTTCGCGGGTCGGCAAACTATTTCGAGGCAGCTCATCGCATAAGAGCCGGCTCGGGATCGACCTGACCGAACGGCTGATCTTGACGGTATGTCGGGCGGTCGATACCGTCTGCCGGATTCTGATCACGGAACGGGGACGGCGATGGACGACCAGGCTCGGCAGCCGATGGCTCCGGCACTGCGCAACACGTTGATCGGGCTGGTCGCGCTGGCGGTCGTCGGCGCGGCTGGCGCATACGCCCTCTCCCGGCCGAGCGGCCCAGAGGCGGCCCCGGCGGCAGTGCTCGTCAGTTCGCCGTCGGCCACGGCGAGCGCGTCGCCGAGCCCCGCCCCCTCGCTGAGTGCTGCCCCGTCGCCGAGCGCCAGTCCGGCCGCCGCACCGAAGCCGTCGCCCACGAAGGCGCCGACGCGCAAGCCGAGCCCGTCGCCCACTGCGAAGCTGAAGCTGCGTGCGCTCAGCGTGCAGTCGACCATGGACGGCAGCAGGTACATGGTGAACATCACCGCGACGGTTTCCGGCAGCGGCAGCGTGAAGCTGTGGGTCACCGTCAGCTACGGCGGGGGCAAGGACATGAGCAAGACGGTCACCCTGACCGGCAGCACCGGGCAGCTCACCCGCACCGTGACCTTCGACCGGAAGACGTTGTGCCCGTCGGCCGAGCACGGCGTCGCGCTCGTCGTGCAGCCGTACCCCGGCGGCGACCCGGCTGCGTTCGACCAGGCGAGCTGCTGACCAGCAGGCCACTCGGTGCGTTGCGGCGGCTGGAAGCACACCGGCCGGACGTCGCGCCGGATCGGCGCACCCGGCCCGGCCGGTGGCCAGGCTCCCGACCTCCCGTGCTGACGGCAGCCTTGATCGGGCAAGGGGACGGAAGCGGTTCAGCTCGGGTCGGCCAGGGCCGCTTCCACGCCGGCCTTCGTGGCGCCGGCCGAGGTGAGCAGGGCGACCACGTCGCCCTCGCCGAGTTCGAGGACGCCGAGCAGGAGGTGCTCCGTGCCGATGTGCTCGTGGCCGAGGCGCAGCGACTCGCGGTGGGCCAGTTCGAGGGCCTTCTTGCCCTGCGCGGAGAACGGCACCGGCCCTGCCGTCGGCGTGCCGGTCGACGGGAAGCGTGTGGTGAGCCCGGCGACGACGGTCTGGTAAGGCGCGACGGCGCTGAGGGCCGCCGAGCCCCTGCTCGTGTCGCGCAGCATGGTGAGGATCAGGTGCTCGGGGCCGATGTGGTCGTGGCCGGCCTGCATGGCCAGCTGCTGGGCGCCGACGAGCGTCTGCCGGGCGCCGTCGTCGTAACGGGCGAACACCTTCATGTCCGCCTCGGACGGCGCGCCCTGGTCCTTGGGCACGAAGCGCTTCTGTGCGGCCTGTTTGGTGACGCCCATGCTCTGGCCGATCTCGGTCCAGGAGGCGCCGGAGTGACGGGCCCGGTCCACGAAGTGGCCGATGAGGTGGTCGGCGAGTTCGCCGAGGTGCTGCCCGAGCGCGACCGCGTCGCTGAGCTGCTCCAGCGGGTCGCCGTCCGGGTGGCGCTGCCTGATGACGTCGATGAGGTCGTCGAGCCGAGGTGTTCCAGTCATGCGTCAACCTTAGGTTGACGAATCGCGACCGTCAACTCCTGGTTGACGATCAGGTGCCGGTTGTCTGTCGGGCGTCGGTCGAACCTGGTGCTGCTCGAACGCCGGGTGTTCGATGGAGGGTGAGTATCCGGCGCCGGGCCGATCGGCGCCGGCGATCGGCATGCCTGGCATCTGACCAGGGGAGGCTGCCATGGATCTGCTACTGCGTCCGGGGACGCCCGCAGACGCGGCCGACTGCGGCCGCATCTGCTTCGAGGCGTTCGACCGCATTGCCCGCGAGCACGGCTTCCTCGGGGACTTCCCGAGCGCCGACGCCGCGACCGGGCTGATGGAGACCCTGCTGGACCATCCAGGCTTCTACAGCGTCGTCGCCGAGCAGGACGGGCGGGTCGTCGGGAGCAACTTCCTCGACGAACGTTCCCCGATCGTCGGGGTCGGCCCGGTGACCGTCGACCCCGACCGCCAGAACCGCGGACTTGGCCGCCGGATGATGGAGGACGTCATGTGCCGGGCCGCGGAACGCAACGCCCCGGGGGTCCGGCTGCTCCAGTCGAGCTACCACTGCAGGTCGTTCGCCCTGTACGCCGGGCTGGGCTTCGAGTTCCGGGAGACGCTCGCCTGCCTGCAGGGCGCCCCGATGGCGGTCCCGGTCGCCGGGCGCACCGTGCGCGCCGCGACGGACGCGGACGTGGCGGCCTGCGACGACCTCTGCCGCCGGGTGCACGGCACCGACCGTGGCGGTGAGCTGGCCGACGCCCTGAAGCAGGGCACGGCACGGGTCGTCGACCACGACGGCCGGCTGACCGGCTACGCCACGGACATGGCCTTCTTCGGCCACGCCGTCGGCGAGACGACGGACGATCTCAAGGCCCTGATCGGCGCGGCCACGGGCTTCGCCGGGCCCGGCATCCTCGTGCCGGCGAGCGACAGCCTGCTGCTCCAATGGGCCTTGCGACACGGGTTGAAGGTCGTCCAGCTCATGACCTTGATGACCGTCGGCCTCTACCACCAGCCGGCCGGCGCCTACCTGCCCAGCATCCTGTACTGACGGGCCGGACCAACCTGAGTGGGTCCGGCACCGGCGGGAGCGGTCAGTCGCGGCGGCGCCAGCGCAGCGGGCCGGGGTGCAGGGTCCAGATGAGGCGGCGCCACCAGGAGCGGCGGGCCTTCAGCTCGCCGATGTACGCCACCGCCCGTGACCGGGCCGCCTCCGCGTCGGCGTCGCGGGCCGTGCCCGCGCCGAACACCGTCGCGTTGACCGAGTCGGCCAGCTCGTCCAGCGCGGGCGCGCTGAGCCGCACCTCATGCTTGCCGCGCACCGGGGCGGCCGCGTCGGCGGCGTGCACGGCGACCTCGGCGGCGCTGAGATGCTCGGGCGCGGGCCGTCCGGCCAGCCGCAACGCGTCGCCGACCTCCAGCCAGGCACCCTCGATGCGCTGCTCGGGGCTGCCCTCCTCCAGCCGCCTGCGCCGCAGCGCGGCCCGCCCCAGCAGCACGAACACGATGAACGCGGCCAGCAGCAGCACGGCCAGCCCGCCGCCGCCCGCCCCCGCGACCAGGGCGACGTTCACGCCGCCGCCGGTCGCGCCGGTGTCCCCGGCACCGGGACCGGCGCTCTCGTCGGTCGGCGGCAGCGTCGGGACGGGCGCCTCGGACTCCGGGGGCTCGGACTTCTCCGGCTCGGGCTTGTACTCGTCCTCCAGGGGCTTGGCCTCCTGGTTCGGCTGCGGCAGCGGGTGGAACGGCACCCAGCCCAGGTCGGTGAAGTACACCTCCGGCCAGGCCAGCGCATCCCCGGCGGTGACCGGGTGGCTGCCCGCGCGGGCCCGGAAGCCGACGACGACCCGGCTGGGCAGGTTCAGCAGCCGGGCCAGCACCGCGAACGAGGCCGAGAACTGCTCGGAGGTGCCCTTGCGCCCGCCGCCGTGAGCCGGCCCGAACAGGAAGAAGTTCAGATTCGGGTACGCATGCCCGCTGGGCGCCTGCGGGTCGAGCCGGTAGTGCTCGGCGAGGAACTGCTCGATCGCCAGCGCCCGCTGGTAGGGGGCGCCGTTGTCGGCGCCGAGCTGCTGGGCGAGCCGGCTGATGTTCTCCGGCACGTTCGGGCCCAGGGCCAGGTAGCGGGACATGGCGCTGCCCGTCGGCACGTCGGCGCCGGGCAGCAGGTTCACGTCGGCTTCGGCGTGCTGCGAGGTGACCGTGTAGGTCATGCCCTCGGTGAGCCCGTCCGGCCGGATGACGGTGCCGGTGGCCTGGTCGTACGCGACGCGTACGCCGTCGACGCGGCTGGGGGTGGCGACGGCGGGCAGCAGCTTGCCGGTGAGCCCGGCGACGACGAACCGCTGCTGGACGGTCTCGGTGGCGAGCTCGCCCGGCGGCCGGGGCAGGCTGCGCCCGGCGGGGCGGTAGGTCGCGCCGACCTTCCAGGTGACGCCGTCGTAGTCGGACAGCACGGCGAGCCGGATCCGGCTGTCGGCGGCCAGTTCGGCGTCGAGCAGCTTCTCCTGGGGTTGCAGGGCCCAGCCGGACAGCCGGATCAGCGGGTTCTCGTCGAGGGCGTCGAGGTCGGGCGGGTCGATGAGGCTGCGCGGGTCGAGCGGCACGGTGCCGACCTGCTGCGCGACGGGCGGGGCGGCGACCGCGACCAGCACCAGGATCAGCGCGAAGCCGGTGCCGCCCGCGATCGCGGCGCGGATCCGCAGCGCCCGGCGGGTGACGGGGTCGATGCCGCTGTCGGGGGTGCGGACCCGGCCGGTGAAGGCCAGCGCCGCGATGGCCAGGCCCGCGAAGGCCAGGGCATACCAGGGTGTACGCGGTGCGGACGGCCCGACCAGCCACAGCGCGCCGGCGAACAGCGCCACCGGCGGAGTGAGCCCGACCAGGGTGCGCCGGGTGCGGGTGGTCAGCTCCATGGCGGTGAGCCCGGCCAGCCAGGTGACGACGATCGGCAGGGCGACGGTGTCGGGCTGGGGCTCGACGGGCACGAGCGCGGCGAGCAGCCGGGGGATGCCGTCGCGCAGCGCCTCGGCGGCGACGGTGAGCAGGTCGCCGGGCACGTCGGCGCGCTGGGCGGACAGGTTGAGCGCGAACGCGAGGTAGGCGGCGAGCGCGAGCACGGACAGCGGCGCGACGGCCCAGGCCCGCAGCCGCGTGCAGGCGACGCTGATCAGCACCGAGCCCGCGGCCGCACCGGCCAGCAGCTGCGCGAGCAGCATCCCGGAGTAGACGCGGTCGGCGACCAGGCCGCTGAGCACCAGCATCGCCGTGATCAGGACCGGGGAGACCAGTGCACGGAACACGCGGGTCACCATCGGGTGACTCCGTCCCAGACGGCGGCGAAGTCGGCGCCGTCCTCGGCGCGCAGCAGCAGGACCCCGGCGGGTTGCGGTTCGTCGGCGGTGCGTGGGCCGAGCACGCCGAGCGCGACCGACGGGAACGAGCCCTTGAGCCCGCTCACGAGGGCGAGGTCGCCGAGCCCGGCGGTGCCGGTGAGGTAGATCAGGGTGTCGCCGGGGCGGTGCTGGCGCAGCCGGTTGGTCGCGGTGACCAGCGGCTCGTCCGGGGTGCGCCCGTCGGTGTCGGCGGGCGGGCCGGTGGGGGCGTCGCGCAGCTCGGCTTCGGCGAGCAGGTCCAGCAGGTCGCGGGAGGCGCCGCGGATGCGGCTGCCCCCGGCGGCGGGGCCGCTGACCAGGTGCATGGTGATGGGCAGGTCCTCGCGGGTGGCGGCGGAGACGATGGACGCGGCGGCCTCGCAGGCGCTCTCGAACGCGGCCGACCCGTCCAGGCCGCGGTCGGCCCAGGACGCGGCGCGGTCGTCGAGCAGCACCACCAGCCGCGGCAGGCTGGTGTCGAGGTGCTCGCGCACCATCAGCTCGCCGACCTTGGCGCTGGTGCGCCAGTGCACGTGGCGCAGCTCGTCGCCGATGACGTACTCGCGCAGCGTGTCGAAGGTGATGGCGCCGTGCGGGACGCGGTCGAGGCGGCCGTCGAGGCTGCGCGAGATGCCGGCGGGCACGGCCCGCATGAGGTGGCTGCGCGGATACACCCAGATCCGGGCGGTTTCGCCGTGGCTGCGCGACACGGAGACCAGGCCGAGCGGGTCGCGGCGGGTGACCTGCAGCGGGCCGACCTCGACCACGCCGCGCCGGTCGGTGGGCACGGGGTAGGACACGTCGGTGTCGCGGCCGGGGCGCAGCCGCAGCAGCGGCACGGGCACGGTGGCGGGCCGGTGGGCGGGCCCGCAGCGGTCGTGCGCGACGAGCGTGGCGGCGCCGAAGCGCCCGGTGTTGCGCACGGTCAGCGTCACCGTGCTGCCCTCGCCGCGGGCGACCCGGTCCGGGTCGACAGCACGGGTGACCGAAAGGCGCGGGCGCAGCGCCGCGTACGCCAGCGCGTGCAGCTGGGCGAGCACGGCGGTGGCGCCCAGGATCGCGAGTTCGGGGTAGCCGAAGGTGAAGCCGGTCGCCAGGAGCGCGACCCCGCCGGTGGTCAGGCCCACCCCCCGCAGCGTGACGATCATGTCAGGCGTGCCGGCCGGTGGGCGCGGGCTCCTGGTGCTGGCCGGGCAGCGGCACCGGCACGGCCTCCACGGCCTCGCGCAGCACCTCGATCGCGGTGACGCCGCGCAGCTGCGCGTCCGGGGTGAGCAGCACCCGGTGCGCGAACACCGGCTCCAGCAGCGCCTTGAGGTCCTCGGGCAGCACGTAGCCGCGGCCCTCGGTGAGGGCGTACGCGCTGGCGGCGCGGGTCAGCGCGATGACGCCGCGGGGGCTGACGCCGACGCGCACGTGCTTGTGCTCGCGGGTGGCGGCGGCCAGCCGCACGGCGTAGGCGTACAGCGGGTCGGCGATGTGCACGCGGTGGGCCAGCGCGACGGCCTCGCCGATGGTCTTGGTGTCGGTGACGGGGGTGATCGCGTCGGGGGAGCGCAGCGTCGCGCCGCGCAGCACCTCGATCTCGACGGCCTCGTCGGGGTAGCCGACGGACAGCTTCATCAGGAACCGGTCGAGCTGCGCCTCGGGCAGCCGGTAGGTGCCGTCCATCTCGACGGGGTTCTGGGTGGCGACCACCAGGAACGGTCGCGGCACCGCGTGGCGCACGCCGTCGACGGTGACGTAGCGCTCCTCCATGACCTCCAGCAGCGCCGACTGGGTCTTGGGCGAGGCCCGGTTGATCTCGTCGGCGATGACGATGTTGGCGAAGATCGGGCCCGGGTGGAACTCGAAGCCGCGGCTGGCCTGGTTGAAGATCGTCACGCCGGACACGTCGGAGGGCAGCAGGTCCGGCGTGAACTGGATGCGCCGCCAGGCCCCCTGCACCGACGCGGCGATGGCGCGCGCCAACGTGGTCTTGCCGGTGCCGGGCACGTCCTCCAGCAGGACGTGGCCCTGCGCGAACATGGCGACCAGCCCGAGCCGGACCACCTCCGGCTTGCCGAGCACGACGGTGGAGATCGCGCCGGCGAGCTTCTCGGTCAGGTCGGCGAACGCGCGAACCTGGCCGGCGGACAGTGGTGGCAGGGGCTGGCTCATGACGGGTGTGTCCTTTTAGCTCGAAAGGTGGGTGGAGACGGCGCTTCCCCGGCGCGCCGCCCTGGGACGGGCACGCCGGGGAAGCGGATGGTTCAGCATTCGGGCAGGTTACCCAGGCTGTCACCGTCATCGAGGTTGAACCAGATGAACGGGATGTAGCGCTGGTTGCCCCGGAAGGTGATCTGCACCCACTTGTCGCTGCGCTTGTTGTTGTTGTACTGCGCCGCGTACAGCTCGGCGCTGCCCTGCTGGTTGCCCTTGGTGCCCTGCTTCCAGCAGAACGCCTTGTACGTGGTGCCGTTGTATGCGTCGCCGACCGCCTCGCTGGACTGCTGCCGCGAGTTCGAGTACACGCCCACCCCGCTGGAGCAGTCGATGTACTGGTCCCCGTTGACGCAGCGCACCGTGCCGTTGAGCTGCCTGGTCGTCACCGCCACCGCGGGCGACACCGCCGCCGCGCCGGTCGCGTTGGTCACCGTCACGGTGAACTGGTAGCGGGTGTCGGTGGCCACCTCGTTGACGACGTAGCCGCCCGCGCCGGTGTTGCAGCCGATGTTGCGAGCCGCGCCGTTGATGGTCAGCGTGCAGGTGGCCGTGCCGCCGCCGTCGTCGTAGGCGAACTTCACGGTGAAGTTCTTGTAGCCCACGGCGCTGCCGGTGACGCCCGAGACCTTCGCGTCGGCGATGGTCTTGGCGCTGGTGGTGTCCTTGGGACCGGCCCCGGCCTCGTTCACCGCCGCCACGTCGACCGACACGATCTCGCCGTCGCCGAAGCCGTCGAGGGTGACCCCGGTGCCGTTGACCGTCTGCGTCTTGCCCTTGGCGGTGACCTGGTAGCCGGTGATCGGCCGCCCGTTGTCGGACGGGGCCGCCCAGTCCACCTTGATGCTGCCCTTGGCCCCGGCGACGGTGCTCGCCGACAGGCTGCGCACCTGGTCCGGCTTGGTGAACGGCACCACCGTGCCCGACGGCTGCGACACCTCCGAGCCCGCGCCCTTGTCGTTGACCGCGACCACGGTGAACGCGTACTGCGTGCCGTACTCCAGGTCACCGGCCTTGATGACCAGCTTCGTGGCGGCGGTGGTGCCCGCGAGGGCGCCGCTGCCCGCGTTGACCGCGGTCACCTCGTACCGGCTGATCTTGCGGCCCTGGCCGTTGGCGGCGGTCCAGCTGACCTCGACCGTGCCGTCCGGCTTCTCGACGGCCTTCACCCCGGTCGGGGCGTCGGGCACCTCACCGGTCGGCATCACCGGGTTGCTCTTGCGGCTCGGGCCCGCGCCCTTGCCGTTGACCGCGTGCACCGAGAACGTGTACGTCTTGCCGTTGACCAGCTTGTCGATGACCAGCGAACGCTGGCGTGCGCCGACCGTCCAGGTGCGGCCGTCGCCCTCCACCACGTACTTCGTGATCTTCGAACCGTTCTCCGGCGCCTTGCCCCAGCTCAGCCGCACCTGCGTGTCACCCGAGGCGGCGGTCACGTTGCGCGGGGCGCCCGGCTTGCCGATCGTCGGCGCGGGCGGGGGCGGCGGCGGCAGCTCCGGCGGCGGCTCGCTGCCCGTCACGTCCTTGGCGAACTTGTCCACCACCTTGACCCGGTGCTTGTCGTCGACCACCCGCGCGGTCGCCGAGCCCGGCGCGTTGATGAACAGGTGGTTCTCCCGCACCTCCAGCTCCAGCGCGCCCCCAGGGCTCCGGAACTCGATCGTGTCTACCAGCGCGCCCTCGCGGTCCAGCGCGTAGACCTTGCCGCTGTCGTCGTCGGCGACGTAGAACCGGCCCGCCCAGGCCACCGCCGGGCGCAGCCGCGAACCGCTGCCCGGCACCGTGAACTCGCCGACCTTCTCGCCGTCGATGACGTACACGTGCCGGCCCTCGGTCACCGTGATCGGGATCTCCGCGCCGCTGGACCGGGTCGGCAGCTCGCCGCCCGCCGCCTGGGTCACGTCGACCTTCTTCAGCTCCTTGCCGCGCAGCGTGGTGAGCGTGCCGTTGGTCTGGTCCAGCACCGCGACGCCGTCGTCCAAAGCCGACAGCGCCAGGTCGTGGAACGCCTCCGCCACCGGCTCGGTGCGCACCAGGGACGGCCCGTTGCCGCCGCCCGTGCCGCCCGACGCCGCCACGGGCCTGGCCGGCGTGATCGCCGACACGGTGCCCTGGCTGGGCACGGCGATCCAGAGCCGGCCGGTGCCGTCGAAGTAGCCGCCGGTGATGCCCGGCGGGTAGCGCAGCGGCTCGCCGATCGGCTGCAGCGTCGCCGCGTCGAGCTGGCGCACCACGCCCTGCACCGGGTCCACGATGAACGCCGTGTCGTTGTGCAGCGCGACCTGCACGCCCAGGCCCGCCTGCGAGTCCTGGGCCGCGGTGACCTGCAGCGTGGCCGGGTCCAGCGCGCTGATGCGGCCGGTGTTCTGGTCCCGCAGGATCAGGAACCGGTCGGACTGGCTGACCTGCATGTAGTGGCCCTGCGAGGCCGCGAGGGCCTGCGAGCGGGTGTCCACCTTGCCGGTCTGGCCGTTGACCCGGGCCAGCTCGCCGCGGGTGAGGCTCCACAGCCACGAGCTGCTGTCGTACCCGGCGGAGACGTGGTCGCCCGCGCTGAGCCCGAACCAGGTCAGGCCCATGGCGACGACCATCGCCAGCACCGTGACGATGGTGACGACGCCGCCCTTGGTCCTTGCTTTGCGTGTGATGGCACCGGGTGACAGATCCGCCATGAATCCAGTCCCTCCCCATGAGGCGGGGCGGTGAGGTCACCCCGCTCGTCGACTGGCGTCCTTGCTCAAACCGTCGTCATCCTAAGGGCTGCTGGTCAGCGGTGAAAGTCGAGTGAGGACGCTCATGGTGTGACGCTGGGCGAAGGGGTCCCCGACCTACCGCGCTCGGTGCAGACCTCGTCCGACCTCAGCGCCTGCACCTGCGAATAGAAGAGCACGATCTGGAAGCAGTAGTCCCAGTTGCGGTTCAGGCCGTGCACCGTGTACTGCCGGTCGCCATTGGCCGGCGTGCCCATCCGTGTCAGCTGCTCACCTGTTCGGCCACCCAGCACCCACTGTGCGGCTATTCCTTCTGACGGGTCGTACCAGCTGATCGTGATGTCGCCGTTGGGTTCGGTGGTCAGCTGCAGGTCGGCGGCCGGTTTCGGGTCGGCGACCGTCGGCGGCTCCTGGTCGTTCTTGGGCAGCACGACCAGCAGCAGCGTCGTCACGGCGGCCAGCACGGCGACGATCGCCGCAGCGGTGGCCGCGACGACCGTGCCGCGACCGCGGCGGGCGGGCGGCGGCGGGGCCGGGGGCGGGGTGAACACGGTCGGCGCCGGGAACGACGTCGCCTGCTGCTCCGGCACGTGGCGCGGCGCGGTCTGCGGCGGGGCGGGCACGGGGATGACCGCGGGCCCCGTGTGCTGCTGCGGCACCGCGTGCGCCTGCGGCGTGGTGTGGGTGTACGGCGCGGGCGACACCGGCGGCACCGAGGTGACCGGGGGTGCCGTGTGCGCGTGCGGCGGCACCGGCGGCGCGGTGTGGGTGTGCGGGGCCGGGGACACGGGCGGCGCGGTGTACGTCTGCGGCGCGGGGGAGACCGGCGGCGCGGTGTACGTCTGCGGCGCGGGCGAGACCGGCGGCGCGGTGTGCGCCTGCGGGGGCAGGTGAGGCCTGGTCGGCTGAGGTGCCGGAGCCGGGTCTGCGGGCGGGGCCGGGGGCGTCTGCGGGCCGACGCCGACGGTGGGCCGGTCCACCCGGATCACCGGCAGGACCTGCGTCGCCGACTTGTCGGGCGCGGCCGGCGGCGTCTGCGGCGGGGGCGTCTGCCGCTGGATCGGCTGGGTCGGCGGCTCCGGGTCGGCCGGGCGTGGCGCGGGGGGCTGCTGCGGGTGCAGCACCTGGGTCGGCGGCTCCGGGTCGGCGGGGCGCGGCGCGGGCGGCTGCTGCGGGTGCAGCACCTGCGTCGGCGGCTCCGGCTGGGCCATGGGCGCGGCCTGTGGGTACATCACCTGCGTGGGCGGCTCGGCGGGAGCCGCGGGCGTGGCCTGGGGCAGCGGCGGGGCGTCGGGGCCGAGCCAGGCCCGCGCGGCCGCGACCTGCTGCGGGTTGAACCCGGGCACCTGCGGGCCGTACTTGGCGACCTTCGTGTACTGCCGCCGGGCCTCGTGCCGGTTGCCGAGCTCGTCGGCGATCTCGGCGAGGTCGAACGACATCGACAGCATCAGGGGGTCTTCGTCGCCGAAGCGGTGGCCGCCGGCGTAGAGGGCGTTCTCCAGCACCCGCCGCGCCTGGGAGAAGTCACCGGCCTGCCGGTGCAGCGTGGCGAGCAGGTGCCCGGTCGTCAGGACCTCGGGGTGATCCTCACCGGCTGCCATGGTCGCCGCTTCGAGCGACTGTTCCAGCAGCGTACGGGCACTGTGGAGGTCGCCGCGCTCGCGGCGGGCGACGGCTTCGGCGCGGATGTCGGAGAGCGAGGTCGGTGACGGCACGCGCTACATGCTGCCTTTTCTGCACCGGTTCGCGCCACCGCGGGTCCCATGATCCAGACGATCTTGCGTGAACTGTTGCCCTTTTGCCCGAAAGGAGTGTGTCGTACCCACACCCCGCGCAAGATCGGCGGCTATTTGCGGCCGGGTTTGGTGTGGCGGAAGTGGACGAAGAGGCGGCCGAAGTTCTTCGAGTCCTTCTCTACGCGGTGGTACATCTCCTTGATGTCCTTGCGTTCGAGGAAGCGGAGCACGGTCTTCTTCAGGGCGCCGGAGCCCTTGCCGGGGATGATCTCGATCATGGGGGCCTTCTTCGCGACGGCCTCGGCCATGATGTCGTTCAAGGCCCGCTCGATGTCGCGGCCCTTGTTGAAAATCTCGTGAAGATCCAGTACTAGCTTCATCGCCTCCGAGCATACCCGGCCTGAGCAGCGGGTCATCCCAGGTCGTCTTCTACGCGATGTTATGGCCGGCCGTCGTCGCTGCTCCGGCGGGAGATCGTCGCCGAAATGCGTTCGACCTGCGCGGCACATCACGTCGAGAGATCGACATATATTGCAATGACCATGGGTCTGATGGTCTGCTGTGAGCCTCCTCGACCCCTAATTGGAGGCGAACATGCGGAGACGGTTGTCCGTCCTCGTAGTGACAGCGGCGGTCGCCGGCGCCATGGTCCTGACCGGGCCCGCCGACGGCGCCCCGGTCGGGCCGGAGCCCATCACCACGTCCGGCCAGTACTCGGTGCTCAACGTCAAGACCCTTGCGCAGCGCAACGCGATCGCGAAGACCGGTGCCGCGATCGACGGCTTCGACCACGGCGTGCTCGACATCACCGCCACCGCGGGAGAGGTCAAGGCGATCCGCGCCCTCGGCTTCGCGGTCGAGACGGCCCCATCGGCCTCGCAGCACGCGCACGGCGAGGTCGGCACCCTGGCCTTCCCGCCGGCCGACTCGAACTACCACGACTACAGCGAGATGATGGCGGTGATCAACTCACTCGCCTCGTCCTACCCTTCGATCTTCCGGGTGACGACCATCGGCAACTCGTACGAGGGGCGCAACATGCCCCTGATCAAGATCTCGGACAACGTCGCCACCGACGAGAACGAGGTCGAGATCCTGTTCAACCACCACCAGCACGCCCGTGAGCACCTCACGGTCGAGATGGCCATCTACCTGATGAACATGTTCACCAGCGGGTACGGCAGCGACAGCCGGGTCACGAACATCGTGAACAGCCGCGAGATCTGGATCGTGCCGGACATGAACCCCGACGGCGGCGAGTACGACATCGCCACCGGCAGCTACCGCTCGTGGCGCAAGAACCGCCAGCCGAACAGCGGCTCGTCGTACGTCGGCACCGACCTGAACCGCAACTGGTCCTACCAGTGGGGCTGCTGCGGCGGCTCCAGCGGCACCACCAGCAGCGACACGTACCGCGGGCCGTCGTCGTTCTCCGCGCCGGAGACGCAGAACCTGCGCAACTTCGTCAACAGCCGGGTGATCGGCGGCGTCCAGCAGATCAAGGCCAACATCGACTTCCACACCTACTCGCAGCTCATCCTGTGGCCGTTCGGCTACACGACGGCCAACAACCCCTCGGGCATGAGCGCCGACGAGTACAACACGTTCGCCACGCTGGGCCAGAACATGGCCGCGACGAACCAGTACACCCCGGAGCAGTCCAGCGACCTCTACATCGCCGACGGCACGTCGATCGACTGGATGTGGGGCACGCACCGGATCTGGGCGTACACCTTCGAGATGTACCCCGGCAGCTCCGGCAGCGGCGGCGGCTTCTACCCGCCCGACGAGGTGATCCCGGCGCAGACCTCGCGCAACCGCGAGGCGGTGCTGATGTTCGCCGAGACCGCCGACTGCCCGTACCGGGTGATCGGCAAGGAGTCGACATACTGCGGCACCGGCGGCGGCACCACGGTCTGGTCCGACACGTTCGAGACGAACCTCGGCTGGACCGCCAACCCGAGCGGCACCGACACCGCGACGCTGGGCCAGTGGGCGCGCGGCGCGGCGCAGGCGACCAACTCCAGCGGTGCCAAGCAGCTGACCCCGTTCGCGGGCAGCAACGACCTGGCGACTGGGCTGTCGGCGGGCACGGCGGCGGGTGACTTCGACCTCGACGGCGGCGTCAGCTCGATCCGCTCGCCCGCGGTGACCCTGCCGGCCACCGGCACGCTGAACGCGACCTGGCAGTGGTACCTGGCGCACGGATCGAACTCGTCCAGTGCCGACTACGTCCGGATCTCGATCGTGCACAGCGGCGGGACGACGGTGCTGTCGACGATCAGCGGGGCGGCGACCAACCGCAACGGCGCCTGGGGCGGGGGATCGGCGAATCTGACCGCCTACGCGGGCCAGAGCGTGCGTTTCCTGATCGAGGCGGCGGACGCAAGCACGGCGAGCCTGGTCGAGGCAGGGTTCGACAACCTGACGGTCACTCAGTCGTAACGGTGTTTCCATTGGCGGGGCGTCCGATGTGCGCATCGGGCGCCCTCCTTATTGACATGGAAGCGTTAACACCTCGTGGCCGACGGTGACAGGGCGTAGATCCATTCTGTAGGGTGCCTCCGTGCCGATTGCCGACGAGTTCTACTTGATGACGCATGACGATGTCAGCGGAGACTCCCGGCTGCACGCCAAAGCCGTCGGATTCGGGCTCGCAGCCGCGCTGCTGGCCGAGCTGTGCCTGCTGGACCTGGTGCGCCCACTGCCGGAGGGGGTGGCGGTGCGTCAGGCGCCGCCGCCGCCCGACGCGCTGACCGCCCGGGTCCACGGCCAGCTGCTGGCCGAGCCGCAGCTGCACCCGGTCCGGGACTGGCTGGCCTACCTCGGGCGTTCCGCGGAGGCCGACATCGCCGTCAGATTGACCGCCACGGGGGCGCTCCAACTGGTCGAGACGCGCCGACTGCTGGGCGTGCAGCGAAGATTCATGCCGGTGTCCGTCAACGACGCCGCCTGGCCGGCGGCGCGGATCATCGGGCGGCTGCGCCGCCAGGAGGACCTGTCCCTGGAGGACCGGATCCTGGCCGGGCTGGTCTTCGCGACCGGTCTCAGCAACACCTTCATGTGGGACGACGTCCGGGGGCGTCAGCTCTCCCACATCATCGCCGTACTCGACGAACCGCTCCGGCTGCTCATCGCCGAGACCGAGCTGGCCGTCAGCAAGGCCGTGGCGACGCTCACCTGAACCACACCCCCTCACCCCCCTCACCCCCTTGTTAGGAGCAACCCCGTGTCCGCACCCCCTAGCTCCGCGCTGTCCTCGGCGCTGGCCGCCGACCGGCTCGGCTCGGCCTCGGTCGCGTCGTTCGCGCTGACCGCGGCCGCCCCGCTGATGGTCATCGGCGGCGTCATCGTCGCCGGCTGGGCCAACGTCCAGGTCATCGGCTTCCCGCTGGGCATCCTGCTGATCGGCGCCGCGCTGGCGCTGTTCACCTTCGGCTACGTGGCCATGTCCCGGCACATCCGCAACGCCGGCGCGTTCTACTCGTACATCTCGCAGGGCATCGGCCGCCCGGCCGGCGTCGCCGCCGCGCTCGGCGCGGTGCTGGCGTACAACCTGCTGCAGGTGGGCCTCTACGGCATCTTCGGCGCGGCCGGCTCCGGCCTGCTGGCGATGATGTTCAACGTCGAGATCTCCTGGTGGATCCTCGCGCTGGTGGCGTGGCTGGCCGTGACCGTGCTGGGCCTGTCCCGCGTCGAGATCAACAGCACCCTGCTGCTGGTCGTGCTCGTCGCCGAGCTGGCGATCGTGCTGCTGTACGACGTCGTGTTCCTGGCCAACCCGGCCGACGGCCTCAGCTTCGCCGCGTTCTCGCCGGACAACCTGTTCGTGGGCGGCGCGCTGGGCGCGGTGCTGACGGTGACCGTGACCGCGTTCGTCGGGTTCGAGGCCCCGCCGGTGTTCGCCGAGGAGTCGCGCGACTCCAAGCGCACCATCGCCCTGGCCTCCTTCGGCGGCCTGGCCGTCATGGTGTTCGTGTACGCGCTGACCGCGTGGGCGCTGACCGTGGCCACCGGCCCGGACAACATCGTGGGTCAGGCGCAGGAGCACGCCGCGCAGGCCGACCTGATGTTCGTGCTGGCCGGCGAGCACCTGGGCTCGTTCTTCGCCGACGCCGGCAACGTGCTGCTGGTGACCAGCGCCTTCGCGGCGATGCTGTCCTACCACAACACCGTGGCCCGCTACACCTTCTCGCTGGCGCGTGAGGGCGTGCTGCCGCGCTCGCTGGCCCGCACCGGTGCCCGCTCGGGCGCGCCGGTGGCGGCGTCGATCCTGCAGAGCGTCATCGGCCTGCTCGTGATCTCGGTGTACGCGATCTTCGAGCTGGACCCGTTCACCCACCTGTTCTTCTGGCTGGGCATGACCGGCGGCTTCGGCGTGCTGCTGCTGCTCGCGGGCACCAGCGTCGCGGTGGTGTTCTACTTCGCCAGGGACAAGCGCGGCGAGAGCCTGTGGACCCGGGTCATCGCCCCGGTGGTGTCGGCGCTGTTCCTGATCTGGGCGGTGCAGCAGACGGTGCGCGACTACGGCACCATGCTCGCCGTCGAGGAGGGCGACCCGGCCGCGTGGATCCTGCCGGGCCTGTACCTGCTGCTCGCGGTCGTCGGCGTGATCTGGGCGCTGGTGCTGCGCAGCAGCAAGCCGGCCCTGTACGAGGCGATCGGCAAGGGTGTCGAGGGCGGCCGGACCGAGGTGTCGGCCCCGGCCGCCGAGCGGGTGCCGGTATGACGAGCGACCAGGCGGCGCAGACGTCGGCTGTCGACGTCGTCGCCGCCGGGGCGCTGATCGCCGAGGCGTTCGCCGACCTGCCGACCGCGCAGTGGCTGGTGGCCGACCGTGACGTGCGGGTGCGCCTGCTGGGCGAGCAGTTCAGCTGGTTCGCCGAGCACGGGCTCAAGCACGGCGTGGTGCACACCATCGGCGACGAGGCGGTGGCGGTGTGGTTCGACAACACCGCCGACGCCCCGTGGATCGACCGGTACGACGAGCGGCTGGACGCGCTGGTGGGTGACCGCCACCCGCGGTTCGCCATGCTGGACGCGACGTTCGCCGAGAACCACCCGCACGGGCCGCACTTCCACCTCGCGCTGCTGGCCACCCGGCCGGATCGACAGGGCACGGGGCTGGGCGGGCGGCTGCTGGAGCGCCAGCTGGCCAGGCTGGACGAGGCGGGTGTCGCCGGATACCTGGAGGCGGCCGAGCCGCGTTCCGCGGCGCTGTACGCCCGGTACGGGTTCGAGCCGCTGGGTGAGCCGTTCTACCTGCCGGAGGACGGCCCGCCGATGTTCCCGATGTGGCGCGAGCCCCGCTGACGCGCGGCTGACGCAGCGAAGCCCCGCTCCCGGGAGCGGGGCTTCGTTCATGCCGCGTGCAGGTTCTTCGCGGTGGGCGAGACCGGCACGGTCGCCGGGTCGGGGCAGGTGCCCAGGAGGCGGTCGGCGGTGCCGCTGGTGGTCACCGTGAACCAGTAGTGCTCGTTGCGGTAGTGGTGCAGCCGGTGGTTGCGCCAGACGGCCTTGTAGAGGCGGCTGCGGGGCCGGTGGTCGCTGTGGACGAGGTAGTGGGTCCACTCGTAGGCCAGGCCCACCGCGGCGACGGCGGCGATGAACGTGAGCGCCTGGCCGAGCCGCGGGAAGGCGAGCAGTGCGGCGGCCGTGTATCCGGCGATGACGGCCAGCAGCGAGCGCCACGGGATGAACACCAGCGGGACGTCGCGCGGGTCGGCGTGGTGGCGGCGGTGGTCGCGGGCCAGTTCGGTGTCCAGCGTCAGCCTGCCGACGTGGCGCGGGCGCCAGTGCAGGACGAACACGTGGATCACCCATTCCAGCAGGGGGAACAGCGCGACCAGGACGGCGGGCGCCCACAGGTCGGTGCGCTGCCAGCCACCCTCGGCCAGCCGCCAGGCCACCGCGGCGGCCAGCACGGTGAGGATGAGCCAGGGGCTGGGGTGCCGCCAGAACCGGCCGAAGACCTGTGCCAGGGGTACGGCGGTGCGGCGTGCTCCGGTGCCGGCCTCGTCGGCGGCCAGGCGGCGGCGGGCGGCCTGCTCGGCGGCCCGGCGGTCGTCGGGGGTCACGGCCGGTCTCCGTCCAGGGTGTCGATGGCGCGCAGCAGTTCGCGGGTGGCGTTGCCGAGCAGGTCGTGTGCCAGGCGGTGGGCGTCGTCCGGGCGGGCGGCGACGATGGCGGCGGTGAGCGCGCGGTAGTCGCCGACCCGGTCGACCTCGGCCGCCATCACGGCGGCCAGGGCGGGCAGCGCGGGCTCGTACGCGGCGCGCAGGCTGTTGAACATCAGCCGGAACGCGATCGAGTCGGCGGCTTCGACGACGTGCTCCCAGAAGGTGAGCGCGTGCCGCTGCCGCCCGACCGGGTCGGTGTCGGCGGCCAGCTCGGCGACGGCCAGGTCGAGCACGTCGGCGGCGGCGGGTCCGCCCCGGGTGGCGGCGAGTTCGGCGACCTTCGGGCCGACGGCCAGGCGGGCCTCCAGGATGCTGCGGGCCACGGACAGGTCGATGCCGCCACCGGGCAGCAGCAGGTGGGGGAGCAGGTCGAGCCCGCCGGAGCGGCGGAAGTCGGTGACGGTGGTGGCGCCGCCCTGGCGCACGTGGACGAGGCCGGCGTGGGCCATGCGCTGCAGCGCCTCGCGTACGGCGGGGCGGCTGACGCCGAGCGCCTCGGCGAGGCGGCGTTCGCTGGGCAGCGGCTGCCCGGTGGGGTAGCCGCCGTCGACGAGTTCGCGCAGGAGCTGGTCGTAGACCTCGCCGGGCAGGGAGCGTCGCTGTATGCGTTCCAGGGCCATGCGTCCACGGTGCGCCTGCTTGGTCAGGTGGTCAAGTGGTCAGACCAGTTATGGCACAACATGAATGCGATTACATGAATACATGCATGGACTCGTGCATCGGGTTGCTGTTTACTGTCTGCGGTTTCCGCCGCATGGGGGGCGCGGTATAACGTACGTCCTTTGTGGACACACGGCCCCTCGGAGGCGGGTCTTGACGGAGCTATCTATCGGCCGCGAGCAGGCGGCCGCGGCACGTGACTTCGCGAACCAGCTGCGCTGGTGGCGCAGTATGCGCGGATATTCGCAGGGCAGGCTGGCGCAGCGCATGCCGCACAGCGAGGCGACCATCGCCAAGGTGGAGTCCGGCGAGCGCTGGCCCACCGAGGACCTGGCCCGCCGCTGCGACGAGGTGCTGCAGACGGGCGGCGCGCTGGCCGTGCTGTGGCCCGCGGTGCGCGCCGAGCAGCAGGCCAGTGACGGCCGCCGGCGCCGGCGGCGCGACGACGACGGCGGCTCCGTGGCCGACGCGCGGCGGCTGCTGTCGATGGTGCTCGCCGACACGAATCTGTCGGCGACTCATCCATTCGTCCGGGAGGCTTTGGCTGCATTGGACAGTGCGGACAACTAGCCGTCGCCTGCATCTGTCCGGGCAGGACTCCTTTTCGGGAAGGCATTAGTAGTCGCCAATGGGAGCGCGGGCGTGTGCGTCACGCCACTCTCGGTTGAACATTGGACGACTTCTGGAGGATCGGCAATGTCCGTGCTAACGCCTGACGCGGCGGCCACGGGGGAGGCGGCCACGCCGGCCGGCGATCCCGATCTCAGCAAGTTCGGGTACACCCCGCAGCTGCGCCGTTCGCTGAGCTTCACCGATCTGCTGTTCTACGGCCTGATCTACATGGTGCCGATCGCCCCGTTCGCGATCTTCGGCTCGGTGTACCAGGCGTCCTCGGGCATGGTGGCGCTCGCGTACGTGGCGGGCCTGGTCGTCATGCTGTTCACCGCTTCGTCGTACGCGCAGATGGTGCGGGCGTTCCCGATCGCCGGCTCGGTGTACAACTACGCCGGGCGCGGCATCCACCCGGCGGTCGGCTTCGTCGCCGGCTGGGCCATCATGCTCGACTACTTCCTGGTGCCCGGCCTGCTGTACCTGGTCGCGTCGGTGACCATCAACGGCGCGGTGCCCGGCGTGCACGCGGGGATCTGGCTGGTCGGCTTCGTCGTCATCAACGCCGTCATCAACTACTTCGGCATCCGGCTCACCGCCGTCGCCATCAACATCATGATCGCGGCCGAGCTGGCCGTGCTCGGCATCTTCCTCGTGATGGGCGTCATCGGCCTGGCCGAGGGGCGCGGCAACGGCGACTGGACCACCGCGTTCTTCAGCTCCGACAACTTCAGCTTCGGCCTGGTGCTGGGCGCGGTGTCGGTGGCGGCGCTGAGCTTCCTCGGCTTCGACGGCATCTCGATGCTGGCCGAGGAGAGCAAGGGCGGCGCCCGCCAGGTCGGCCGGGCCATGTCGGTCGTGCTGCTGCTGGCCGGTCTCATCTTCATCGCCCAGACCTGGGTCGCGTCGCTGTTCGTCGCCGACGGCGCCGCGCTGATCGCCAGCGAGGACCCGGGCGAGGTCGGCAACGCGTTCTACGCCGCCGCCGAGGCTGCCGCGGGCGCGCCGTGGCTGGCCACGCTGTGCCTGGTCGCCACCGCCATCGCGTGGGGCCTGCCCGACTCGATGGTGGCCCAGACCGCGCTGTCGCGCCTGCTGTTCGCCATGGCCCGCGACAAGCAGCTGCCCGGCTTCCTGGCCAAGGTGTCCAGCCGCCACGCCTCGCCGGTCAACGCCGTGCTGTTCACCGCCGTGATCTCCCTGGCCATCTCCGGCACCGCGCTGTACTACCTGCTGGAGCAGGAGAAGGACACCATCACCCTGATCGCCACCATGGTGAACTTCGGCGCCATGGTCGCCTGGCTGATGCTGCACGCCGCCGTGATCTGGCACTACGTCGTCCGCAACGGCAGCCGCAACTGGCTGCTGCACCTGGTCGTGCCGCTGGTCGGCGCCGGCCTGCTGATCGCGGTGCTGGTGCACATGCAGCTGCACTCGCAGATCACCGGCCTGATCTGGGTCGGCCTCGGCCTGGTCGTGCTCGGCGTGCTCTACGCCATCGGCCGCCGCCCGAAGCTGTCGGGCATGGGTGGCGAGTAACCGGTGGGGGAGTTCATCGAGTTCGACCCGACGCCGGAGCAGCTGGCCTACACGTTCGGCGGCAACCCGCCGGTCGCGAAGGTCCGGCCCGGGGACGTGCTGAAGATCCGCACCGAGGACTGCTTCGGCGGCGTGGTGCGCGGCTTCGGCGACCTGCCCTCGCAGGTGTGCCGGTTCCCGTACCTCAACCCGGTCACCGGCCCCTTCTACGTGGCGGGGGCGGAGCCGGGCGACACCCTGGCCCTGCACTTCGTGTCCATCACCCCGGCCCGCGACTGGGCCGTGTCCAGCACCTTCCCGCACTTCGGGGCGCTGACGTCGACGTCGCACACCGCGACGCTGCAGCCGCCGCTGGAGGAGCGGGTCTGGGTGTACGACCTCGACCTGGCCGCGGGCACCGCCCGCTACTCGGCCCGCAACTGCGAGTTCGTGGTGGACCTGCCGCTGGACCCGATGCACGGCACGGTCGGCGTCGCGCCGGGCGCGTTCGAGGCCCGGATGACGATCACCCCCGACGCGCACGGCGGCAACATGGACACCCCCGAGCTGCGCGCGGGCGTCACCGCGTACTTCGGCGTCAACGTCGAGGGGGCGCTGTTCGCCGTCGGCGACGGCCACGCCCGGCAGGGCCACGGCGAGGTGTCCGGCGTCGCCGTGGAGGCGGCCATGGACACCGTGCTCGTCGTCGACCTGATCAAGGGCGTGTCCACGCCGTGGCCGCGGCTGGAGTCCGACACGCACCTGATGGCCACCGGCTCGGCCCGGCCGCTGGAGGACGCGTACCGGATCAGTCAGCACGACCTGGTCACCTGGGTGTCCGAGCTGACCGGCCTGGACCTGCTGGACGCGCTGCAGCTGGTCAGCCAGGCCGGTGAGGCCCCGGTCGGCAACGTCTGCGACACCAACTACACGATGGTCGCCAAGGTGGCGAAGTCGTACCTGCGCGCGAGCGGGTACGACGGCGTGCACGCGCGGCTGCGGGCGGCCGGCGCGGCGTACCGCTGAGGGATTTTCACAGTGATGTGGCCGGGGCGATGGCCCCGGCCACATCGCGTTTCCGGGGTCCATTGGGGGGAATCGATGGCAGAGCTCGCGCTGGCCGATGAGCTGTTCCACATGGCGCACGACGAGTACAGCGGCAAGGTGCGGATCAGCGGCGACATGCTCGGCTGTGGCCTGGCCGCCGCCGCGCTGGGGGAGCTGCTGCTGGCGGGCACGCTCGCGGTGACCGACGGCAAGCTGGCCGGGTGGACCGCGCGACAGACCGGCGACCCGGTCAACGACCAGGTCGTCGCCCAGCTGCAACGGGTCGGCGCGGGCCACGCGCTGCACCACTGGATCGCCCACCTGCGCCCCGACGTCACCGAGCTGGTCGCCTACCGCATGGCCGGACGGGGCCTGATCCGGCGCGAGACCTCGCGCACCTTCACCGGGCGTACGCAGGTCCGCTACCCCGCCGCCGACGCGATGGCGGCCACCCGCCCCGCGGTCCGGCTCGGCTTCCTGCTCAGCCGGCCCACGGACTTCGACCCCCACTCGACCCTGCTCGCCGCCCTGGCCAGCGGCGTGGGCATCGACATCGTCGCCCCGTCCCTGTCTGCCGCGCAGGTCCGCGACCGCCTGACCCAGCTCCAACGCGCCCTCCCACCGGACCACCGCGACCTGGCCAAGTCCCTGGACACCGCGGTCGCCGCGGTCGCCCTCCAGTCCCACGCCTGAGCCCTCGGCCTGCCGGTCGGCCACCCGGCCCCGCCCGCCGGGCGAAGATCGCTATCTCGTGTCAGAACCAACGCCGTTGACTTAAGGATTTGATCGCCGCGTCAAGGCCGTCTCGGCTGGCGATATGGAACGGGACTCCTCAATATCAGTTCGACCAAGAATTGACCCGAGGAGTCCCGTTGCAGCAGCAGTCTGCCATCACGCGCACGATCACGGTAGCGGCCGGGGCGTTCGCGCCGGGCCATCTGGGCGAGCTGACCCAGGTTCTCGACTTCGACCTGGTCGATGCCGTGGCAGCCGAGACCGGCACCACGCAGCGGCGGGTCAGGCTGTTGCCGACCCGGGTGCTGATCTTCTTCGTGCTGGCGCTGGCGCTGTTCGAGCCGTGCGCCTACCGGCAGGTGTGGGCGAAACTGGTCGCCGGTCTGCGCGGGCTCGCGGTGGCCTGCCCGAGCGCGTCGGCGCTGACCCGCGCCCGCCGCCGCGTCGGCCCCAAACCGCTGCGCGCGCTGTTCGAGGCGGTCTGCGGCCCGGTGGCCTGGCCCACGACGGGGCCGGCGTTCTGGCGCGGGTTTCGCACCGTCGCCGTGGACGCCACCACCCTGCACGTGCCCGACCGGCCCGGCACCAGGACGCGCTACCCCAAACGCCAGGGTCCGGCGATGACGTTCAGCTACCCGTACCTGCGGCTGGTCGTGCTGGTCGAGTGCGGCACCCGCGCCCTGCTCGGGGCGGCGTTCGGGCCCGAAAGCGCCGGTGAGCATGTCTACGCCCGCCGGCTGCTGGACAAACTCGACGCCGGGATGCTGCTGCTGGCCGACGCCTACTACGACAGCTGGAAGCTACTGGCCGACATCGCGGCCACCCGCGTGCAGTATCTGTGCCGCTCCGGTGCCGGCCGCGTCCCGCTGATCCTGACCCGGCTATCCGACGGCTCCTACCTGTCCGTTCTCGGCCACGGCCGGCTGAAGGTCCGCGTCATCGAGACCTGGGTCGAGATCACCCACGCCGACGGCGTCGTGCGCACGGAGCAGTGGCGGCTGATCACCAGCCTGCTCGACCACACCCGCTACCCCGCGGCCGACCTCGTGCAGCTCTACCACCAGCGCTGGCAGGTCGAGACGACCTACCTGTCGATCAAGTCCACGATCCTGGACGAGCGGGTCCTGCGCTCCCACCACCCCGCCGACATCGACCAGGAACTCTGGGCCCTGCTGACCGTCTACCAGACGATCATCCGGATCACCGTCGACGCGGTCGACGCCCTGCCAGACGTCGACTACCACCGGGCCAGCTTCACCGTCGCCCTCGAAACCGCACGCGACCAGGTCGTCACCGCCGAAGCCGTCATACCACCACCCGGCCACGCCGTACTGGTCGGCGCCATCGGACAGGCCGTGCAGGACAACCTGCTACCCGCCCGACGACGCCAACGCGCCAAAGCCCGCAGCCGCAAGAACCCGACCAGCAAATACGGCCCCAACGCCGGCAAACACCCGCAGCAGACCCAGACCTACACCTTCCACGCCACCGTCACCATCTTCGAAGAAGGCTTGACAGCCCGCTCAAATCCTTAAGTCAACGGCGTTGGTGTCAGAACCTCTGGTCAGACCGCAGGTTCTGACACGAGATAGCGATCTACTCGACGATGACGCGGTTCGGCGGGCGGGAGATCTCCCTGGAGCAGCCGGGCGCGCCCTTGCACGACGACGCGACGGCCGAGCAGCTCCGCGAGCTGGTAACCAAGGGCGCGCTGACGGGCCTCGTCCTGAGCAGCGACGACGTCCGAAGCCTGTACGAGTCCCTGAAGGCGGGTGGCTTCACCGGCTTCACGCAGGAGCCAACTGACCACTTTTACGGCACCGACATGGGTATCCGCGTCAGCTTCTAAGGCACGGGACAAGCCAGTCCCCGGACGCGGCGACAGATCGCCGGGCGGCGGCGCCCGAACGAGTGATCCCGTGCCTCACCTCTGCCGGCGGACGAGGCCTCTCAACAGTTCGTTGGCTACGCATCGTCACGTCGGACAACATGCAGAACCGCAACGTCATGCTCGGTCGTTATGGGATTTACGAATGGCTACAACAGTGGGTTGTCGCCCAACCAGGAAATGAGGTCCGGCCCCTTGTCGACCGTTAGGGCTTTGATCATGGGTCCGGTCCGGCCACAGCACCTGCAGTGGCTAGCCGGGGAATGCGGCTACCATCCGTGACAAAACTTCAGCCTCGTCCGGTTGGCCCACGGCACGATGACGTCCTGAACTGCCGATGCGGAGGCGGCTCCGACAGAGCGTGTGGCCGGGATGCCACTGCAAGCCGGGTGTCAGTCCTCCCAGACACGAACATCTGGCGATACATCGTGGACGCGGACGCCGTTGAAGCGGTCCGCAGGGCAGCCAAGACTGCTGGCGTTGACGTGGTCGCATGTCCCGCCGTCGTCTACGAGTGCCTACGGATGTCCGACCGCGAGACGAGACGGCGGCTAGCGAAGGCCGGGTCTGCTGCACCGATAGGTGACATCTGAGATGGCTTGCCCTGCGGGTGAGCTGGAAGGATGTCGCTGTGCCCAAGCCCTACCCCCGAGAGTTCCGTGACGACGTCGTGCGGATCGCCCAGAACCGTGATGCCGGCGTGACGGTCGAGCGGATCGCCAATGACTTCGGCGTCCACCCGATGACGCTGTTCAAGTGGATGCGCGCCGCCGACGTCGACGCCGGGATCCGACCAGGAGTGAGCAGCACCGAGTCCGCGGAGCTCCGCGAGGCGCGCAAGCGGATCAAGTTGTTGGAGCAGGAGAACGAGGTCCTGCGCCGGGCCGCGGCCTACCTGTCGCAGGCGCACCTGCCGGGAAAAGGATCTACCCGCTCGTGACCGATCTGGCCGCCGACGGCATCCCCGTCGCGGTGACGTGCCGGGTCCTGAAGATCACCCGCCAGCACTACTACCGGTGGCTCGCCCGACCAGTCACCGACGCCGAGCACACCCAGGCGTGGCGAGCCAACGCCCTGCACGACGCCCACCGCGACGACCCCGAGTTCGGCTACCGGTTCCTGGCCGACGAGGCCGCAGCGGCCGGGCAGCCGATGGCCGACCGCACCGCGTGGAAGATCTGCTCCGGCCACGGCTGGTTCAGCGCCTTCGCCCGCAAGCGGCGCGGCAAGGGACGCAAGGTCGGCCCACCGGTGCACGACGACCTGGTCCGGCGCGACTTCACCGCGCCCGGCCCGAACCGGCTGTGGCTTGCCGACATAACCGAACACCGCACCGGCGAGGGCAAGCTCTACCTGTGCGCGATCAAGGACGCCTGGTCCAACCGGATCGTCGGCTACTCCATCGACTCGCGCATGAAGTCCCGCCTGGCCGTGAACGCGCTGCACAACGCCACCGCCCGCCGCAACGGCGTCGCCGGATGCGTGGTGCACACCGACCGCGGCAGCCAATTTCGATCAAGGAAGTTCGTCGGCGCGCTGCACCGGCACCGCATGCTCGGCTCGATGGGCAGGGTCGGCGCGGCCGGTGACAACGCGGCCATGGAGTCGTTCTTCGGCCTGCTGCAGAACAACGTCCTGGACCGCCGGTCCTGGACCACCCGCGAGCAGCTGCGTACCGCGATCGTGACCTGGATCGAACGCACCTACCACCGGCGCCGCCGGCAGCGCCCGCTGGGCAAGTTGACCCCTGTCGAGTTCGAGACCATCATGACCCCACAGGCCAGTCAGGCCGCGTGACTACACCTGTCACCTATCGGTGCAGCAGACCCGCCCTAACCCGTGACGCATGGCTACGGCCAATGCCGGAGGCATTCGTCGAGGCCGAGGACCTGCGTGGGGAGATCACGCGCCTCCACCCCGAGTGGCTTGTGGCGCGACCCGATACACGAGATTGGCATCAGAACAGGAGCGACTGGCTCAGCGGCTTTTGGCGACGTGTACGGCGCGAGACCGATTCAATGGCAAAGATTGTATCGAAGGTCGATAATGGCGCGCTCGATCGGGCTCGTGGCGAGTCAAAGGTCGCGCGCAGCACCGCGCGCGAACTGGGACACACGATGCAAGCACTTCGGTTGGAAACCGCCCGCGCCTGGTATACGCACGAGGTTGACGGTTGGGATGGCGAGCCGTTTGACGCGTGGCGTGGATTCGGTGAAGTGCATTGGCGGCAGGCGTTGATCCAGCGCCAGAGTCAAACCGCGCTTGACTGGTTGGAGCCGTGGGTTGACCTCAACCGAGTCCGCGCTGAACACCCCGGCTGGATTGCCTTCTGGACTCGAGAGTGCCTAATGGAGAGGCTGCCTCGTGAGTGGCTCCGTTGGGCGATGTCGGAAGTGCAGGCGTTGCGCAAAGTGACCCCCGGAACGCCGGTAGACAACCAGATTGCCACTTACTTAATTGACTACGACGTCTTCGTGACCGGCGATCGAGCCTTCGCAGAGTGCGTCGAGGTCATCCGACCTCACTCGCCGGCTTCACTGGCAACTACATCCGTATCCCCGGCGGGAGACGGCGCCGTCGATCACCTGCTCGGTCTGTTTGAGAAGTCTGCCAGACAGCAGCATGAGCGCTGCCAGCTGCTGGTGCCATGAAGACAGACGTGCACGACCGGCGAGCAGCGCGCTGTCTGCTGGCTATCGTCGCTCAGGGTCTGCTGGTGCCGCTGTGACCAAGGCCGTGTCGACGAGGGCGAGCAGCGGCCGGCCGGGGTGGTCGATCCAGTGCTGGATGGCCACGCGGAGGCTGGTCATGAACGTGGCGGCGAGCAGGCGTGAGCGCAGTGGCAGGTCGCGGCCAGTGAGGCGCTGGGCGATCTGATCGGCGAGTTCACGTTCGATGGCGGTGTACGCGGCGATCTGCTGGGCGGCCAGGGACGGGTGGCGGCGCAGCTCGCGGCGCTGGGCGAGCCAGCCTGGGTCGGTGTCGGCGAAGGTCTCGGCGGTGAGCTGCCGGGCGGCGGCGGTGAGCGCGTCCCACGGCGCGGTGCGGGGGTCCTGCTCGTGCAGGAGCTGGACGAGGCGGCGCAGGCGGACGGTGTCGCCGTAGGCGATGGCCTCCTCCTTGCTGGAGAAGTGGTTGGAGAAGGTGCGCCGGGAGACCTCGGCGGCGTCGGCGATGGCCTCGACGGTGACGTGGTCGAGTCCGTGCTCGGCGGCCAGGCGCAAGGCGGCGTGGTGCAGGGCGAGGCGGGTGGCCTCCTTCTTGCGTTCGCGCAGCCCCGTGGGTGTGGTCACGACCACAGATTAGCGGTCGGAGCGTGCTTCCCATTGGGAAAACTTGCGCAATGGGAAACCATTATGAACGCTGGGGCGTGCAGGCCCCGTGCGCGCACCGGCACCGCCTTGCCGACCGCGCGCGGGGCCCGCAGCCCAACCCCCGGAACCACCTTGGAGGCGTGCGCATGAGCGCACCACAAGCCGTCGACGCGTCCGCCGCGGCACCGAAGACCACCCGGCAGACGATCGAAGCCCTCAGCGGCCTGCTGCTCGTGCTGTTCGTGGCGATGCTGTCCGGCACCGTCGTGTCGATCGCCCTGCCGAAGATCATCGGCGCGCTCGAGGGCACCCAGACCCAGTACACCTGGGTCGTGACCGCGACCCTGCTCACCGCCACGGCAGCGACGCCGGTGTGGGGCAAGCTCGCCGACCTGTTCAACAAGAAGCTGCTCATCCAGGTCGCCATCGGCATCTTCGTGGTCGGCTCGGTGGTCAGCGGCTTCGCCCAGGACGCCGGCCAGCTCATCGCGGCCCGCGCCTTCCAGGGCCTGGGCGTCGGCGGCCTGCAGGCGCTGGTGCAGGTGGCGATCGCGGCGATGATCCCGCCGCGCGAGCGCGGCCGCTACAACGGGTACCTGGGCGCGGTGATGGCGCTGGCCACCGTCGGCGGCCCGCTGCTGGGCGGCCTGATCGCCGACACGTCCTGGCTGGGCTGGCGGTGGTGCTTCTTCATCGGCGTCCCGATCGCCGTGATCGCGATGCTGGTCCTGCAGTTCACCCTGCACCTGCCCACCGTCAGGCGCGACGACGTGAAGATCGACTATCTGGGCATCACACTGATCAGCTCCGGGGTCAGCCTGCTGCTGATCTGGATCTCGTTCGTGGACCACTCGTTCGCCTGGCTGTCCTGGCAGACCGCCGCCATGGCCGGCGGCTCGGTGCTGCTGCTGGCGCTGGCCACCCTCGTCGAGTCGCGGGCCGCCGAGCCGGTCGTGCCGCTGCACATCGTCACCAGGCGCGGCACCGCCCTGGCCATCCTGGCCAGTCTCGCCGTCGGCATGGCCATGTTCGGCGGCGCCGTCTTCCTGGGCCAGTACTTCCAGATCGGCCGCGGCTACACCCCGACCGAGTCCGGCCTGCTCACCATCCCGATGATGGCCGGCGTGCTGACCTCGTCCATCGTCTCCGGGCGGATGATCACCCGCAGCGGGAGGGTCAAGCCCTACATCGTGACCGGCGCGATCGTCCTGGTCGGCGGCTTCGCCATGCTCGGCACCATCGACCACCTCACCCCGCTGTGGTTCGTCGGGCTCGGCATGTTCGCCGTCGGCGCGGGCGTCGGCATGAGCATGCAGAACCTCGTCCTGGCCGTGCAGAACTCGGTCGCGCTCAAGGACATGGGCGCGGCCAGCTCCTCCGTCGCGTTCTTCCGCTCGCTGGGCGGCACCATCGGCGTCTCGGTGCTCGGCGCGATCCTCGCCAACCGGGTCACCGACCAGATCACCCACGACCTGGCCGCGGCCGGCATCCCCACCGGCGGCGGCTCGGCCGGGGGCGGCAGCCTCAACATCGCCGCGCTGCCCGAGCCGATCCGGCACATCGTCACCGCCGCGTACGGCGACGCCACCGGGCACATCTTCATCGTGTCCGCGGGCATCGCCGTGGTCGGCGTGATCGCGGCGCTGCTGCTCAAGCCGGTGACCCTGCGCTCCAGCATCGACCTGCCCGACGCCGCCCGCACCGCCGCCGTGGCCGCCGACGCGATCGACGGCGCTCCCGCCTTCGACCAGGTCGAACTCCAGCCCGACGGCGCCGGAGACAACCGCCCGGTCACGGCGCGCTCGTGACGGCGCACGCCTGACGCTCAGGGCCGCCGCGGACGTCCGCGGCGGCCCTGAACTTACGGCCGTGGGCGCAACCAGGCTGGAGGAATGAAGACTCCCGGCCCGGTCGCCGCAGACGCGTGCCGACACCCCTCGAGGAAGGAGACGAGCATGGCGCAGCCTGACGCCGGTGGTGGCGGGCGACGCGGGGACACCCGTGCTCGCGCGCTGGCCGTCGCGCTGCGGATGTTCGCCGAGCGCGGATACGCCAACAGCTCGCTGCGCGAGATCGCCGACCGGCTCGGCGTGACCAAGGCGGCGCTGTACTTCCACTACCGCAGCAAGGACGACCTGCTGGCCGCGATCCTGCGCGAGTACGTCGACGACCTCGGCGATCTGCTCGACGACGCCGCGCACCGGCCCGCGAGCCCGGCCACCTGCGAGTGGCTGGTCCGCGAGCTCGCGCGGCAGCGCGGCCGGTGGGGCGCGGACCTGCTCCGGCTGATCCGGCAGAACTACGCCGAGATCAGCGGTCTGCCCGTGGTGGCCGACATGCGGCAGGCACACCGGCGGCTGCTGCTGGCCCTGGCCGGGCCGGACGGAGACCTCGTGGGCCGGGTGCGGGCGCAGGCGGCTCTGGTGGCGCTGGAAGGGCCGGTGCTGCTTCCCGGCGATGACGAGGACGAGCAGGCGTCGCGTGAGGCGGCGCTCGCGGTCGCGCTGGAGATCGTGCGCGCTCGCCCCTGACCGGCCTCAGCTCGCGTCGGCCGCCGGTTGCCGGGGCGGGTGCTGCCTCGTACGCGGATCGTGCAGCCACCAGCGGGCGAAGTAGCGGGCGGACAGGCCGTGGACCAGGATGCTGAGGCTGATGACGACCACGACGACGTCGGCGACCCAGTCGGCGTCCAGGCCGCTCAGCTGCTCCAGGGCGATGATGCCCAGCACCATGCTGTCCAGGCCGCGCGGGCCCCAGAAGCCCAGCGCCCAGCGCTCGCGCCACGGCAGGTGCGTGCCGAGCAGCGACAGCGCGACCGGGAGCATGCGGATCAGGGTGAGGCTGAGGAACGCGTACACGAAGACCCGCCACTCCAGGCCGTCCATGAACGCGGGCACGATCAGCGAGCCGAACACGAACCACACCGCCGCCGACAGCACGGTCGAGAAGTCCTCGACGGTCTGCAGCGAGCTGCGCGGCATGCCGGGGGCGGTGGCCCGGGTGGCGACGCCGGCGACGAACGCGGCGACGAAGCCGTTGCCGTGCAGCACCTCGGCCGCCGAGAACGCGGTGATGGCGAGGGCGAGCACGCCGACGCGCTCGGCCTCGACGGTGCTCCAGCGCAGGTGGCGGGCCATGGTGATGAGCTTGGCGCCGCCGACGCCGACGACGACGCCCGCGATGAGGGCGATGAGCAGCTCGATGAGGACGCTCTGCACGTCGACGGTGGCCAGCGCCCCGGCGAGCATGAGCAGGACCAGCGGTGCGGCGAGGCCGTCGTCGAGGCCGCTGACCACGGTGATGGTGTGCCGGGTGCCGGCGGGCAGCCGGTCGTCGTGGAGCATCGGCAGGATGGGGGTGGAGTCGGTGGCGGCCAGGACGGCGCCGATGATGGCGCAGACCCACCAGCCGGCGCCGGGCAGCAGCGGCACCCCGGCCAGGAAGCCGAGCAGCACGGTGAGGGGAAAGGCGATGAGCAGCATGCGGATGGGTACGCCGCGCTGCTCCTTGAGCCAGCGCATGCTGATGTCGGTGGCGTCGGTGAACAGGACGAACGCGAGGGTCAGCTCGACGAGGTGGCGTACGACGGGCCCGGTGACCTCGATGTCGACGAGCGGGTCGCCGCCGCTGGTGAGGACGAGTCCGGAGGCGGCCATGGCGATGGGCACGGTGACGCTGTAGCGCTGTGCCCGGCGGGAGACGACGGCCCACGCGACGAGCACCACGCCCAGCATCAGTACGGCGAGCACCGGCTACCCCACATCCCCCTATTGTGGGCGATTTCGCCTGGTTCGCGGATGGTTCTGCACGAGATACGGCGTGGCTGGTTTAACGGCCGGGCGGTCGGGCATGGGGTGCTGCGCTCGATCGGTCGGCGTACCCGAGCTGGACTCGCGACCCGGTGTACCGCTGCGGTGATCTTTCGCTTATCTTGATGCCGCAGGGCCCCTGACCGGCTCGGCGCCAGTTCCGGACGGGACGCACCGTGCCGTGGCACGACTTCAGGGGAGGCAGTAGTGGCGCAGCCACAGTCCGAGCAGGTGGAACATGCTCGCGTTCTGATCACCGAGCTGGGGCGGCTGCTGTCCGACATCACCGGCGGGCGTGACGCCGCGCAGGTGCACGGGCGGCTGCTGGACCTGTTCGACGCCGCCGAGCACGACAGTCGCGTCGACGCGATGGAGGTCGGGCGGCAGGAGTTCACCGCGATCTGGGACGCGATCCGGCGGGGCGCCGCGCTGCCGGAGACGGCCTGGGAGCAGGTCGTGCTGCCCACCGTGGTGGCTTTCAGCAGCCCTCAGCAGGAGAAGATCCGGCTGGAGCGGGCGACGTCGTCGTGGCTGGCCGCGCGAGCCGCCGTCGACGCGGTGCCGGACTATCCCGCAGCCGTGACGGCGGCCGCGGCCGCCGCTGCCGCCGCCGCGGCGCAGGCCGCCGAGCCCGCGGACGCGCCGCCCGCCGCGCCTGCCGCGGCGCACTCCTGGCCGGAGACGCCGGTGCGCGCACCGGCCGAGCAGGTGCCCGCGCCGGACCCGGACGCCCCGCGCCGCTCCGGCCCCGGGTCGCGCCGGGCCAGGTCGGGTCCCGACCGGCGGGTGCTGGTCGCGGTGTCGGTCGCCGTGCTGGCCACGGTCGCCGTGATGGTGGTGCTGCTCAACAAGGGCGGCATCGGGGAGCTGCCGATGTCGCTGCAGGACGGCGTGCCCTCGCCGGGGCTGTCGTCCGGGGTGGCCACCGGCGAGAGCGGTCCGGTCACCCTGCCGACCGCGCCGCCGACGGCCAGCGCGGCACCGCTGCCCTTGAAGACGGGCGAGCCGACGCCGGTGCCCACCTGGACGCCTGCCGCCCCGACGGCAGGGGCGACGCCGCGCCCGCCGCAGCCGCCGACCGCGCCGCGGAACCTGGCCGCCGTCGCCTCGGACGCGCACAACGTGTGGCTGTCCTGGTCGCCGCCGGCCGACGGCGGCTCGGGCGGGATCTCCTACTACCGGATCGTGCGCAGCGGGGTGCAGCTCGGCTGGACCACCTCGACCAGCGTCACCGTCGGCAAGCTCACCCCCGGGACCAAGTACACGTTCTGGGTCGTCGCGTACAACGGGGCGGGGCTCTCCTCGCCCGCGAGCAACCTGGTCACGGTGACCACGGCGTCGCCGCCCACCACGCCGCCGTCGGCGCCGCCGGCCTCGCCGTCGCCGGTCGAGCCGTCGCCGTCGCCGTCCCCGGAGCCGTCCACGGCCGAGCCGTCGCCGTCGCCGAGCGACCCGCCGTCGCCGTCCCCGGCGGAGTCGTCGCCCGACCCGGAGCCCGGCGACCCCGGCGACGGGCTGTAGACCAGCCGTCACCGAGCACCGAGCCTGTGGCTCCCCGGGAGCTGAGGTAGATGCCGACCCGAGCGCGCGTCCGTGTATGCGGGCGCGCGCTCGTCGCTTCGGGCCCCTGACCTGCTCTGGATGGTTCGCCGCCCGGCGGCGCGGCCACCTTCGAGCCTTCCTGAGGTGATTTCGTGAATTGGTCCCCGTGGGGCGGGCGACCGTAGCATGCCGACGCACCGCCCGATGGCCTCCGAAATCGCCACTATGCCCCGTGCGAGGAATGATGCCTGGTCGCAGCAGGACAGCGGTCATGATCACAGCGCTCGACGCCGAGTTCAACGCCGTGATGGGCCACCTTTCGGGAAGCCGAGAGATGGTCCACCCCTCCGGCACCGTCTACCGGGCGGGTGAATTCAGCGGCGACCGGGTCGACTGGAAGATCGCCGTCGTGAATCGGCGCGGGCAACCCGATCGTGGGCATCGAGACCAGTCATGCTCTGGACTATTTCCGCCCGGATATCGCAGTGTTCGTGGGCGTAGCCAACTGTTGGCGGTTGAGCGAGCTTTGGCGCGCTTGAGTATGCGCTGGTGTGTCGGCTTGCTGGGTGGGTGCGGGCGGTTGGTGGGATTGTCGTAGCCGATGGCTAGTCTGCTCGTGTGTCTGGTGTGGCTGGTGGTGTGGTGGTGCAGGCGTATCGTTTCGCCCTGGACCCGACCCCGGCCCAGGACCGTGACCTGCACCGGCATGCCGGTGCCGGGCGGTTCGCGTTCAACTGGGCTCTGGCCGCGGTGCGTGCCAACCTCGGCCAGCGCGCCGCCGAACGCACCTACGGCCTGGACGGTGAGCAGCTGACCCCGGTGCTGGGCTGGAACCTGCCCGCGCTGCGCCGCGCCTGGAACACCGCCAAGCCCCAGGTCGCGCCGTGGTGGGGGCAGTGTTCGAAGGAGGCGTTCAACACCGGCCTCGACGGTTTGGCGCGGGCGTTGGGCAACTGGTCGGCGTCGCGGTCGGGCCGTCGTGCCGGGCCCAGGGTGGGGTTTCCGAGGTTCCGGTCGCGGCGGCGGGTGACGCCGTCGGTGCGGTTCACCACCGGCACCATCCGCGTGGAGGACACCCGCCATCATGTGACCCTGCCCAGGCTGGGCCGCATCCGCACCCATGAGTCGACCCGGAAACTGGCCCGCCGTCTGCACGGGGGCACGGCTCGGATCCTGTCGGCCACCGTCCGCCACACCGGCGGGCGCTGGCACGTGTCGTTCACCGTCGAGGTCACCCGCACCGTCCGCGCCCCCGCCCGCCCTCAGGCCACCGTCGGAGTCGACCTTGGTGTCGCCAGCCTGGCGGTGCTGTCGACTGGGCAGATCCTGCCCAACCCCCGCCACCTGAACCAGGCACAAGCGCGGCTGCGTACCGCAGCCCGGACCCTGTCCCGGCGCCAGGGCTCGGACCGGCGCACCGGCCAGCAACCGTCGCGCCGCTGGCGGCAGGCCAAGACCCGCCTGGCCCGCGCACACGCGCGGGTGGCGAACCTGCGCGCCGACGGCCTGCACAAACTCACCACCAGCCTGGCCGCCACCTATGGCACGATCGTGGTCGAGGACCTCAACGTCGCCGGGATGATTCGCAATCGGCGTCTGGCCCGGCACATCGCCGACGCCGGGTGGGCCACCCTGCGCCGGCACTTGGAATATAAGACCACCTGGAACGGCGGCCGCCTGGTCGTGGCCGACCGCTGGTTCGCCTCCTCAAGAACCTGTTCATCCTGCGGCGTGGTGAAACCCAAGCTGCCGCTGCAGGTACGGACCTACACCTGCGAGCACTGCGGCCTGTGCCTGGACCGCGATCTGAACGCGGCGATCAACCTGCAGCAGTACGTCGACCGGAGTGGCCGGCAGACGTTAAACGGCCGTGGAGCCAACCGTGAGACCACCCTCGTGGTGGCAGGTGGCTGTGAAACGACCACCCCGCACCACCAGCCCGGTGGGTTAGACGGGGACCGTCGGCTGGCAACGGCCGACTGCAACACGAGTACTCACTAGAGATCACTCAATTGCAACGGCCGTTCGCGCTGTTCGCGTGGTTCGCCGATCGGCAGATGGACTGGTTCGAGGAGCAGTCGGGCACGCCGTTCCCTACGAGTGGGTGTCGAAGCTGTCCGGAGCCCTGAGCTACTTACGGTGACGAATGCCGCCTGGTGAACATGGGTCTTCCCAACTGAGTGGTCAGTCAGTCAGACTCGTGGCGTGACGCATGACGTGATCATCATCGGTGGCGGGCACAACGGGCTCGTCGCGGCTGCCTACCTGGCGCGCGCCGGGCGCCGGGTGGTGGTGCTGGAACGACGGCACACCGTGGGCGGCGCCGCCGTGTCCGAGCGCCCGTTCGGGCCCGACTTCCTGGTGACCTCGCTGTCATACGTGGTCAGCCTGCTCCCGCCCGACATGGTCGCCGACCTGCGCCTGGCCGAGCACGGCTACCACGTCTACCCGCAGGGCCCCTACTTCGCGCCCCGGCGCGACGGCCGCCACCTCTTCCTGGCCGCCGACCCCGGGCGGCGCCACGACGAGATCGCCAAGTTCTCGAAGGCCGACGCGGAAGCGTACGAGCGCTGGGAGTCCTGGCTGGGCGGCCTCGGCGCCAAGGTCGGCCCGCTACTGGACGCCATCCCGCCCAAGCTCGGCTCCAAGCACCCCGGCGACCTGCTCGCCCAGGCCGGGCTGCTCAAGACGCTGCGCAAGGTCGACGTGCGGGCCGCGTTCGACCTGACCCGGCTGTTCACCGCCAGCGTCGCCGACCTGGTCGAGGAGCGCTTCGAGTCCGACGCGATGCGGGGCCTGCTGTCGGTGTCCGGCGTCATCGGCACCTGGGGCGGCCCGCGCAGCGCCGGCACCGCGTTCGTCACCCTGCACCACCACCTCGACCAGACCGGCGGGCAGTCCGCCGCCTGGGGGTTCCCGCGCGGCGGCATGGGCGGCGTCACCGCGGCCCTGGCCGCCTCGGCCCGCTCCTTCGGCGCCGAGATCCGCACGCAGGCCGCCGTGGCGCGCATCGACACCCGCGACGGGCGCGTCACCGGCGTCACGCTGGAGTCCGGCGAGCAGCTCACCGCCCCGGTCGTCATCACCACCGCGCACCCGAAGATCTCGTTCCTGCGGCTCATGGACCGCGACGAGCTGCCCGGGGACTTCGTGGCCGACATCGAGTCGTGGCAGACCCGCTCCGGCACCGTGAAGGTCAACTTCGCGGTGGATCGGCTGCCGGTGTTCAGCGGCCACCCGGACTTCGACCCGGACGTGTACGGCGGCACGATCGTGCTGTCGGAGTCGCTCGACGACGTGGAGACCGCGTTCCAGGAGGCCGCCGCCGGGCGGGCCGCGACGCTGCCGTTCGCCGACGTGTGCATCCCGTCGGTGCTCGACCCGACCCTGGCGCCCGAGGGCAAGCACGTGGTCAGCATGTTCACCCAGTGGGTGCCGCACACCTGGGCCAAGCAACCCGACCCGGCGGGGCTGGCGGCGTACGCCGACCGGCTCGTGGCGCGGATGGAGCAGGTCGCGCCCGGGTTCGCCGCCTCGGTCATCGGGCGGCAGGTCATCGGTCCGCACGAGATGGAGACCGAGTACGGCCTCGTCGGCGGCAACATCTTCCACGGCGAGCTGACCCCGGGGCAGATGTTCCACTGCCGCCCCGCGGCCGGGTACGCCGACCTGCGTACCCCCATCAAGGGCCTCTACCAGGCAGGGTCCGCCACACACGGGGGTGGCGGGGTCACCGGGATCCCGGGCCGCAACGTGGTGCGCCAGGTCGTGCGCGACACCCGCCGGGGGCGGCGATGACCGCCGCGCCGCTCCCGGCCGACGGCCTGGACGCCGCCCTGCGCCCGTTCGGGTACTCCCGGATGCTGCCGGTCGCCGCCTACACCGACCCTGCGGTCTTCGCCTGGGAGCGGCGGCACCTGTTCGCCGGGTCCTGGACCTGCCTCGGGCGGCGTGCGCAGCTGGCCGCCGAGGGCAACCAGCATGCGCTGACGGTCGGTGACGTCTCGGTCGTGGTGACGCTGACCGACGAGGGGGTACGGGCGTTCGCCAACGCCTGCCGGCACCGGGGCCACGAGCTGCTGCCCGGCGGCGGCACGTGCGAGCGGCGGGCGCTGGTGTGCCCGTACCACGGCTGGGCCTACGACCTCGACGGGACGCTGCGGACCGCGCCGCGGATGGGCGAGGAGTTCGAGGCGAAGCGGTTCGGGCTGGTGGAGCTGCCCGCGGTGGACTGGCACGGGTGGGTGTTCGTCAACGCGACCGGCACGGCGCTGCCGTTCGAGGAGCACCTGGGCACGCTCGACCGGCTCGTGGCGCCCTACGCGCCGGAGAAGCTCGCGGTCAAGGCCGTGCACCGCTACGAGGTCGCCGCGAACTGGAAGGTCATCGCCGAGAACTACCACGAGTGCTACCACTGCCCGCTGATCCACCCGGAGCTGTGCGCGGTCACCCCGCCGAACTCCGGCGACAACTGGCACGAGCCCGGCCACTGGCTCGGCGGGTCCATGGAGCTGCGCGAGCACGCCCAGACGATGTCGCTGGACGGCAGCTCGCACGGGGTGATGCTGGACGGGGCCGACCCGCGGACCGTGCGGTATCTCGGGCTGTTCCCGAACGTGCTGCTGTCGCTGCACCCGGACTACGTCATGGCGCACCGGATGACGCCGCTGGCCGTGGACCGGACGCTGGTCGAGTGCGTGTGGCTGTTCGACGAGGCGGTCACCGACCCGTCGTACGCGGTCGACTTCTGGGACGTGACCAACCGGCAGGACTGGGCGGCGTGCGAGTCGGTGCAGCGGGGGCTGTCGTCGCCGCACTTCACGCCGGGGCCGCTCGCGCCGAACGAGAACGCGATCTACGACTGGGTGACGCTACTGGCGCGGGCGTACCGGGATCCGGCGGCGGTGTTCGGTCGGCCCTGACCGCCGCGCGTGGCAGCATGGGTCTGATGGACGTGGATCTGTTCGCGGGAGTCCCGGTGAGTGACTACGCGACGGCGGTGGCCTGGTACGGGCGGCTGCTCGGCGGGCCGCCGTCGTTCCTGCCCAACGACACCGAGGCGGTGTGGGAGCTGGGCGAGCACCGCTACCTGTACATCGACGTGCGGCCGGAGCGGGCGGGCAACGCCATGCACACGATGTTCCTCGGGGACTACGACGACCGGCTCGCGCAGATCGCCGCCCGTGGACTGCAGCCCGATGAGGTCGAGACCTACGGCAACGGCGTACGCAAGGCGATCTTCCACGACCCGGACGGCAACGAGATCGGCTTCGGCGGCGGGCCGGTCTAACGCCCGCAGCGCCCCGGCAGGCGCTTGCTCGCCTGCGTATCGCGAGTCAGGTCAGCCGCAGCCGGGCGATCCGCACACCGCCGCGCCCGCCGGTGGCGATCGCCTGCTCTCCGCCGATGCTCAACAGCACGGGACCGAACCCGGCCGCGGGCTCGTCCAGCAGCTCGCCGGTGAGCGCGTCCCAGCGGCGTACCACCTCGTCATCGCCTGAGGTGAGCAGGTGCGCGTGGTCCCCGACCCGCAGCGGGAGCACCGTGGCAGAACCCGGGTGGGCCTGGATCGGTGTGCCCACCGGCTCGCCGGTCAGCGGATCCCAGCGCCGCACCTCGCCTGCCGAGTCACCGGTCGCGAGCAGGGTCCGGCCGTCGGCGAGGGTGACCGCCCGCATCCAGTGCACGATGCTCTCGTGACCGGCCAGCGGAGGGCCGATCTGGCTGCCCGTCGCGGGATCCCAGCGGTAGATGACCTTCGACCAGCCGGTCGCCAGGACGATCGGGTCGCGGCCGGGCACCTCGATCGCCGACACGGCGACGATGTGATCGTCGTGGCTGCCGAGGTCCGGCAGCGGCTGCCGGGTGGCCGCGTCCCACCGGTGGACCGTGAACGGCCCGAGGAACCCGGCGCCGAACAGGGTCAGGGTGCCGTCGCGCATGCGCGCCACGGACATGCCCGCGACGGTGTCGTCGACCGACTCGTCTCTGCCGAGCTCCTCGCCCGTGAGGGCGTCGTGCCACCACACGCCGTACTCGGTGGAGACCGCCAGCACGGGAGTGCGGCCGCGGGGGTGGCAGACGATGAAGTCGTGGGTGCCGGGCCAGTCGGCGTCGAAGACCGTGACCTGCTCGCCGGTGGCCGGGTCCCAGGCGCGGACCACGTCGGAGCCGCCCGTCAGCAGGCGTGTTCCGCCGCCCGGTCCGCGGAACGTGCGCAGCACCCATGCCGTCCCCGGATGCGGCAGCACCCGCTCCTCGAACATCGGCTCCCGTTCCGCCGTCAGGCCGTATACAGCGGTGGTTCAGCGGCAGGTGAAGCCGGGGTGGGCCGTCACCTCTCCGTCGGCACGCTTCACCATCAGGTGGTTGCCCTCCACCCAGACGGTCTCGCCGGCATGGACCAGCACCGGCCGGTCGAGGTTGAAGCGGCCCCACTCGCTGATCAGGGTCAGGCGATCGGCTTGCTCACGGGACGCCGGAGTCGGGTGCCACATGCGGGGAAGTCTCGCATACCTGGAGCCGTCCAGGGAGCATGGAGCTGCTGCATGCTCCCTGAAGCGTCGGCTGGAGGGCTCCCTGAAGCGGAGGTGGCCGGTCAGGGAAGGAGGCCTCCGGCGGGGGCCGACCGACGCCGAGCACGCTCCTGCCCACGCCGAGATGCCGCTGGGCGAGCCGGTGGCGTCGGACCCGGCCCATATCCTCGGGACATGACGATCAAGCGGTTGGACAACGTCGGCGTCGTCGTCGACGACCTCGACGTGGCCGTCGCCTTCTTCACCGAGCTCGGCCTGGAGCTGGAAGGCAGGACGCCGATCGAGGGAAGCTGGGCGGGCCGGGTCGTCGGGCTCGACGACGTGCGCAGCGAGGTCGCGATGATGCGGATCCCCGGCGGGCCGGGCCGGCTCGAATTGGTGACGTACCACCACCCGAAGGCGATCGCCGCCGAGCCGGAGGTCACCCCGCCGAACACGCTGGGCCTGCACCGGGTCATGTTCGCCGTCGACGACATCGAGGAGACCCTCACCAGGCTGCGCGCCCACGGTGCTGAACTCGTCGGCGAAGTGGTGCGCTACGAGGACAGCTTCCTGCTCTGCTACCTGCGCGGGCCGGGCGGGATCATCGTCGCGCTGGCCCAGGAGCTGAGCTGAGCCGTCACGATGTCCGCCTTGGTGAGCACGCGGTGACATAGGTCGCGCCGTTCAGGATCCCAGTAGGTCGAGACCGAATCCGATGACGAAGAGCAGCAGGCCCAGCCAACGCACGAGGTGGCCCGGGTTGGCTTTGTCGAGCAGCGCCGCCGGTACGCCGAGTACGAGTTGCGCTAGCAGCCAGCCGATGCCGATCAGAGGAAATCTGGCACCAGCGGTCTGCTCCGGCCGCCCCAGGGCAAGAAAGATCAACAGTGCGATCGGTGCTACGACGAACGGGCCGATGAAGAGTGGCGTCGAGGTGACCTTCGACCAATCCGCGAAGAGCAGGATCAGCAGGAAAAGGTTGATGCCGAATAGAAGGATCCCGGCGGCGGACAACACAGCGCCGTTGTGCGTCCGATCGGGTTCGGCGCGGAATGCGGATAGCTGAGCGATGACGACTCTCAGCCGGGCGGTCATCTGCTGCCCGGCGCGCCGCAGCCGTTCCGGCCCGATGAGATCGAGGATCACGACAAGCCCGGCCGCGAACTGCAGGACCTTTCCAGCTCGAGCCCACCAGAGGACGGTCCTGCCCCATAGCGGCTCACCCGATGCCGAACGTCCATCCAGCCATACCCGGCCGGCACGCATGAAATCGGTATTGCCGTCACCGATGAGCAGACCGAACGCCCCCACCGCGAACAGAGCGACAGTAAGGGTGAGGAAGGCTTGATCAAACCTCCACGCGCGCCCGAGGCCGGCTGATGACGACGCTCTGCCGGAGGTGGCTTCCGACACCCTCGGGCGTGGGACATCGGCGGGCGGATCCTGCTTGGCAGGCGGATCCGGCGCCGGGACGCCGGAGGTCGTGCTTGTGCGGCGTGCCGCTTTCGAGCCGGACCGTTGTCGGGGCATCGGTGGTTCTCCTGAGGTGGGAGACGTTGCGCGCAGGATAACCCCTACCGGCGTGCAGCTTCCGTGCCGCGTGTGCAGATCAGGGCGTCCACCGCCAAGTCTCCGATCTTGACGTTGCGAGGCGGTCCGGTGCGGCAGCGGCAGGTAGCACCTATACGCGTGCAGCAGCCCCCTTGGCCCAATCCCTCGGTGCCTCGACGAGTTTGCAGCGGAGCGCGTCGCGGATCAGCGAAGCGTCCTCCCCGAACGGGCTGCTGAGATCCCAGTACTCGTGGCTGAGCGCGTCATCATCGGGTTCGAGGCGGCCGATCAGGCCGGCGATCTCGTCGAGCTCGAAGTAGGTGGCGGCCGCGGCGAACGCAGCGATCTGCCCGGTCCAGCCGTCCAGCGGCCAGGCGGCACCGTTGGCCATCGCGCCGTTGTGGAACCACATCAGGTAGGACAGGTGCACCAGCCCGACCGGGCCCTCCGGCACCGCCACCCACGGCTCCAGGTCGACGGCACGGTCGATGATCGCTTCGACACGGTCGCGATCGAGGTATTCGCCCGCGCCCCAGCGCCAATCCAGCGAGTGCACCCAGCGGTAGTCCGCGCCGGGCGCGCGCAGGATCTCCAGACCACGGGCACGGGGCAGGACGTTCGTGCCGGACTCGACCAGGTGAAGATCCCGGCCGCGGATGCGCCGCTCGACCCGGCAGTGGTCCGGATCGCTGACCCACACCATCACACCGTCGTGCTCGAAGACCGGTTTGGTCTCCGGATCGACCCACGAGTAGGTCGCCTCGAGATCGGCCGGATCGATGACGCGCTGCCGTTCACGAGCCTTGTACAACCGCAGTCTGATCACGCCCCATTGTGCAGGCGTGGTCCGGCACGGCGGTGGCTCCGGAACTCGCGCCCCTCGCCTGGTGATCCAGCGGCTCGCAGTGCCACCACCCGGCGTTCCACACACTGTCTATAACGGACGACGACCTCGCGGCGGCCGTCTCGCGTTCTGATGGTCCGCACCCCGCGCACTCAACATCAGAGCAGGTCAGACCGCTTCAGCTACGTGCCGCTGGAATGCTGGCGCTCGCCTGGGCGGACCAGGCCGGTCTCGTACGCGATGACGACGAGCTGGGCACGGTCGCGGGCGTCGAGCTTGGTGAGCAGCCGGCTGACGTAGGTGCGGGCCGTGTCGGGGCTCAGGTGCAGCACCGCGCCGATCTCGGCGTTGGTGAGCCCGCCGCCGACCTGCGCCAGCACGTCGCGCTCCCGGTCGGTCAGCCCGGCCAGCCGGGCCGTGTCCCGGACCGGGGCGTGGGCGGCCGCGGCCAGGACACGGCGGGTGACGGCGGGGGACAGCAGCGCGTCACCGCCCGCGACGGTGCGCACGGCCTCGCGCAGGGCCTCCGGGGTGGTGTCCTTGAGCAGGAACCCGGCCGCGCCCGCGCGGATCGCCTCGAACAGGTACTCGTCGTCGTCGAACGTGGTCAGCATGACCACCTGCACCCTGGCCAGGCGCGGATCGGCCAGGATGCGGCGGGTGGCCTCGATGCCGTCGACCCCGGGCATCCGCACATCCATGAGCACCACGTCAGGCTGCTCGGCGCGCACCACGTCCACGGCGGAGGCGCCGTCGCCCACCTCGCCGACGATGTCGATGTCGGGCGCGCGGTCGAACACGGCCCGCAGGCCGGTGCGGATGAGGTGCTGGTCGTCGACGAGCACCACGCGCAGCGGGCTCATCGGGCGCCCGCCGGCAGGGGCAGCTCGGCGTGCACGCGGAAGCCGCCGGTGTCGGCCGGGCCGACGTCGACGCTGCCGCCGAGCAGGGTGACCCGTTCGGACATGCCGCGCAGGCCGTAGCCGTGCTCGTCGAGCCTGCCGTGCGGGTCGGGGCCGTCGCCGTCGTCGACGACGTCAAGGTGCAGCCGGGCGCCGGTGGCGTCGACGTTCACCTCAGCGCGGCTGGCTCGGGCGTGGCGCAGGACGTTGGTCAGCGCCTCCTGGACGACCCGGTACGCGGTCGTGCCGACGACCGTGGGCAGCGCCTGCAGATCGCCTTCCAGGCGCAGGTCCACGGGCAGGCCGCTGCGGCGTACCCCGTCGACCAGGGCGGGCAGGTCGCCGATGCCCGGGTCGGGGTGGCGGGGGCCGGTGTCGCGGCGCAGCGTGCCCAGCGTGGCGCGCAGCTCGGACATGGCCCCGCTCCCGGCGGCGTGGATGGCGGCCAGAGCCGCCCGCGCGTCGTCCGGTGCGCCTTCGGCCAGGGCCTCCTGCGCCACGGCCGACTGCAGGGTCACCACGGAGACGGCGTGGCCGAGGGTGTCGTGCACCTCGCGGGCGATGCGCAGCCGCTCTGCCTCGACCTGCCGGGCCGCTTCGGCGCGGCGCTCCTCGGCGGCGGCCGTGGCCTGCCGGGCGAGTTCGGCCCGCAGCGCCCGCCTGCTGCGTACGGCGTCGCCGAGGGCGATGACGGCGACCATCAGCGCCGCCTGCGAGCCGAGGTCGACCCCGAGCACGATCGAGGGGTCGTCGCCCTCGGCCAGCCGCGCGGCGATCGAGGAGGCCAGCAGGGCTCCGGCGACCAGGCTCGCGGCGCGTGCCCGGCCCTGGTCGGCGGCGACGTAGAGCACGGCGGCGGTGTGCACGGCCAGCCCGACGGGTGCGAGGTCGAGCATGTAGTAGGCGATCACGCCGACTGCGGCGGCCAGCAGCGCGGGCACCGGGTGGCGGCGGGCCAGCAGGGGCAGCGCGCCGAACGCGGCGGCGAAGCAGTAGCCGGTGATCAGCTGGGCGGGGGTGCCGCCGTGGGTGGCGACGGCGGCCGCCACGGCGAGGAAGGTGCCGGCGGCCAGCAGGGTGTCGATGCGGGTGGGTCGGTGGCCTGGCACGTTTCGAGCGTAGAGCGCCGTGGGCTGCTGCGCTGTCGCCACAGAGCGACACCTTCGCCTGTGGGGGTACGCCCGGAAGCGATCCCCGTCCGGCGGGAGCTGATCGCCGCGGGGTGCCGCAGGGGTGTCTCCTGGGCTGGGGCACAGGCCGCGGGCAGGGCGGCAGGTCGCCGGGTACGCCCGGAAGCGACCTCAGGTCGCGCTCGCAGGCGGCAGACGGGGCAGGTGGGGCGGCCTAGCGTTCTCGGCGACCTCGACCGCCGTGCCCGGACGGCGCGGCGGACCCCGGAAGGAACCCGCATGCTCAAGTACAGGCTGACCTGGATCGCGCTGACCATCCTGGTGTGGACGTCGATGCTGTCGTTCGGCGGTGTCGCCGCCGAGACGGTGATGCTCTACCCGAACATCTTCGTCGATCCGCCCGAGTCGCTGGTCCGGGCGCGCGAGTTCATCATCGCGGGCGGGCCGAGCGACTACTTCCCGCCGCTGGGCGCGAGCGTGGTCGTGAGCAGTGCCGTCACGGTCCTGCTGACCTGGCGCAACCAGCGGCTGCGCTGGTGGACGGCGGGTGCGGCGGTGACGTTCCTGCTGTGCGAGTTCGTGTTCTCGGCGGTGTTCTTCTGGCCCCGCAACGAGATCATGTTCGTCGACCCGGTCGGCACCCACAGCGCCGAGTACCTGCGGCAGGTCGCCGCCGAGTTCGTCGCCGGGCACTGGGTGCGGGTCGCCGGCGGCGCTGTCACCGCGGTCCTGGCGTTCACGGCGCTGATCCGCTGGGCGCGTTCGTCGGCTGCCTCGTCGACGGCGGTGACCGGGGCGGCCGGCGCTCCGGCTGCGGCCGTGACGCCAGTGGCGGCGGCTTCGGCGGGTGTCCAGGCGGAGGCGGGCCGATGACCGCCGGGCCGCGGGCGCTCGGGTTCAGCCGGCCGGTGCTCGTGGGACTGGCCGTGCTCGCCGCGCCGAGGGTCGTCCTGCACGACCTGGACCTCGTGCAGGAGGGCACGTTCGTGAACGCGCTGCTGGTGTTCGTGCCGCTGGTGTGCTGGATCGCGGCGGTGCTGTGGCGGCGCCCGCCGCGTCCGTTCCTGACCCTGGTGGTCGTCGGCGCGATCTACGGCGTGTTCCTCGCCACCGGGCACCAGCTGCTGTGGTCGGCCTCGTTCGACGGCGCCGGTCCAGGGCTCGGCGGCAACCTCGCCGAGGTCGATCCGGCCGTGCAGGAGGTGATGCTGCGTACGGCCGCCGTGCTGTCGAGCCTCGTCACCGGCGTCGTCGTCGGTGTCGTGACCGGCGCGGTCGCGGCGCTGCTGTGCCGGGTCGTGCCGCAGCGCCGCTGACGGCCGGACGGGACGGGATCCGCCGGAGGGCGAGGACTCGTGCAGTGCCCGGCGTCGTCGGCGGCGGCAGCTCATGCCGTCGAGCCCGGCCGCCACTCCTCGGCGAGGAGCCCCAGCAGCACCTCGTCCACGAACTCGCCCAGCACCCACGCCGCGGAGCGCAGCACGCCCTCGCGGACGAAGCCGTTGCGCTCGGCCGAGCGCAGCATCGCCGTGTTGTCCGACAGGGTGTCGATCTGCAGCCGGTGCAGGCCGCGTACGACGAAGCCGTAGTGGCACAGCACCGCGACGATGTCGGTGCCGTAGCCCTTGCCGCGCGCCGACGGCCGCAGCCCCATCCCGAGGTGCGCGAACCTGTGGTGGGTGTCGATTCCCCACATCGACGCGATGCCGATCAGGGTGCCGCCTTCCAGTTCCACCACGGAGAACGGCACGTGCCGCTCGTCGGTGTCGGTCACGACGAACCGTGAGTCCTTCGAGCCGGGCGGGATCGGCCGCCACGGCCGGCCGTCGGACCGCGCGGTGTTGGCCACGTCGTCGTAGAGCTCGGTCTGCAGGATCGGGATGTCGTCCTCGTGCCGGGCCCTGAGCCCGACCTTGCTTCCCCTAAGCATGCAAGGTTCCTATCCGACCGGGTCGGCCGGCGGCAAACCGATTAGGCACCTCAACGGTCGGCCAGGAGGTCCCGGCGGGCGCCGGTCAGGAGACCGGCCGGCCGATGCTGCCGCGGACCATGTCCGACCAGGCGGTGTCGGCCTCGATCTCGGCCAGGCGCGGCTCGGTGAGGATGACGACGTTGCCGTCCGGGTCGGTCAGGGTCAGGTCGGTGCTGCGCCACGGTGTCGGCGCGGGGCCTTCGACCGTGCCGCCCTGTGCCGCGGCCAGGTCCGCGGCGCGCTGCGCCAGGTCGTCGCCGCCTGCGGCCATGACCACCCGCAGCCCGCCGGTCGCCGTCCCGCGTGCGGGGACCACGAGGATGTCCTGGTATCGCTGGCGCCGCAGGTGGACGAGCATCGTCGCGCCGTCCGGGCCGGGCATCGCGGCCAGCACGACGAACCCGGCCGCCTCGTACCAGCGGGTGGTGGCCTGCAGGTCGGCCGCCTCGAACTTCACGAACGCGGGCATCGGGTAGATGTCGCGGTCGATGCCGGGGGCGGGGCGGGGTGCCGACTCGGTCATGGGAGCCCTCCTTGCTCGGGTGTCTCGTTCCCGGGCAAGGTTGTCGCCTTCCGTCGGGTGAGGGTCAAGCCGCTTCCGGCGAGCGTCAGGCGGCCAGGCGGGTGCTCGGTCAGCTGCCGAGGCGTGCGGCGTACACCGCCATGGCGTCGCGGACGAACAGGGCGGTGCCCGCGCCGTGGCGGTCGTAGTTCGCGCCGTAGCGGTCGTCGGCGGCGTACAGCTCGCCGAGACCGAGCAGGTACTCCCGGGACGGTGGGGTGTCGCCGGTGAGCCAGCCGACCAGGCGGCCGGTGATCTGCTGGACCTCGTCTGCGCCGGGAGCGGCGCCGGACCGGCGGGCGTGGGCGAAGTCCTGGGCGATGCCGGTGAAGCGCTGCTGGAACGCGGTGCGTTCGGCGGTGCTCAGCTCGCGCCACCAGCGGTCGCCGCGCGTGTATGCGTCGCGGCCCCAGCGGCGGGTCACCTCCGCTTCGTGCCGGGTGTGGTCGAAGCCGTCGAAGATCTGTTCGGGCATGAGCGGTTCACCCTCCTCTGTCGTGCGGATCGTCGCCTTGACCGACCCGATCTGCCGGTCGATGCGGTCGCGTTCGTGTTCCAGCAGCCGCAGGTGTGTACGCAGCGCGGCAGTGGTGCTCTGCTGTCCGGCGAGGACCGCGGAGATCGCGGGCAGGCCGAGGCCGAGTTCGCGCAGCAGCAGGATCCGCTGCAGGCGGACCAGGCAGTCCTGGTCGTAGAAGCGGTGCCCGTTGCGGCCGACGCGGCTCGGGCGCAGCAGGCCGAACTCGTCGTAGTGACGCAGCGTGCGGCTGGTGGTCCCGGCCAGCCGGGCGACGTCCTGGATCGACCACTCCACGACCGGCCTCCCCGTGATCCTCGTGCGGCGCCTGCCACGGTATGGGTTGACGCTGCGTCAACGTCAACCGTGCAGTGGGGTCGCGCGAACGGCTGACGGTGGTGCGTCCTGCGGGTGACGACCGCTGGCCGGGCTGTCGTCGACCAGCCTAATGTGCCGATATACCCCCGAAAGCCCCCACGGGTGTCACGGTTCAGGAGGGCTGGATCATGTCCGGACCGGCGCTTACGTCACGCCACACCGTCTCCTTCGTCACGGCTACCGCCGTCCTGGCCGCGATGCTCGCCGTGCCTGCGGCCGCATCGGCCGATCCCGTCGAGGGGCCCGCCGCGACCGTGGTGCGTGACGAGCCGTGTCCGCCGCCGGCCGGGTTCCGGCCGGGCCGGTTCGAGGACTCGACCGACCTGGACAGCCGCTACCAGCCGCTGCCCGCCGGGACCGAGCTGACCTGGCAGGTGTACGCGAACGACGGCGGGCAGGCGCTGCCGCGCACCGTCGTGCTCACCGCCACCGACCTGGTCAAGCGGATCGACGGGGTGTGGGCGCGGGTGCTGTGGCAGCGCAGGCTCACCGAGGGCGTGGTGACCGAGTCGGCGCTGGTGTTCCAGGCCCAGGACGACGACCGCGGCGTGTGGCAGGTCGGGGCGTATCCGGAGCTGCTCGCGGACGGGGCGGTGACCGGTGCGCCGGAGGCGTGGATCGCGGGGGTGGCCGGGGCGCGGGCCGGGGTCGTCGTGCCGGGTGACCCGGAGGAGGACGAGCCGCCGTACCTGCGGGCCGAAGCGCCCGGCGTTGGGCTGCTGCGCTGCGGGTTCGTGGTGGACCGGTCGGCGCGTGAGGTGTGTGCGCCGTCGATCTGCTACGACGGGGTGCTGGTCGTGGAGGAGTTCAGCCCGTTGCTGGCGCCGCCGGTGCGGCACTCCTACCTGCCGGGAGTCGGGATGATCGCGGCGGCGCAGGCCAACACCGACGGGGAGACGCTGTTCCTGACCGGCAGGCGGCGGCTGTCGATCGACGACCGGCTGGCGGCGGCCGAGGCGGCGCTCGGGCTGGAGGAGCGGGCGTACGCGGGCAGCGAGGTCTACGCGGGGACGGAGGCGATGCGGCTGCTCGCGGCCGACGCGGATTCGCGGGCCGTCCGGCGGGCACTGGGGGACCGGGTCCACTGAGCTTTACCCCTGGCAGCGGGCGCCGACGGGGGTGGTCGGCGCCCGCTGCGCTGCGCTGATCCGGTACGGCGCGTTGACATGTGATTGGTCATGTTGGAATCTGTCGAGGTGCGATACCTGATCTCCACGACCGGGCACGGGACCCTCGCCCCGCGCGCCCACCTGGCAAGCGACGCGGCCCGGCTCTCACTCAACGGCACCTGGCGGTTCCGGTTGTCGCCCCTCGCGGACCTGCCCGAGGACTTCGCCGAGGCCGGGTACGACGACAGCGGGTGGGACGAGATCGCCGTGCCGTCGCACTGGCCGCTCGCCCGGCGGGACGGCTCGTGGGGCAACCCGATCTACACCAACGTGCGGTATCCGATCCCGGTCGACCCGCCGCACGTGCCGACGGAGAACCCCACCGGTGATCACCGGCTCGTGTTCGACCTGCCCGAGGACTGGCCGGGCGGGGACGCGGTGCTGCGGTTCGGCGGGGTCGACTCGTGCGGGCGGATCTGGCTCAACGGAGTCGAGCTGGGCGTCACCGCCGGCAGCCGGCTGCCGAGCGAGTACGCGGTCGGGGAGCTGCTGAGGGCGGGCGGGAACGTGCTCGCGGTGCGGGTGCACCAGTGGTCGGCGCAGACGTACGTCGAGGACCAGGACATGTGGTGGCTGCCGGGGATCTTCCGGGACGTCACGCTGCTCGCCCGGCCGGTGGGCGGGCTGGGCGACGTGCGGGTCGAGGCCGGGTACGACCACCGGACCGGGCTGGGCAGGCTGCGCGTGGACACGGCCGCCGGGGCGGTGCTCACGTGCGCGGAGCTCGGGCTTTCGGGCGTACCCGCCGATGGGGTTCATGAGGTCGCGGTGGAGCCGTGGACCGCGGAGACGCCGCGGCTCTACCGGGTGGAGGTGGCCACGGGCGCGGAGCGGGCCGTGGTGGCCGTCGGGTTCCGGAGTGTGGCGGTCGAGGACGGGCTGATCAAGGTCAACGGGCGGGCGGTGCTGTTCCGGGGGGTGAACCGGCACGAGTTCGATCCCGATCACGGGCGGGTGGTCGGGGAGGAGCTGATGAGGGCCGATCTGGTGCTGATGAAGCAGCACAACATCAACGCGGTGCGGACCAGCCACTACCCGCCGCATCCGCGGTTCCTGGAGCTGTGTGACGAGCTGGGGTTCTGGGTGATCGACGAGTGCGACCTGGAGACGCACGGGTTCCAGGAGAGCGGGTGGCGGCGCAATCCGACCGATGAGCCGGCGTGGCGGGAGGCGCTGGTGGGGCGGGCCGAGCGGATGGTCGCGCGGGACCGCAACCACCCTTCGGTGATCATGTGGTCGCTGGGGAACGAGGCGGGGGTCGGGGAGAACCTCGGGCACATGGCGGCGGCGATCCGGGCCCTGGACTCCTCCCGGCCACTGCACTACGAAGGGGACCGCAGCTGCCGGTACACCGACGTGTACAGCCGCATGTACGCCTCCCACGCCGAGGTCGAGGCCATCGGGCGGGGCGAGGAGGAGGCGCTCGACGATCCGGAGCTCGACGCGCGGCGGCGGGCGATGCCGTTCATCCAGTGCGAGTACGGGCACGCCATGGGCAACGGGCCCGGCGGGCTGGCGGAGTACCAGGAGCTGTTCGAGCGGTACGAGCGGCTGCAGGGCGGGTTCATCTGGGAGTGGATCGACCACGGCATCCGCAGCCGGACCGCCGACGGGCGCGAGTTCTACGCATACGGCGGGGACTTCGGGGAGGAACTGCACGACGGCAACTTCATCTGCGACGGGCTCGTGTTCCCGGACCGTACTCCTTCACCTGGACTGCTCGAATACAAGAAGGTCATCGAGCCCATCCGTCTTCGTGATGCCGGGTCGGGCGCCTTCACCGTCCAGAACCGGTACGACTTCGCCGAGCTGAGCGGGCTGGTGCTGCGGTGGGCGTATGAAGTCGAGGGCGTGGAGCAGGCAGGTGGCGAGCTGCCGTGCCCGGTGCTCGCGGCCGGCAAGAGCGAAACCGTCGCGCTGCCCGCGCTGGACCTGCCGGTCCTGCCCGGTGAGGCGTGGTGGACGGTGCGAGCCGTGCTGGCTGCCGACAGTGCCTGGGCTCCTGCAGGTCATGAGGTCGCCTGGGGGCAGTGGCCCGCGTGCTTGCCTGGCGGCGGCTCAGCTTCGGCGGCGGGACAGCCGGTTGACGCGGGCGGCACGGTAGATGCGCCGGCCGCAGGGCACGGCGAGCCCGAAGGTGTGCCGGCCGACACGACAGAGCCGGGTGAGGCAACGGCAGAGGGCTGGGCGGCGGCCCGGCAGGCGCGGTTCGACGAGCGGGGGAGGCTGGTCGAGTTCGCGGGGATCGAGCTGGTCGCGCCGCGGGTGGACGTGTGGCGGGCGCCGACCGACAACGACGCGCACGCGCTCGCGGCGAAGTGGCGGTGGGCCGGGCTGCACCGGGTGCACGAGCGCACCGTGTCCGTGGAGTGGGACGAGCGGGCGCTGACGGTGCGGACGCGGGTCGCGCCGGCCGCGGTCGACTTCGGGCTGCACGTCAAGTACCGGTGGAGTGAGGCCGGCGGGGTGCTGCGGCTGGACCTCGCGGTCAGCGCCGACGGGGTGTGGAACGTGCCGCTGCCCCGGCTCGGGCTGCGACTGGCCCTGCCCGGCGGGTACGACCGGGTCGAGTGGTTCGGGCGGGGGCCCGGTGAAGCATATGCGGATACGCGGCTCGCCGCCCGAATCGGGCGCCACCGCAGCACGGTCGACGCCATGCAGACGCCGTACGTGGTCCCGCAGGAAAACGGGTCGCGCCTCGACGTGCGCTGGGCCGAGTTGACCGACGCATCCGGGCGCGGGCTGCGCATCGAGGGCGACCCGGTGTTCCAGCTCACGGCACGCCACTGGACGTCAGAGCAGCTCGACGCTGCCCGCCACCAGACCGACCTGGTCCCGGGCGAGCGCATCTGGCTGAACATCGACCTCGCCCAGCACGGCATCGGCAGCAACTCCTGCGGCCCTGGGGTCCTGCCTCAACACGAACTCCACGCTGGCGACCACACCTTCTCCCTCCGGTTCACCCCACTGCACTGACCAGCTCGCGGCGGCCGGCGGGCCTGCTGCCCATCGCCGATCTTGCGTGAACTGTGGGTACGACACGCCCAAGGCGGGCGAATGGGCAACAGTTCGCGCAAGATCGATTAGGCGAGGTGCGGGCTGGGGCTGGGGTCGTGGTGTCAGCGGCGGGGGAGGAGGAGCTTGACCTGGAGTTCCAGGGAGGTCGCGCCGGTGCGGTTGTCGACGGTGAGGTGCGGGACAGGGGGTTCTACACCGGCGCGGATCGACTCGGTGAAGGCGTCGAAGTTCGCCAGCTTCTGGCCGTCGCGGGGGAGGGCACGGGCGGTCAGGCGGGTGCGCAAGGTCTGCGGGTCGGTGCGTACCCAGACCAGGTGAACCGGGTTGCCGCCGAGCTCGTCGACCCAGGCTGCCCAGCGAGCCTGGTCGTGGATCTGGCCGGTGAAGGGGGCGTCCAGGAGGACGGGGCACCCGAATGAGCGGATCTGGCGGGCCGCCGCGGTCATGCCGCCATACTCGTGGATCTTGATGTGCTCGTCGTACCAGGGGCCTTCGCGCTCACCGTGGGGGCGGTCCGCGGCGGCGAGGGTGGCGGCGACGAAGCCGCCGTAGAGGACGTCCTTGTCGAGCAGGGCCGGGACCGGGTTCAGAGCCTGGAGGAGGAGCCTGCTCACGGTCGACTTGCCGGCGCCGGGAGGGCCGGCGACCACCCATACTGCTGCCTTCACGCTCGGAGACTACCGACACCGGTAACCCGATGTGCGTGATCAAGGGGGACCGTGTATCGTTGTGGCTCGTGCGGCTGACGCCGGACACCAGCGAGGATGTGTCTTCGGGGGTGTGGCGGAGGTCGGACACCACCGGTCCGGGTGGCGGAATGGCAGACGCGCTAGCTTGAGGTGCTAGTGCCCGTATAGGGCGTGGGGGTTCAAGTCCCCCCTCGGACACAGTAGTTGCACACCTAACGCATTCGCGCCGCTCGATCGTTCGGGCGGCGTTCTTGCTGTCCGAGGTCGCCGCGCGGTCTTCTTTCGGGGCAGGCGGACCGGGAAGCCGTCAAATGCCAGGTCGTCGTCGATCTCCACGCGCCAGGTGTAGTTGTCGCACCTGACTGCCAGCTCGCGTTCGCCGTGGAAGGCGTCCAGGACCTGTCGGGCCGTCGTGGGGTCTGCTAGATGTCCGTCGTACAGTCCCCGCAGCTGCGGAAGGTGTGTGGCGAGGAACAGGAAGTCCTCGTCCTGGCGGGCGTACACCGTGCGCTGGCGGTCCTTGCGCCGGATGTGCGCGCTGGTGCGGCCGTGCATGCACCGGTAGGACTCGCGGTCATGCACCCAGTGCGAGACCATCCGCCGCTGGCATACCTTGCAGAACATCAGCCCCGCGAGCATGTGTTCGCGGATCTGCCCGTCGACCGGCTCGGGTGTGGTGTACACCGCCTGCACCGCGACGAAGTCGGCGTCGCTGACCAAAGCCGGGTGTGCCACGGGTGCGGAGACCACCCACTCATGCAACGTGTTCCACCGGCGCGTCTCCGCCCGCCCGAGCACGTCATCGGCCCGGTCGAGCGGGCCGACCTCGGTCTGCTGGCGGTTCGGCACCTGCCGGCCGGTGTAACGCGGATTGGTCAGGATCGACTGTACCGTCGAGAAAACCCAGCCCTGCCGATGCGATGCGGATTGCTCACGTGATCGTCACTGCGGCGGAGCCGGTCGAGGCTCGCGACCGCACCGCCGAACCGGCCGCGCACGTGCGGATCGACATCGACGGCCGAGGGTGAGGACGCCCGGTCGTCAATGGGGCCGTCGGCCCACGTTCGCAGTCGTACGCCGATGCGGGCGCCTAACTCGTCCTCCACCTATGCGTGCGGCTGACCGGCGCATGCGCGGCCATGTCTGCGACCAGCTTCTGTGCTGCTTCGGCGGCCCTCTGCTCCCGTCGCGCGTGCAGCTCGTCACGGTAGGCGAGCAGGCCGGCCACGGCGCCCGCGAACTCCGTGAACCGCGTGCTGAAGGTGCCCAGCGAGGAGCACTCTAGAGCGGAGCAGATGTCGGTCACGGACAGGTCCGTGCCGCGCAACAACGCCGTGGCGCGCTCGATCCGGCGCGTCATGAGGTACGCGTACGGCGACTCCCCGTACGCGAGGCGGATCTGCCGGCTCAGGTGACCCGCGGACATGCGCACGCCGCGCGAGGGCCTCGGCGTCCAGCGGCTGCGCGTACTCGCGGTCCATGCGGTCGCGCACGCGGCGCAGCAGTGCGAGGTCGCGCAGCCGTCGCGTCTCGTCGGGTCCGCTGGTCGCGGGCCGATGGTGCCACGGGCGGGTCCGCCCGGCCACCGTTCCACGACCCGCGCCGGACAAACCCCGGCGCGGGTCGTATGCCTGAACGTGGAAAGGACGCGGGAGCCTGTCCGCTCCCGCGCCCTGACCGTCAGCGTGCCCCTGGGCCGGCCGTCACGCGGCCTTCACGAAGTACTGCGCGGCCGATCCGTTGCAATCCCAGATCTGCAGTCGCGCGCCGTCCGCTGTCGAGCCTCCCGGGGAGTCCAGGCACTTGTTGGAGTTCGGGTTGCGCAACCGGTTACCTTCCTGGACCCAGTTCTGTGCGCCGCTGCCGTTGCAGTCCCAGAGCTGCACCTTCGTGCCGTTGGCCGTGCCCGCGCCGTTGACATCGAGGCACCGGCCCAGCGTCCGCAGGGTCTGGCCGTCCCGGCTCCACTGCTGGTCCTGCGAAACAGCAGACCCCTGGCACGTCCACAGCTGCACGGCCGCGCCATTGCCGCCCGTATCGTTTCCGGCCACGTCCACGCACTTGCCGCCCGGCCCGTTGATCTGCGTCGCGGGTCCGCCCGTGCCCCCGCCGTCCTGGTAGTAGCGCACGTAGTCGATCAATGCGGTGAGCGGGAACTGGCTCTGCACGGGGTTCTGTCCGGGGTACGTGCCGCCCAGCGCCAGGTTGAAGATGAGGTGGAACGGCTTGCGGAACTCCTCCAAGGTCGCCGGTGTCGTGTCGATCACGTGCGTCTGCGTACCGTCGATGTACCAGCGGATCTGCGCAGGCGTCCATTCGATCGCATAGACGTGGAAGGCCGCAGCGTTGTTGACGGCGGGGTTCGCGACGTAGTTGGCGTTCTGACCCGCTGTCCACGGGAACACGCCGGTCCGCACATCCCAGAAGATGTTGTTCGTCACGGTCGCGTTCGCGTTCGCGTGTTCCATGATGTCGACCTCGCCGCAACTGGCCCAGTTGGTGGGCAGGCGGTCGTAGTAGGTCTGCGCCGGGTTGTAGGCGCTCGTGGATGTCTCGTCACACGAGTCACCGAGCATCCAGAAAGCCGGCCACGAGCCGGTGGCGGTCGGGAGCGCCATGCGCGCCTCGATACGGCCGTATTGGAAGGACCTCTTCGTGTCCGTCGTCATGCGGCACGACGTCTGGTAGAAGTTGCGGCCGTTGACCGTGATGGGTGTCGTGAGCCAGTTGGCGCGCATCACGAGGTTGCCGCCGGACTGCGTGCAGTTCTCGGGGCGGTACCACTCCCACTCGCCGTTGCCCCAGCCGTCGAAAGTATTGAGGCCGGGGTTGAGGCCGTTGCCGACGTTGTAGTTCCAGTTGGCGCTGCTGGGCGCGCCGGATCCGTTGAACTCGTCGGCCCACACGAGGTTCCACGCGGCGTGTGCGGGCTGCTGCGGGACGACCACGCTGCCGACGAGTGCAGTGACGGCGGCGGTGAGGAGGATCAGGAGGCGCCGGCCGCGTGACAGCGCTCGGTTCAGGGCGCGGCCACGGGGCATGCGGGGTGCGCGTTCTTGTTGAATCTCCACAGCGTATGTGCCCTTCTCGAGCAGGGGCGGAGGTGGTGCGATCGGCGAAAGTGCCTGTTCGAGTCCCTCCACGGATGTGAGAGCGCTCTCACATCGTGAGTGACTGGAAACCTTGTTGTCAATAACCTGCCATGCCAAAGAACGTCCGACTTCGATCCGCTGCCGCAATGGGAGCGGGTTTGCCGGCCGGTGCTGGCCCAGTGGGGTGCCTGCGTTACCTCCGCAGCGAGCTGGCGCGCCGCCTCTCCGGTCCGCGGTGACGACGGTTCGTTCACCTCAGCTGGTGGGGCGCTGGGCTCGTTCGCGGGTGACGTCGGTCCAGGGGCTCCACGCGAACCATCGCGGGATGGCCGAGGTGATCCTGGGCGGCCCGGCGACGTCGATCCGGCCGTCGGCGGTGGCCTCGGCCCAGGTGCGGTAGCCCTGGAACACGTCGGCGAGGTCTGCGGTGGTCGAGGTGACGATGGCATCGCTGTCGAAGCCCGGATGCTGGTGGCAGACCGACACCTCGCCCCGGTCGAGCACCAGCCAGATCGTCTGCGGTGTCGGCGCGGTGTGCCGGAATTCCAGCACCGTACGAGCCGTCGGCAGCGCCTCCGGCCTGACCCGGCGGTGCATCCACCACATGAGCGTGGTCGGCGGCACATCGTGCGGGCGGATCTCCTCGAAGAGCCATTCGATCGCCCACCGCGCCATCGCGTCGATGACCCGTTCCAGGTCCTTGCCAGCCGCGGTGAGGCGGTACTCGCTGCCACGCCCGGTCGGCGCGGGCCAGGTCTCGACGACTCCGTGCTTCTCAAGGTGGCGCAGTCGCTGGACGAGCAGCGAGCGGGAGATGCCGGGCATCGCCCGCGCGATGTCGTTGAACCGGGTGTTGCCGAGCACCATCTCCCGGAGGATCAGGGGTGTCCAGCGGTCCGCGACCACCTCGGCGGCTAGCTGGACCGGGCAGTAGTCACCGTAGTCAGGCATGGACATATCGTCGCAGCGCCTCGACGCGGCTTGTAGTCCTGAATCTGTACCAGCCAGGTCGCGATTGTGGACTAGTGGCGGGCCTACGCCGCCCCCGACGCTGAGTGCATGACGACAACGACCGAGCCCAGCGCTCAGCAGACCACCGATCTCACCGAGCGGGCCGCGGCCGTCGGCGCCACACTCGCCGAACACGCCGCCCGGCACGACGCCGAGGGCAGCTTCGTGACCGAGGCGTATGACGTGCTCCGCTCCGCCGGCCTGCTCAAGGCGGGTGTGCCCGTGGAGCTCGGCGGCGACGGCGCCACCATCGCCGAGCTCACCGCCCTGCAGCGCGAGCTCGCCCAGCACTGCGGTTCGGCGGCGCTGGCCAGCTCGATGCACCAGCACGTCGTCGCGTTCACCGCGTGGCGATATCGCCGCAATCTGCCCGGCGCCGAGGCCACCCTGCGCCGGGTGGCGGAGGAGGGCATCCTGCTCGTCTCGACCGGCGGCGGCGACTACACCCACCCGCGCGGCGAGGCGGTCAGGGTTGACGGGGGCTACCGGGTCACCGGACACAAGCGCTTCGCCAGCCAGTCGAACCATGGCACGGTGATGGCAACCATGTTCACCTGCGACGACCCGGAGCGGGGCCGGCGAGTGCTGAACGTCGCGATCCCGCTGGCGTCACCGGGCGTCACCGTCGCAGACAACTGGGACACGCTCGGCATGCGCGGCACCGCCAGCAACGACATCCTGCTCACGGACGTGTTCGTCCCGGATGAGCGGGTGCTCGCCAATCGCCCGTACGGCGTGGTCGATCCTCCCCTGCAGGTGATCTCGCAGATCGCGTTCCCGATCATCTCGGGCGTCTACCTCGGGGTGGCCGAGGCGGCGTACCGGGCCGCGATCGCCGGCGCCGCGCCGAAGGCGGAGAACGTGCTCGTGCAGCGCCAGCTCGGTCTGATGCGGCACAAGCTGCGGGTCGCCTCGTGGGCGCTCGACGGTGCCCTGGCCGCGGTCGGCGACGATCCCCGCCCGTCCCCCGAGGTCTATCTCGCGGTGATGTCGGCGAAGAACGAGGTCGCCGAGGCGGGCGTCGCGGTCTGCGATCTCGCCATGGACGTCGTCGGCGGGTCCGCCTTCTTCAAGGGCTCGGTGATCGAACGGTGCTACCGCGACATCCGCGCGGCGAAGTTCCATCCGCTGACTGCCGAGGACGTCCTGGTCGAGACCGGCCGGCACGCGCTTGGCAGCAAGGGCCTGCTCGCCTGACGACAGCAGCCCCTCCAAGCCTGGGCAGCATGTCCGACCCGCGATTCTCGGCCATCCACGTCGCGACCGGCTCGGCGATTCCGCCAAGCTGTCGAAGGACTGGTCCATGCCGCAACATATGGTTGCGGTCGCCGCGGCCGGCCGAGGATCGTGTCAAGCTGGCCAGGCCGCCTGAGGTGCCCCTTTGCCGCGAGGTCGGCCGGGCGGCGGCATGACCCTGTTGGTCGCCGCCCGGCCTGGTGATCACGCAAGCAGCAGCTCACCGGCCATCCTGATCATGTACTTAGGGTGCATGTAGCCCCTCGGACACCAACTGCATCCCAACGGTGCCCGCCAAGATCGATGTTAGCGTGCCGTTTGTTTTGCGCGGCTCTGAGCATCGCCGCGGATCTGTACGGCACCGCCCTGCTGGGCGGGCTCGTGCCGGGCGCCTTCGCCTACGGTCGGCGACCGCCGGCGTCATCCAGAGGCCGGTGACGTGCCCGAAGTGGCCTGACGGCCCGACATGGGCGTCGAGTCTCCGGTGAGCACTAACCTCCGCTGCCGGACCTCCCTGTCTCGCCGTCGTCGTACGAGACGACCAAGGCGCCGATGACGAACGTGCCTTCTTCCACGAACGGTGTGTTATGGACGGAGCCATGCGCCCGGCCTCTCGGCATCCAGCAGCGCCGCCGCCGATCCGAGTCCGACCGTAGGACGTGGTGCAGGACCCTGCGGGGCGTGTCGGGGCCTACTGCTGGATCAGCGTCACGGCACGCGATTCAGTCAATAATTGCTGACGTCCACACCGGAGCGCTTCTGTCGCGACCGGGGGACACCGCTTCCACCGGGACGACATAGATGAACATCGTCTGGCTGACGCCCCCGCCTTGCCCGTTGTTTCGCGGTTTTCGATGCGCTTGTATGGCGGCACCCCACCCCGAACCTGCGAAGTCGGAGAAGATCGCATGCGTTCTCGAGCCCTCATCCTTCTCAGCGTGCTCACCCTGTCCGTCGTCCTACCGGGTGTGGCAAGCTCCGCCAACGCCGTCAGCACCGACCGCGGCGCCGCCGCAACCCGTGCCGAGGACGCCCGCGTCCTGGCTTACTGGACCCCGCAGCGGATCGCCAATGCGAAGGTCCGCGACTACGTCCGCACCGGCTCGGGCAAGATGGTCCCGTATGCCAAGCCCGGCGGCGGTGGAGCGGTCACCGGCGCTTCGTGGCCCAACGGCGGCGCGATCCAGCAGCGTTCGGGCCGCATCCTGTTCTCCTCCGGCGGCTCCGACTGGATCTGCTCCGGCAGCGTCGTCAACGACGCCTCGACCAGCAACGGCTACTCGGTCGTCCTGACGGCCGGGCACTGCGTCTTCGACGGCAACGACGGCTGGTCCTACAACTTCCTCTACATGCCCAACTTCGACGCCGAGCCCAACTACGACTGCACCGCGCGGGTCAACGGCTGCTGGCGGGCGAACCTGCTCAGCGCCCACGATGACTTCGTCCCGGAGGGCTTCGGGACCGACGCGACCGTGCGGGTCGACTACGCCTTCGCGCGCGTCGGGCTCCGGATCGCCGGCGCCGGCACCGCCGAACTCGACGCCGCCACCGGCGGCTACGGCCTCAACACCTCGTCCGTGGCCCACAACGTCACGAAGTGGGCGTTCGGCTACCCCGCCGAGGGCAAGTACAAGGGCAAAGACCTCATCTACTGCTCCGGCCCGACGATCGACGACCCGTACGGTTCCCCGACCTGGGGCGTCGCCTGCAACATGAACGGCGGCTCCTCCGGTGGCCCGTGGATCTACGGCACCACCGACCCGGCCGTATACACCTCAGGCACGCTGCTCACCTCCGTGAACTCGTACGGCTACTCCGGGCTGACCTACATGTTCGGCCCGAAGTTCAACACGCAGACCCAGACGGTCTACACCTCGGCGGTCTCCGGGTCGGCGTCGTCGGGCGTGAGCGTCGTCTGCGCGGTGGGGACCTCGGCACCGAACTGCTAGCGCGTCACACCTCTCGCCCCGTCGGCCCTCGGCCGGCGGGGCGTTTCACGCTCCACCGATCCTCAACGATGACTGAGGGGCTCACAACGTTTTCCTGCGGGACCTGCTGCAGAGCAACGTTTTATGCCTTGTCATCGATGCGCTAGATCAACGGAATTCGGACACGTCAACCCCCACGCGTAATGGCGGCGTGGACAGTGATGCAACCTGCCCGGCTGATCAGCGGCAGGTCAGCCGCGATGGCCAGGCGTTCCGTAGGGGGCAGTTTCGGGTTGTGTCCCGCCCCAGGCTCGAACGTGCGCACCGTAGCGGGCACCCGCTTGTCATGACCTGATCCGCCACGTCACTGACAGGATTACAAGGTCATCTGTCGTCCTCATGTTCGGCGGGACCTGGCAGCGGGTCGATCCAGGCGGCCAACGCGCGCCGGGACGTCATCCCGAACCCATGCCACTGATCAATGCCCCGAAGAGTGACCAAGTGGAATATCGGTTGATAAGTGGGGGAGACTCCGCCTCCCGGGCCGGTGCCGATCGCATGAGAGTGACATTTTCGGTGGCCGTGACGGTCTTGGAAGACAGATGAGCACGCGACTCGGTCCCGACCGTCGCGCCGAGGCACCGCCTGCCGCCGCTACCGCGCCTGCCAGGCCGGACGGCGGGACGCCGGTGGCAGAGTTCGTGCCCATTCCGGTTCTGTTCATCGACCCCGGAGACGATCCATGCTCAGTACAGCCCTGGCGAAGCTGCTCACGGTGAAGGCCGCGTCAGTCGCGGTCGTCGCGGTGGGCGGCGGCGTCGCCCTGGCCGCCACGACCGGCGTGCTGCCCAACCCGCTCGGCAGCCCGTCGGACAAGCCATCGGCAAGCCACAGCCCCAAGCCCGACCACAGCACCGGCGCCAAGGGCTCGCCCTCGCCGAACCTCGAAGGCCTGTGCAAGGCGTATGACGCCAAGCCCGATGGCGAGCGAGGCAAGGCCCTGCAGAGCCCGGCGTTCCAGGCGCTCATCACCGCGGCGGGGGGTCAGGACAAGGTCGCTGATTTCTGCATGACCGTGCTGCCCACCGCCAAGCCGACCGGCAAGCCCGCCACGCCGGGCAGCAAGCCCAGCACGCTGCCCAGTCGCGGCGTGCCCTCGGCGAAACCGACCGACCACCCTGGCGGCGGTCCGGCCGCCACCCCGTCGCACAAGTGACGGCGTATCACTGATATCGCCCACGGGATCGGCGGTGACAGGCCTTCGCGTCTCGCAGGCGATTTTCCCGGCCGGCTTCTTCCCTCCGCCGGCCGCGGCACCCTCGGCCTGACCCCCCACGGCCGAGGGAGTGGCCGCACGAGCGACGGCCCCCCGACGTCGCTCGTGCGGCATCACCCGCCCGATGCGAGTCCCGGCGACCACGCCAATGGGGCCAGCCGGACCTACAGGCCGGGTTCGAGCAGGTCGGCCAGCGGCCGCAGCACCCGCGGGTCGAGCTCGCCACGCACGGCCGTGACCTGGTCGAGGGCAGCCAGGGCGGATGCCGGCGCGCTGACAGATCGTGGCGTGGGCCAGCGCGCTGGCTCGACTGGCGTGAACTGGTCCCAGAACCACTGCATGGCGTCGCGGCGCAGGAAGTAGCCCTCGGCGAACTGCTGGTACGAACCGGTGTCGAAGCTCGCGTCCGTGACCGGGCAGAACAGCACCTGCCCGGCGAGGGGAACGTCGCCATTCTGCTTGGCGGTCAGGGCTGCCCGGCGATGAGCTGTTCGAGTCGTTAGCGTTCGTCGGGCAGCGAGTTGCCAGCCCACCTCACTCGGGATGCCCCGAGGCGAATTTCTGCTTGCAGCGACGGCGGAGTCGGCGTACTTGATGATCAAGCGGGCCAGTTCCCATCGTCCGCGTCGGGCCGGTCTTGGGTGATGTACTCGAAGGTCCGGCGCTGTCGTGAGCGGAAGCGGTTGGTCAGGGCAGGTGTCGCTGGCCCCAGGTCGGCGGTCATAGTCGGCCCCACCGATCACGGAAGGTGCGCCCAAGCGTGGCCGGTTCGGATTCTGGTCGCGTCGACGCTTGTCGTTGGACGGTGCTGGGGGCCTCACTGATCGGGTCTCGGTGACATTTTCGTGGTGATCAGGTTCTTTCGTCGGTGTTCGGGTTAGAAGTTTCGCCATTCATCGAACCATTTGTCGGAGATATCCGATGGGATTCCGGCTTGTTGGGCGAGGTCGGCGAACACATCGCCTGCTTCTTCGCGTCGGATGGTGTCCATGAGGAACTCTTCGCCGTCGAGGTCGTCGAGCCCGTTGATGAACGCGCGCAGGACGGGCTCGGCTGCGCTGATCGGGTCGGTGCCGTCTGGAATCGCTTTGATCGCGAGAAGCGTGGCGTCGTAGAGAGCGCAGGCCGCCGCGGCGTTGGGGGCTTGTTCGTCGATCCAGTTCCGGAACGGGTTGTCTGCGCTGGGGGCAGGAGTAGGGTTCACGCCGGTCAACATAGTCCGTGGCTTTGACTTCGCACTGCTGGTGTCGTGGGTTCAGGCGGTCATCTGGCTTCGGGTGCGGACGAGGCGGTAGGAGGCGGTGCCGGTCTGGATGATGTCGCCGCCGAAGGTGAGGCGGTCGACGATCGCGGCGCAGAGGCGCGGGTCGGTGAACGTCTTGGTCCAGCCGGAGAACGCTTCGTTGAAGGCGATCGCGTAGCGGTTAGTCAGAGCCATTCGCCTGCCGATTCGCGCCGTAGTCGACGTTGTCGCCGAGTTGTGCGGCCATCCGGTCTCGGATGCGGGCCGCCTGGGTCATCCGTGTGCGCTGTCCGATGATCGTCCAGGCGGCGGCCTCGTACGGGCTGTGGAACTGTACCGGCCGCAGGCGGGGATCACCTGCTCCGAAACCGCACCCGTGGCCGCGAGCTGCCCACCGGGCTGACCGAGGCCGGCCGCGCGTACCCCCACGTGGCCAGCGCGGCGGTACGCGATATCGAGAAGAAGATGTGCGCCGACCTGGCGGTCGCACAGCAACGTGTACTGCTTGACAGCCTTAAGGCATGCGTCCGCAATCTCACCGAGAGTCCCGAACGCGCTAGCGGGGGGACAGCCGGTTAGGTCGTGTCCTGCATCCGGCGGAGTGGGCCAGGTGGGAGGAGGTGGGGCCTTCGACCTGATGGTGCCCGACGTTGCGAGGTGCATGGCGGGATCGCATGTGGGAGCGTTCCCAGCACAACCGAGGCTCGAAAGGTGGCTGATTTGGGGACCAATCATAATAATTGCTTACATGAAAATTCCGGGGGTGTTCGGTCGCGCGGGTCGGCGGCTGTTGGCCGCGGGTGCCGTGCTTGCCGTGACGACGGGCGCCCTCGCGGGCTGCACAAAATCCGACAAACAGGACGAAGTGCCACCCGTGCGGCTCGGTGCCCTACTCCCGCTGAGCGGATACTTCGCCCCGACCGGGCGGCCGATGGCCGACGCGTACAACATGGCGGTCAAGGAGGCCAACGAGGCGGGCGGAGTGCTGGGACGCCGGGTGGAGATCGTCTTCGGCGATGACGCCTGCGACCCGGGTGCGGCGGTGGCCAGCGCCAACGAGCTGGTCAGCAAGGACATCGTGGTCTCGGTGGGCGGTGGATGCAGCGTGGCGGCCGTACCGAGTCTCAAGATCTTCCGGGCGGCGGAGATACCGATGATCATCCCGGCCGCCAACTCCACGGATCTGCTCGCTCCGGGGTACGACAGCGTCTTCCTGCTCGCCGGAACCACCAGGCTCGAGGCGAAACGGAGCGTCGAGGTGATGGGCAAGCTCGGCGTACGGCGGGTGGCCGTCGTGGATGACGGCACGAGCTTCTCCGACACCCTGGCGGCGGAGACGACCACGTTCGTCAAGGAGATCGACAACGGGGCGACGCCCACCGGGCGACAGCGGGTCAGCCAGGGCGCGACGAGCTATCCCAGGGTCGTCGCGACCGTGCTCCAGCAGCGGGCGGACATGGTCTTCTACACCGGCTACTACGCCGAGGCCGCCAAGTTGATCCGGGACCTGCGCGCCGCTCACTACACCGGCACGATCCTGCTCGCTGACGCGGGAACGGACCCGGCCCTGCTCAGCCAGATCACCCCCGCCGAGGCGGAGGGGCTCTACGGTCTTTCGCTGCCCGTGGCCCAGTTCATGCCGCAGGCGGCGGCGTGGGCCGCGAAGTATCGCGCCGCCTACGGCAGAGAACCCGGACCGTTCACCATGCAGGCGTACGACGCCGCCCGGCTCGCGATCAACGCGATCGGCCGCGCCGGCACCCTGGACCGGGATGCCGTCCGGAAGGCGATCGCCGACACCAAGCCGGGCGACATCCAGCTCCTGTCCGGACCGTCCGAGTTCCAACGGGACGGTACGCAGGTGAACCCGACCTTCCTGCTGCTGCGGGCCCAACACGGAGCGTTCGTCCTGTCGGACTTGTAGGGGCTCGATATGCCGATGCGGCATTGACCAGCGGCGACGCGGCGGGTCGGGTCGGGTCGCGTCACGAGTTGGCGGTCCTGGGCAGGCCGAGTCCTGGGCTCGCTTGTCTGAGCGTGTCAAAGACCGCTTCGATCCCATCGGCAAGGAACAGGTGGAGTGCGGTCACGGCTGGGCCGGCGGGGGTGGCCCGCCGGCCCAGACTCTGCCTAGGCGGCCATGGGGATGCCGTGGTCGCTGGCGTTCCAGGCCGGCCCGGTGCCGTTGCCGCTCAGCCACAGCTCCCACAGCGTGCCCGTGGTACCGCGGCCGTACACCCGCAGCGCGCCGACCGAGACGATGGCGGCCGGGTCGCCGGTGAACACCGCGCCGTACGGGTTGCCTGTCGCCCAGGCACAGGCCGAGCAGGCCAGGCTGTCCTCGCGGAGGGCGTTGCCGGGGAACCGGGAGTACACCCGCAGCGTGCCCGACGCGAGCACCGCGGCCGGTTTGCCGATCATCGAGCCGCCGGCGTGGTCGGCTGCGGACCAGGGGCCGGCCACATTGCTCAGCCACAGCTCCTTGAGCGTGCCGGTGGTGCTGCGGCCGAACACCCGGAGCGCGCCGAGCGCCGCGATCGCGGTCACGTCGCTGGTGAAGTATGCGCCGGCCGGCGAGCCGATGCTCCACGGCCCCGCAGTGCTCGGCAGCACGTCCTCGCGGAGCAGATTGTTCGTGTACCGGCTGTACACCCGCAGTTTGCCCCAGCCGTCGACCACCGCCGACGGGTTGCCGATGATGGCCGCGCCGCCGTGGCCGGCGTGGTGCCAGGCGTTGTCCGAGCCGATCCAGGCCTCTATCAGCGCCCCGGCGGAAGTGCGGCCGAACACCCGCGTCGTGCCGTAGTGGATCGCGGCGAAGTCGCTGGCGAACACCAGGCCGGGAATCGGCGTGCCGACGCTCCAGCTTCCGCTGGCGCCCAGCGTGTCCTCCCGCATCTGGCCGTTCTCGTACCGGGAGTAGACCCGCAGCCCGGTCGGGGTCACCACCGCGGTCGGTTCGCCGATGATGTCTGCGCCGCCGTGGTCGGCGGTGTGCCAGCCGCCGCTGTCCAGCCAGCGTTCCATCAGCCGGCCGGTGGGGCTGCGGAAGAAGACCCGGGCCACGCCGTAGGTGACGGGTTCCGCGTCGGCCGTGGTCTGTGGGGGCACCATCTTCTGGCCGATGTGGACCGCGGCTGGCGCGGCATTGGCCGGACCCGCGAACCCGATCGCGCACACCGCGGTGGCGAGTCCGACGGCGAGCCGGCCGAGCGCCGACGTTCGAGTGTTCATTGTTCCTCCGTATCGTGATGGCGACTGTTGCCTTCCTCAGCATCCGGCGAGCCGTCACGGTGGGATCACTCTTCTTTCAGGGTCGGCCCACCGGGGGGCAAGTGATGCTGACTGGTCGACTTACCGTGGTGCTGGCGGCGGCCGGCTATGGCAAGACGACGGCGGTCCGGTCCTGGCTCGGCGATGCCGAGCACACCTGGCTGGGTCCATCGACATGGGATGATCAAGCGTCGACGGCACCGGTCGTCGTGATCGACGATCTGCACCTCGCGGCTGAACTGCCCGCGCTGCGCCCGCCACCGACTGCCCGGCTGGTGCTGCTGACCCGCCAGCCGCCCACGCCGGGGATCCTGCGGTGGGCCGGTGGCGTTCCGGTCGAGGTCGGGCCGGGTAGGCTCGCCCTGTCAAGGCAGCGCACGATCCGGCTGCTTCACCAGCGGCACGGCATCGCCGAGCCGGAGGCCACGCACGTGCACCAGCTGACGGCCGGCTGGCCGGCCCTGGTGCTGCTGGCCGGTGCGGCGCTGGCTGGCAGCCGCGTCGGACCCGATCAGCTGGCCATGCCCGGCAACCCCATCGCGGAGTACGTCGACACCGAAGTGCTGGCTCCCTTGTCGACGGTCGCCCGGCGCCTGGTGGCGGACTGCGCCCGAATCGAGGCAGTCTCCCCCGCGATGGCCCGCGAGCTGGGCCACCGCGACGCCGAGCGGACCCTGGCCTGGCTGGCGCGGCTCGGCCTGGTCGTTCCGACCACACCGGACCACCAGTGGTACCGGCTGGTGCCGCTGCTCGCCGCCGTGGTCCGCGCCCAGTACCCCGCCCGGCCGCGGGTGCTCCGGGCAGCCGCCGACTGGCATGTCCGGCATGGCCGGTCCGCCGAAGCCCTGCGCCTGCATCTGGCCGCCGAGGACCCCGACAGCTGCGCGGCGCTGCTCAGCGGGTCCGGCAGTGCGTTGCTCGCAGGCGGGGCAGCCGTGGACGTCGCCGCCGCGATCCGGTCCCTGCCCGCCGGCCACCGCGACGAACGGCTCACCCTGCTGCTCGGCGAGGCGCTGGCGATCACCGGTGACACCGCTGCCGCCGTGGACACGTACGCGACGCTCGACGACGGCTCCGAGGAGCTGCCTGCCGGGCTCGCGTGGCGGTACGGCGCCGCACTGTACTACGCGGGCACCGCTGGCGACGCCCTGGTCATTCTCCGCCGCGGCCGGCTCACCGGCGCCGATTCGGCCGACGAGGCGCAACTGCTGGCCTGGACCGCGGCGGCACACTGGCTGGCCGGGGACGCCACCGCGAGCCGGGCGGCCGCGCACCGCGCGCATCGGACGGCTGAGGCGACGGGGGATCCCCGGGCCCGCTCGGCGGCGTACGTGGCGCTGGCTCTGGTGGCCAATCTCGACGGCGACCAGGCGGCCCTGCACAACCACTACGAGCGGGCCCTCGCTCTGGCCGAGGCCGCCGGTGACGTGGTGCAGGCGATCCGGATCCGGACGAACCTGGCCGTCGCGCTGGAACGCGAGGCCCGGTACGCCGATGCGCTCGCGGTGCTGACCCCGGCGGTGACCGCCGCCGACCGGATCGGGCACACCGCCATCCTGGCCCTCGGGCTCGGTAACCAGGCCAGCCTGCTGTCCCAGCTCGGCAGGCTGGACGAGGCGGTCGCGACGTATGAGCGCTGTGTGGCCGCGTACCAGAAAATCGGTTCCAGGAAGGTCTCCTACCCGCTGTCGGGGCTCGGCATCCTGTATCGGCTGCGGGGCCGGACCAGCCAGGCGCTGGCCGCCTTCGAGGAAGCTGCCCGCATCGCGGCCGAGGACGAGAACCGGCTGGGCCTGATCCCGGCCCTGGCCGGCCTGGCCCGGACCCTCGCCGCCGAAGACCCCGACCGGGCAGCCGGACACGCCGCCCGGGCGCTGGAGCTCGCCACCGGCCCGCTGCTCTGTCCGGCCCAGCTCGCGCACGGCTGGGTGGCGCTCGCCGCCGGCGATGTCGCCACCGCTGTCGACTGGGCCCAGAGCGCGGCTGCGGCCGCCCGGGCACACCGCGACGCCGGCGGCCTCGCCGAGGCCCTGGAACTGCGCGGCGCGGCCAGCACCGACCCGCGCGAGGCCCGCCAGGCGTACTGCGAGGCGCTGGCCATCCACCGCGACGCCGGCGCCGAGGTCTACGCGGACCTGGTCCGGGTCGCGCTCGGCCGGCTGCCCGGCGCGGCAGCCGACGAGCAGTCGCAGGCCCGCCTCGCCACCGGCCGGCTCACCGAACTGCACGTGGTCGTGCCGGATGCGGACGGTCCGGTGGTGCAGATCCAGGTGATGGGCCAGTTCCGAGTGCTGGTCGACGGCGAGCCGGTGCCGGCCGCGAGCTGGCAGTCCCGCAAGGCCCGCGACCTGCTCCGGATCCTGATCACCCGCCGCGGGCGCCCGACGTCCCGGGAGGAACTCACCGAACTGCTCTGGGAACCCACCCCGGACGAGGCCGACAAGGTCGGCCACCGGCTGGCCGCACTGCTGTCCATCCTCCGCGGCGTGCTCGACCCGGGCCGGCGGGCCGCCACCGACCACTTCATCACCGCCGACGCCAGCAACCTCGCACTCAACCTCGACCGGCTGGTGATCGACGTGGAGGCCTTCCTCGACGACGCCCGGCACGGCCTGCGCCTGCACGCCCGCGGGGCATCCGACCAGGCCGGCCCACTGCTGCGGGCCGCCGAGGCCGGCTACGCCGAAGTGTTCGCCGGGGACCCATACGACACCTGGTTGCACGCGCTGCGGGAGGAGGCCCGCGCGGTGTACCTGCACGTGACCCGGGTCCTCGCCGAGCTGAGCCGCCGGGCCGGGGACTGCGATGACGCGGTGCGCTACCTGCTCCGGATCCTCAGCCACGACCCCTACGACGAGCAGTCCCACCGTGACCTGGTGACCGTGCACCTGGACGCGGGCCGGTACGGCGAGGCCCGCCGGGGGTACGACCGGTACGCGGCGGCCATGGCCGAGCTGGGCCTGCCGGCGCCGACCGCTTCGGCACGCTGGGGGGCGGTGCTGGCCCGCGACAGCATCGTGGCGGTGTCGGGACACGGTCCTACGGAGTGAACACCGGCGCAGGCGGTGACCATCCGATCACCGTGACGGGTCGCTCGCCGTCGCAGGGTATTCACCGGCCAGATCTGCCCCCGGCGACGGAGCGAGTACGGTCCGGTTCCGACCGGCCTGCTTGGCGGCGTACAGAGCGCTGTCCGCTCGCGCGACCAGCTCATCCGAGGTCTCACGGCCGTCCCAGGTCGCTATGCCTGCGGAGAAGGTCTGGCCGAGGGGAGTGGTGTTGCGTAGCCGGTCGACCACCTGCCCTGCTCGGACACCGTCGGCGTCGGGTAGCAGGACGAGGAACTCCTCGCCGCCGTACCGGGCCAGGTAGTCCACCTCGCGCAGCCGCCGCTGCCAGGCAGCGCCGGCAACGGTGAGCAGCCTGTCCCCGGCCGGGTGTCCGTGGGTGTCGTTGAAGAGCTTGAAGTGGTCCATGTCGAGCATGGCCACCGAGAGCGGGACGCTGTCGCGGCGGGCCCGTTCGATGGCCCGGGGCAGCTCGATGGTCCAGGCCCGGCGGTTGGGCAGGCCGGTCAGTTCGTCGGTGTGCGACATCTCCCGGATTGTCGTCGCCTGCTGTTCCAGCCGCCGTATCAGTTGCGACATCCGTGTCGCTACCAGCAGGACCATGGCGATGCAGCCCACGGCGATGGCGAGCCCGTTGGTCACCCGACCCTGGGCGACCTGGAAGATCAACAGCGCTGGAGCGATCAGCGCCGCGCCAGTGAACAGGCAGATCGTGGCAATTTTCAGGTGAGCGGCTAAGGGCTGGTCCTGTTCGCCGATCTGACGGGCTGACGGGTGCAGCGCGGCAGCACCGATCAGGGTGTACGCGAGCATGGAGGTCACCTGGATGAGGCGGCGGGTGGTGTCGTCGGGTGACTGCCCGAGCACGTGGAGGACGGCCCAGGCGATGTCGGCACACAGGAACGCCGCCAGCGATCCGCTCATCAGCCACAGAGCGCGAGGACGAGGGCGGCGAGCGCCTAGGTGCAGCCTGATCAGCATCGCGGCGAGCATCAGGTCGCCGACCGGATAGGCGATGCTCACCAGGTGTCCGGGAATGCTCAAGGTCGGGTCCCCGGCGCTCGGTGCGATGATGAATATCCATGCGGGCAGGCTGAGTCCCGCGACGACCATGGTCGCGTCGACCAGCGCTCCCCAGTCCCGCCGGGCCTCACGCTTACGGATCAATAGGGCGAGCCCGAGCGCGAAGGCGGGGTAGAGGGTCAGGTAGAACGCGTCCGCCAGCGACGGCACCGAGGGCAGGCCCGTCGGATGGACCAGAGCGGCGTCGATGGCCTCGACGAAGAGTCCGGTGCTGTTGGCGAAGATCCCCACCGCGAAGCAGTACCAGGCTGCCCGGTCGTCGGTGTTGCGCCGGGCGCCGACCAGGATCGCCGTGGTCGCCAAGTAGCCGACGGCCACCTGCCACAACACGGCGACCAAGCCGTCAGGTGCAGCGAGGAAGAACCCTACTAGCGCTGCAAGCATGGCAGCTAGGTAGAGCACCAGAGTCAGCCGCGGCATCAGGTTCCTCCATGCCGACCGTCGCTGGAACTATTCCTGCGCTGAAATCCCCTCACCCCTGTCGCACCTCAAAATATTATGCCGGTTTTGTCCGGCGTCAGGCTCGAACCGGATAAGCAACGGCCGGGCCCCTGTCGGCATTGCCGCGTGCGCTCCGCGTCGAGCCGTTCGTGCACCGGCCGGCGTACGTCGGGGAGCAGCCGGAGCTTCTCGAAGATCCAGATGAGCCGCCTAGGGGAGCCTCTTGGACGGGGTTTCGTCGCTCCTGGGTAATGAGTTCCTCAGGTCCCACCAATGCTCTACCTGCGCGGATAGGGACACACTCCGTGTGGGCCGTACTCATTGAGGATGCGCAGAGCGGCGCTCGGCCGTTGGCCCCGGTCAGGGCCACATCTGCATTCACGGCGGTTCGGGGTCGGTAAGCGCTGCCGACCGGATCTGTAGCAAGGATCGCTGAGACAGCCGCTGCGCCTGCTCTCGCTTGGCGCGTAGGAAGGTGAGGGTAGGTTGATGCCTTTGATCTCACCCAGCCATCGTTCGGTCATGATCAGCCGCTAGATCAACTGGATTGACGTCGACAGCGTCGGGGTTACGTGCGTCATGCGGCGACGGCAGCCCGCCGGAACAGTTCCTCCGGCATGGGCTCGGCCAGCCGCCAGGTGACCGCCATCGGCTTGTCGCGGCGATGCTCGACGTACGTGGCGGTGTCGTGGAACACGTAAGGCTTGGGATGGTTGGCGTCGGTCGACTTGGCCTCGCGAGTGAACAGCAGCACGTGGCTGCCGTTGCGTACATGGCTCTGGTAGCGCAGTCCTACCGGCGTCCGCTCTGACGTGTTGTTCTGTGACTCCCAGTGGAAGAGTTCGGGCGTCAGCGCATAGTCGCGGGCGAGGCGGTGCAGGGTCTGCTACACGTGCGCGGCGCGGCGGTGACCGTCGTGCAGAGCTGGACCGCGCCGGGCATGGACGGATCGGGACTCGAACTGCCCGACCCGGGTGTGATCATGCGGGTGAATCCGGACGGCGACTCGTTCGCCCTGCTGGCCGAACCGCACCGGGTGGAGGCCGCCCAGCCGGAGGACCGCCCTGGCCTGCCCAGCCCGATGCTGGGCGCCCCGCGCGGTCGGGCTGCAACGGCTCTGCTGAGCGGCGTATGACGGCGGCGCGCCCCGGCCCGTACGGTGGGGCGCGCCGCCGGGTCCACCTGTACGGCGGGGGCGGGTTCGGTGCTCTTGAGCTCCAGGCGTTTAGCTCGGTGTCGGCGTGGGAACATCGGCAGTTGCGCATCACAGGGCGTTGGTCCAGGTCACGGGCTGGCCGGTGATGGCTTGAACGCGACCGGACCGCTCGGAAGAGGACGCCGAGCCGATGGGCACCGGCGGTCGGATGACGGGTTCCGCCGTCACCGGCCAGTCTCAGAGCGGAGGCATGCCGAACAGTCGTTATGCACCAGTTTGAAGGTCGAAGTCTCTATTAGGCGGGGTCACTGATCATGACCGTACGAACTCCTTCCATCGATGAGCATCCTGATCTTGCGACGTTGGGGCTACGGTACGAGGAAGCCGCCGAAACTCCGACGGCGCAGGTGGTGGAGGGTCTCACCCTTCTCACCGGTCTTTACCTCGCTATCTCGCCCTGGGTGGTCGGGTTCACCAGCCACAACAGCCTGACGGTGAACAACGTCTTCACCGGTGTCACCCTCGCGGTGCTGGCCCTGTGCTTCGCCACCATGTACGGGCGCTCGCACCGGATCGCCTGGGTCGCCCCGGTCATCAGCGCATGGACGATCTTCGCGCCATGGCTGGTCAGCGGACCTGCGCCCAGTGTGGGCGCCATCGTCAGCAACGTCATCGTCGGCATGGTGGGCCTGGCGTGCACCATCGCGATGATGATGCTGGGCAGGCGAAGGGCTGGCGTGGCGAGCCGCAGGGTCCCGGCAGTGCCGACCGACCCTATGCGTGACCAGCGCCAGTGGCCGGGGACCGGTCCCGCCTGAGGCTGCCGCGTTGAGGACGCGACCAGACAGGTTCAGATGGTCCACTCAGAGCGAGGCATCACCGTGGTGATGCCTCGCTTCTGTTGGTGCTGGTTGTGAGAGCCGACAGGGCTGTCGTCAGGTGGTGCTCCGGCGTCTGCGGCGGCTCGGACGAAGGCGCGGCTGATGGCGGACCTCAACCGCGCCGTCACCGGCAACGGCGAGCGGATTGTCGCGGAGCTGCTGGAACGATTCGAGCTGACCGCCGCGGCGGGCAAGCCCGCGTCGACCTACTCCGGCGGCATGCGCCGCAAGCTCGACCTCGCCATGACGCTGGTCGGCAACCCGCAGATCATCTTCCTGGACGAGCCGACGACCGGCCTCGACCCGCGCAGCCGCCGCACCATGTGGTCGATCGTGCAGGACCTGGTCGCCGACGGCGTGACCGTCTTCCTCGCCATCCAGTACCTGGAGGAGGCCGACCAGCTCGCCGACCGGATCGCCGTGCTCGACCAGGGCCGCCTGGTCGCCCAGGGCACCCCCGACGAGCTCAAGCGCCAGATCCCCGGCACCCACGTACGGCTGCGGTTCACCACCGGCCGCCGAACTCGACGACGCCGCGCGGGCCTTCCCCGAAGCCGCTCGCGACGACGAGGCGCTGGCCCTGCCCGGCGACGGAGGCACCAAGACGCTGCGGGCGCTGTTGGACCGGCTCTACGAGCACTCCGTTGCAGTCGAGTGCTCTCTAGTGAGCACTCGTGTTGCCGTCGGCCGTTGTCGGCCGACGGTCCCCGTCTGATCCACCTGGGTGGTGCGGAGTGGTCGTTTCGCAGCCACCTGCCACCACGAGGGTGGTCTCACGGTCGGCTCCACGATCGTTTTGCGTCTCCCGGCCACTCCGGGCGACTGAATCCTGTCCGTCAGGGTGTCGCCGCCTCGGTGAATCGAAGTCAACCGAGGCGGCACCGCACCCGGCCGAGCACGAACCGGCCGGCCTGGGCTCATGCGAAAAGCGTCGCGGAGTACAAGAACGGCCACTGATCGTCCGGGAAGCCGGGCCGACCGGTGTCACCGCAGGACAATGCCGGCCACGCCAGCGTGGGATGCCGACAAGCGATCGGGGTACGCCATGGGCCTCTTCTCACAGCTGGGCGACATGCTGCTGGGGCGCACCGGTGCGAAGGACCTGAACACGCTCACCGACGACGAACGGCGCACGCTGCGGCCCATGGCGGACCTGTTCCGGATCCTGGCGCGGCAGCCGGTGTCGCTCCCGGCGTTGCGGCACTGCGAATCGGTCTACGAGGGCCTGCCCTCGCCCGATACGGACAGCCGCATGATCAGCGCGGTCAGAGGCAGTCTGCTCCTCGCCATCGCGGACGGGCACCGGGCGCTGGGCAACGGCGGCGACCGGACGCGGTGGATGAACGTCGCTCGCAGCGAGGCCGGCTGGACGGGCGACAGCCGGTTGAGCCCCGGATTCCACTTCCCGCTGTCCAGCGCGCTCACCCTGACCACGCACATGATGGCCGACCAGCGCGACATCGCCCCGGTGGTCTGGGGAATGCTCCACGAATGGAAGCGAGTGGGCGTACGGTCCGCCCAGCCCGTACTGATCGCCCTGCGGTCCGCCCAGTTCACCCCGGGCAACGGCTTCGTCATGTCTCTGGTGGAGTTCGCGGAGGCGTGTTACCCGGGCGTCGTCGCTGAGGCGATCGACATCTCCCTGGCCCGGGCGGTGCGCAGCCGGAGCGGAGACCGCCGCACGGACGCCGCGGAGACCGCCGTGTTCGCCGCCGGAGCCCTAGTACGCCTCAACCCGGCCGACCATCACGCCGCCGAGCTGCGGCGCAGGGCCCAGGAGCTACTGCTCGGCGCACCGGTGCCGCTCCCGTCCGCGACTGCCGGCGTCGCCGACCTCCCTCAGCTCGACCCCGGCGAATGGGACGGCTACCTCCAGGCGCTGCGCGAGTCGCCGCTGGCCGAGGACGTGCGCGCCGCGAAGCTCGTCCAGGCGGCATACCTCCGGATTCCCTTCGGCAAGGGCCACGACGAGCGGGCCGTGCGGGCCTTCGTCACGACGGCGCATCAGTCGCACGCCGTGCGGGCACGCCGGATCCTCGACCTCGACGGCACCCTGGCCCGCCTGCTGATCCATCTGCTCGACGGCACCCATGGCACGACCGCGATCCGGGTCGCCGAACTCGGCGCGGAATGCCGTGACGGCGCTGCCGTACGTGCCACGCCGATCTCCGTCGCGGACTCCGCCGTCGGGACGGCGTACTGCGACATCCCTTTCGGGCCGACCGACGACGTGGACGTCACCGCGCTCGCCGAGGCGTTCCCCGGCACGGTGTTCGTCTGGATCGACGAGCACCCCGCGACGGACGAGAACGCCGGGACCGACCAGGAGCAGAGCGTCTTCCTGGGTGCCGGGCTGGACACCACGACCGGCCGGACGTGGACGGCGAAACTCAAAGCGCGGCTCGACACCGGACGCGACGGCGCCGCCGCACGTGACATCGAGCTGGTCACCGCCCGCGACGTCCGGACCGGCCTGGCGAAGGTGGCGGGGCTGCTGCCGATCGGCGACACGGTGGCCACCCGCGTCGTGGTGATCCCGAACCACCGGGCCTCGCGGCTGCCATGGTCCCAGCTGCTGCCCGAGTCGATCACCGAGTACTACACCTGCCCGTCGGTGGGAGCGCTGATGCGCCGCCGCGGTGAACGGCCGGCCTGCCCTCTGCTCGGCGCCCGGCCTCGCATACTCGGGATTTTCGACGATGCGCTACCCGGGGTCAGGCTGGAGCTGGCGGCGCTGACCGGGTTGCGCGAGGCCGGGCTGATCGAGTTCGAACGGGTGCGGACCTTCGACAAGCTGCGTGCGGAGCTGGCCGCTGGTGGATACGACCTGCTGACTATCGGGGTGCACGGCAGCCCGGCGGACGGCGCGGAGTACCGGATGATGCTGCCCGACGGCGAGGCGACGCCCGCCATGGTGTTCGGCCTGGCGCTGCCGCCGATCGTGGTGCTGGGCAGCTGCTGGTCGGCGCAGACGACGTCGGCTCCCGACTTCGTGGCGACCTCGGTCGGCTGCCTCGCGGCCGGGGCGGACCTGGTCGTGGGCGGGCTGTGGGCGATCGACGACCTGGCCGCCGGCCGGGTGCTGGCCGACGCATACGCACGGTTCGCCGCGGGTGTGCCCTTCGCGGCGGCGGTCAGATCCGGTCGCCGTGCGGGCGAACCGGCCGCGGAAGGGCTGACGGTGCACGGCTTTCCGGCGCGTACGGTCTGAGCGTGCCGCCTGCATCAGGCCATGGGTGGTCCCATGGCGACCGCCGCGACCGCGTGCGTGGCCGCGCGAGCGCCCGCCAGGCGTCGGTCACGCCCGAGGGGTGAGCGGGGTGAGCTGCTGGATGTCGTGCCGCGCCCGCAGCTCCGCGATCGCGGCCTGATCCGGCCGGCCGCCGCCGATCAGGTCGGCCAGCTCCTGCAGATAAACCTCGTGCCCGGCGGGCGTGACGAGGAACAGCATCCGTGCCGGCGCCGGGCCCGGGTTGAAGAAGGCGTGCGGCACGCCCGCCGGTACGAACATGCTGCTGCCCGGGCCGCCGCGCAACACCTTGGCGCCGTCGTCGGACTCCCACCCGCGCCAGTCGCCCGCAGCGGTCGGCGACCCCGCCCGGGGACGGAACGCCAGCAGGTCCAGCTCGCCGTCGAGGATGTAGAACAGCTCCTCGGCGTGGTGGTGGAAGTGGGCTCCGACGTCGAAGCCGGGCAGGACGACGGTCTCGAACATCGACCAGGTGGGGGTCTCGTCCGCGCCGACCTTGAGGGTCATGCCGGAGCCCGCGATGGGCCGGCCGGCACCGGGCGGTAGGAGAAGTCCTTCGGTCATCGGTTTGGTCCCTTCAGCGGCGGGTCGGATCAGAACGCGGATCTCGAACCCGTCGCCGACGACCAGATTCGCCCGCGTCATCGATGGATCCTCGATCTCTCGACGGAGACGTTATCGAGGCACGGACGCCTGGTCCTGGTACAGAAACTGCTAGTCTCCGGCGGAGACCGGGGGACTGTCCATGAACGACGCAGCAGCGGCGCGCCGAGCCGAACTCGGCCTGTTCCTGCGCACCATGCGGGCTGCGGTGACACCCGCCGACGTGGGCCTGACGCCCGATCTGCATCCCGGGCGGCGGCGCACCCCGGGGCTGCGTCGCGAGGAGGTCGCCGAGCTGGCCGGCGTCAGCCTCACCTGGTACACCTGGCTCGAACAGGGCCGCGACGTCACCCCGTCCAGCCAGGTCGTCGACGCTCTCGCCCGCGCCCTGCGGCTCGACGACGACAAGCACCAGCACCTGCGCCGCCTGGCCGGGCCCATACCGATGAGCCGGGCGCCACAGCCCCGGCCGCACCGACGGCTGCAACGGCTCGTCGACGCCCAAGGCCCCGTCCTGGCCGTCGTCTACGACCGCTACTTCGACTATCTGGTGTGGAACTCGGCGTACGCCGAGCGCCGCGTCGATCCGCTGACGTTCCCGGCGGACCGGCGCAACATGCTGTGGATGATGTTCACGCACGAGCCGAACCGTGCGGCCCTGGGCGCGCGCTGGACGGCCGCGGCCTGTGCGGTGCTCAGCCAGTTCCGCATCGCAGCCGGCGAGCACCCCGGCGACCCGCGGTACGCGTACCTGGTGGACCTGCTCCGGCAGGCGAGCCCTGAGTTCGCGCAGTGGTGGGCCGAGTACGACGTGCGGCCCTTCCGCGCGGCGCGGCTCGTCCTGCACGGCGACGCGGCCGACACGGCCGTGGACGTGTTCCAGCTCCGCCTCGTCGACGAGCCCGAGCTGCTGATGGTGCTCCAGGTGCCCGCTCCCGACCTGGACGGCGACATACCCTCCTGAGTGCCGCGACCGCGCAGCGGTGCAGGTCAGGCGCGGAGGAACGCGAGCACGGCCAGCACCCGCCGGTGCTGGTCACCGGCAGCCGGCAGGTCCAGCTTGGCGAAGATGCTGCTCACGTGCTTGTTGACGGCGGCCTCGGTGACGAACAGGTCCCGGGCGATGGCCGCGTTGGCCCGCCCCTCGGCCATCAGCGCCAGCACCTCACGCTCGCGCGGGCTGAGCCGCTGCAGCGGATCCTGCCGCCGCCGCAGCAGCTGGCGTACGACCTCGGGGTCCACGACGGTCGCCCCGGCGGCGACGCGCTCGGCGGCCGCGGCGAAGTCGGCGACCGCGCCGATCCGGTCCTTGAGCAGGTACCCGACGCCGCGCCCGTCGCCGGAGTCGAGCAGCTTGCCCGCATAGGACTGCTCGACGTACTGGCTCAGCACCAGCACCGGCAGGCCGGGGTCGGTCTCGCGCAGCCCGACGGCGGCGCGCAGCCCGTCGTCGGTGTGGCCGGGCGGCATCCGCACGTCCGTGACGACCAGATCGGGCCGCTCGGCGGTGACGACAGTGACCAGCGCCGGGGCGTCCCCGACGGCCGCGAGCACGGTGTGCCCGAAGCGTTCCAGCAGGCTGATCAGCCCCTCCCGGAGCAGCACGCTGTCCTCGGCGATCACGATCCGGAGTGGCACGGCACCTCCACGTGCAGCAGGGTGGGGCCGCCCGCCGGGCTGGACAGCCGCATGCGCCCGTCGAGGGTGGCGAGCCGGTCGGCCAGGCCGGTCAGCCCGCTGCCCGTGGCGGCGTCGGCGCCGCCGGTGCCGTCGTCGCGGATCTCCAGGACGAGCAGGTCGGTGTGCAGGCGGCCGGTGACCTCGGCCTGCCGGGCGCCGCTGTGCTTGGCGATGTTGGCCAGCGCCTCGGCGACCACGTAGTACGCGGTGACCTCGACGGCCGGGGGCAGCCGCCGGGGCAGCCGGATGTCGACGCGCACCGGGACCGCCGACAGACCGGCCAGCTCGCCGACGGCGTCGGCCAGCCCGTGGTCGGTGAGGACCTGCGGGTGTACGCCGCGGATCAGCGCCCGCAGCTCCCGCAGGGTCAGCGTCACCTGCTCCTGCGCCCCGGCGAGGTGCCGGTCCATGGCCGAGCCCGGCTCGGCGTCCAGCCGGGCCAGGCCGAGCTGCACGCTCAGCGAGACCAGCCGCTGCTGGGCGCCGTCGTGCAGGTCCCGTTCGATGCGGCGGCGTTCCAGCGCGAACGCGTCGGCGAGCCGGGCCCGGGAGGCGCGGACCTCGCTGAGCTGAGCGCCGAGTTCGTCGTCGCGCGGGGCGAGCACGGCCCGGGTGAACGCGGCGCGGGCCCCGGCCCACGCGGTGATCGTGTACGGGGCGGGCAGGAGCAGGAGCAGCCCGAGGAAGAACAGGCCCCACACGTCGGTGTCGTCGACCGGCGACAACATCACGATGACAGGCACGGCGAGCGCCCCGAACAGGATGCCCAGGTCCATCCACCACAGCCCGACCAGCGACAGCGCCGTGAAGCCCAGCTCCCGCCAGGTCGCCGGCTCGCGCAGCCGGGTGTCCACCCAGGCCCGCACGCCCGGCTGCCGGGGTGCCCGGTGCGGGTCGGGTGCCGGGTCGAGGTCGACCAGCCGTAGCCGCCAGCGTTCGAACCGGGCGACGTAGACGCCTGACAGCAGCAGCGCCAGGATCAGCAGCACGCCGACCAGCACGATCAGCAGGATGAGCCCGGCCGCGGCGAGGGTGAGCACGACCGCGCCGACCAGCCCGCCCAGCAGCACCCCGGAGACCAGGTACGCCAGCGAGCGCCACGGCCAGGCCGAGGTCAGGAACCGCAGCGGCCGCTGCGCCAGGGCCTGCCAGGCGGTTCGCGCGTGCACGGCTCGACGGTACCCGGCCGTTGATCTCGTGACGGTAGTGCGCGCACTACCTCTGTTGTCCCGTGCACGCCAATGTGCTGGGGCGCCTGTGCGGGTGGACTGGTCGACATGACGATCACACATACCCCGGTGGCCGAGGCGGTCCGGCTGACCGCCGCCCGGCGGGTGTACGGCGACGGCGACCAGGCCGTCGTCGCCCTCGACGACCTGACGCTGGGCTTCGCCCCCGGCACCTTCACCGCGATCATGGGCCCGTCCGGGTCCGGCAAGTCGACCCTGCTGCAGTGCGCGGCCGGCCTGGACCGGCTCACCGCCGGGACGGTGCACCTGGGCGGCGTGGACCTGGGCGCGCTGAACGAGCAGCGCCGCACGGTGCTGCGCCGGGACCGGATCGGTTTCGTGTTCCAGGCGTTCAACCTGGTCGCATCGCTGACCGCGGCGCAGAACGTGGAGCTGCCGCTGCGCCTGGCGGGCCGCCGCCCGGCCGCCGCGGCGGTGCGCGCGGCGCTGGCCGAGGTGGGCCTGGCCGACCGGGCCGCGCACCGGCCGAGTGAGCTGTCCGGCGGGCAGCAGCAGCGGGTCGCCATCGCGCGGGCGCTGATCACCCGCCCGGAGGTGGTGTTCGCCGACGAGCCCACGGGCGCGCTGGACACGGCCGCGTCGCGGGAGGTGCTGGGGCTGCTGCGGGCCGCCGTCGACGGGCACGGGCAGACCGTCGTGATGGTCACCCACGACCCGGTCGCGGCCTCGTACGCCGACGAGGTGGTGTTCCTGCGCGACGGCCGGATCGCCGACCGGCTGGGCGGGCCCGCGCGGCTGCCCGGCCGGGCCGAGCAGATCGCCGCCCTGATGACCCGGCTGGAGCAGCGATGATCACCGTCGCCTCGGTCCGGGGCCGGGCCCTGTCGCTGGCCGGGACGTTCGCCGGGCTGGCCCTGGGCGTCGCGCTGATCGCGATGAGCCTGCTGGTGTACGCGTCGGCGCAGCCGCGCCCGCCCGAGCGGCTGTCGGCCGCTCCCGTGCTGGTCCACGGACCGGTGCTGCCCGACGCGTCCGGGGTCGGCGACGGGGTGCGGCCGTGGCCGGGCGAGCAGGCGCAGGCGCTGGCCGGGCGGCTGGCCGTGCTGCCCGGCGTCGCGGCGGCGGTGCCCGACCGGACCTTCTACGCGCAGCTGGTCGTGGAGGGCAGGCCGGTCGGCGACCCGGAGGAAACCGGCGCCGGGCACGGCTGGGCCAGCGCGGCGCTGGGCGCGTACCCACTGGTGGACGGCACCGGCCCCGATGCCGACGGCGAGGTGGCCGCCGGTGCCGCGACGGGGCTCGCGGTGGGGGACCGGACCACGCTGCTGACCGGCGGCGGCCCCGCCGAGGTGACCGTGACCGGCCTGGTCGACGGGCCTGGCGTCTACGTGTCGGAGGAGGCGGCGGCCAGACTCTCGCCCGGTGTGGCGGCCATCGGGCTGCTGCTACACCCGGATGCCGACCCGGCCGCAGTGGCCGCCGCCGCCCGCGCCGCCGCACCGGACGCGACCGTGTCCACCGGCGACGGGCGGGCCGTGCTGGAACCAGCGCAGGCGGCGAAGACGCGCTGGCTGGGCACCCAGCTGCTGATCGCGATGGCGAGCCTGGCCGTGTTCGTGACCGTGTTCGTCGTGGCGTCAACGTTCGCGCTGAGCATCGCGCAGCGGCGGCGCGAGCTGGGCCTGCTGCGCACCGTCGGCGCGACCCCGCGCCAGATCCGCCGCATGGTCATGGGCGAGGCGCTGCTCGTCGGCGGCGCGGGCGGGCTGGCCGGGGCGCTGCTCGGCGTCGCCGCCGCCGTGCCCGCCGCGCGGCTGCTCGCGGACTGGGGCCTGGCCGAGCCCGGCCTGCGGATCCGGCCCGAGCCGCTGCCGGTGCTGGCCGCCGTCCTGGTCGGCGTCGGGGTGGCGCTGACCGGCGCGTACGCGGCCGCGCGGCGGGCGGCGAAGGTGCCGCCGATGGCCGCGCTGCGCGAAGCATCCGTGGAGGCGCGGGCAATGGGGCTCGGGCGCTGGCTGCTCGGCGGGAGTGCACTGGCCCTCGGCGGGTTCCTGGCCGCCCGCACCGCCACGGCCGCGGCCGAGGACCGCGTCAACTCCGCGCTGTTCGCCGCGATGGCCCTCACCGCCGCCGCCGCGCTGCTGGCACCGGTGCTGCTGCCGCCGCTGATCCGGCTGGCAGGCCTGCCCCTGCGCGGCTCGCGTGGCGCGGGGGCGATGCTGGTACGCGCCGAGACGCTCGCCGCCGTACGCCGCACCGCCGCCACCGCCGCGCCCGTGATCGCCACCATCGGGTTCGCGGTGCTGCTGTCCGGGATGGTCGCCACGATGCGCGAGGCCTACCCGGCCGGGCAGGCCGCCAAGCTCGCCGGGCTGACGATCGCCGTGCCCGACGGCACCCCCGGCCTGCCCGCGACCGCCGTCACCACAGGTGGCAGGTCGGTGCTGCCGACCCGGGTGTACGCCGGCGACCTGTCCGTCGCCGCGTTCGGCACCACCGGCGGGCCGACCAGCATGGCCGCCAGGATCGCCGACGCCGTCGGCGTCCGAGCCAGCGGCACGGTCACGGTTAGGTTCGCCGACGGTCACACCGAACGGCTCACCATCGGCGAGATCACCCCGGACGGGCAGGTCGACGACGACCTGATCCTGCCCCAGGAACTGGTCCGCAAGCACGACCCCTCGGCGCTGGCCACGTCGCTGCTCGGCGCCGACCCCGCGGCGCTGGCCGGGCACCCGGGCGTCGAGGTGCTCGACGCCAAGGCGTACGCCGAGCGGGAGGGAGCAGAAGACGGGCGGCTGCTGTGGCTGTTCGCGACGGTCCTCATCGCGCTGTCGGTCGGTTACACCGGCATCGCGGTCGCCAACACCATGGCCATGTCCGCCGACGGCCGCCGCCCCGACCTCGGCGTGCTGCGCCGCGCCGGAGCCACCACCCGCCAGCTGCTGCGCTACGCCGCCGCCGAGACACTGCTGGTCGTGGCCCTGGGTGCCGGGCTCGGCCTGGCGGTCACCGTGCCGCCGCTGCTGGGCATGGCCGCCGGGCTGGAGCAGGAGGTCGGCGCACCCGTCACGCTGCGCCTGCACTGGCCGGTCACCACCGCGACCATGCTGGCCACGGCTGCGCTCGCGGTCGCGGCGGCGGTGCTCGCCACCCGGCGGGCCGCCCGCCGCGCCATGTCCGGGTAGGACGCGGGCACGCCGCCGCCAGGGTCGGAGAAACCGGCCCGGGCGGCGGCGGGCACGATCCGCGTTGGCGACGGGCGCGCTGCGGTAGGTCACCCGACCGGGCTTCGTCACCGTTGGGCTTCACCGACCCGACTGGCTTTGCCGACTCGACGTGGCTTCGCCAGCCCGAGAGCTTCGCTTGCCCGGCTCGGCGTTCAACTGGCCCTGCGGGCAGCCCTCGGCCAAGCTCGGGCGGTAGGGGTTCGTGGGCGGCACGCTCGGTCTGGACGGCCGCGACGACGACTGGCACCAGCGCGGCCACTCCGACTGGGTACGCGCCAACTGGCCGGCCTTCGTGGCGGCGACCGCCGGGGCCCGCACCGACGCCGGGGCGGGCATCGGGGTCACCGAGCTGCTGACCACGTTCATCGGCGGCGGGATCGGCCTGTGGATCTTGGGCCTGCCCTGACGGCCCGTCCGGCGGCCCGTCGAGGCAGTCATGTGTACGGACGTACATAACGGTGTACGCTCGTACACATGACTGCTGAGGACGGCCGCTCGATGCGCGAACGCATGCTGGCCGGCGACCTGTACATCGCCGACGACGAGCTGAGCGGGCACATGCGGCGGGCGGCCGAGCTGATGGAGGCGTTCAACGCCACCTCCGTCAACGAGCCGCACCGCCACCGTGACCTGCTCCACCAGCTGCTCGGCGCCGTCGGCGAGGACACCTACCTCCGCCCGCCCATCCGCGTCGACTACGGCCGCCACATCCGGATCGGCGCCCGGTCCTTCGCCAACTACGGCCTGGTCGCCCTCGACGTCGCCCCGATCACCATCGGCGACGACGTGCAGATCGGCACCAACGTGCAGCTGCTCACCCCGACGCACCCCATCGACCCGCAGCTGCGCCGCGACAAGTGGGAGGCCGCCGAGCCGATCACCATCGGCGACAACGTCTGGCTCGGCAGTGGGGCGATCGTCCTGCCCGGAGTCACCATCGGCGAGAACACCGTCGTCGGCGCAGGGGCCGTGGTCACCCGCGACCTGCCCGCCAACGTCGTCGCCGTCGGCAACCCGGCCCGCGTCATCCGGACCATCGAAGCGACCACCGCGTGACCTCGCCCCACCCGCAGGAGCCCGGGGCACGGCGGCCGCGGCGGCACGACCCCGACCGCCGGGACCGGCTGATCGAGGCCGCGCTGGCCGTCATCGCCGAACGGGGTGTCGCCGCCACGACGCACCGCGAGATCGCCCGCGCCGCCGACGTGCCGCTCGGCTCGATGACCTACCACTTCACCTCGCTGGACGAGATCCTCGCCGAGGCGTTCACCCGCCACGCCGACCGGGTCGCCGCCGTCTTCGACCAGCACCTGCGCGCGGCCCCGGACCGGGCATCGGCCGTCGATGCCGTCGCCGGGCTGGTGACCGGCGCGCTGCTCGGCTCCCCGCAGGACCTCATCCTGGCGGTCGAGCTGTACGCCGCCGCGGCCCGCAAGCCTGCCCTGCGGGCCGTGACCCAGGCCTGGATGCAGCGCAGCCGGCAGGCGCTGGAGGTCCACTTCGACCCCACCACCGCACGTGAACTCGACGCGCTCATCGAAGGGCTCGTCCTGCACAGCGCCCTGTCCACCGACCCGATGACACCCGCGCAGATCCGCCACGCGATCGACCGGCACCTGCGCTGACAGCGACCGCCCCGGGCAGGGGCTGCCGCGACGCGGCATCGCAGTGTCCGGGCTCGCGCGCCCGGACACCCACCAGCCGGCAGCAGGGTCCCCACCGCGGGCGTCGGCCACCGGCCGGTGAGCCCCCGCGCGGACGCCGGACCGTTCGTCAGCAGGTTTCTCTGCGTGTACCGCGACTGAGCTGGTCGCGGTCGGCCCGGTGTCCGCGGCGGCGGGCTTCACGCCGTGGGACTCTGCACGGATACCGGTCGAAGGTCGGTCGTCGCGGGACCGGCTGGGACGGCGGGGGTCCGAGGCCATTTCCAGGCGGAGCGCAGGATGAAGGCCAGGAGCAGCACCTCGATTCCGATGGAGAGGCCGTAGAAGAAGGCCCAGTTCCAGGACTCCCCTGCCGCGTTGACCACCGAGTAGGGGATGTAGAGCGATGCGACGACGAGGTTCGTGGCGCGGTTCACCCGGGCGGGCAGCGCCATGGAGAGCATCACCATCAGGGCCGGGATCGCCACGGACGCGAGCATCATGGTCAACAACGTCGGGCTGATGTCGAACTCGAAGACGACGCCGGCGCGGAGGTTGTCGATGACGCCGGGCTTGTGGAGGTGGAAGTAGTCGACGTAGATGTAGAGGAACATGAAGCTGGTCCATGCGGCGGCGAGCTTGGCCTGCACGGGGATCGGCGGGTTGTCGAGCGGGTTCGGGGTTCTCGTTCGGATGGTCATCGGTTCCTCTTTCGCGAAGAGCGGTTCCTCCGCCGGAGTGGCGGCAGGGATGTACCGAGGCCGCGCCCACCTGGACGAGCGCATCGCCTCGACCGGGCAGCGGTAGCCCGACCTTGGACGACTCGAGCACTGTGGGCGGGCGGCAGCGGTGCTGGACGGCGACCCGCATCGTCGTCGCCCCGGCGGGACTCGCCCCCGGGCACCAGGTGTGCTCGGGCATTCGATCGCTGTTCGATTCCTACAGAAGCCTCCTCACGGCCGGGCTGCGACCCTCGCTGATTCGTACACCGTACTTCGTACACTGTACTACGGTCGTACGCTGTACCATGAATGCGGGCTGGACGATTGTCAAGCCATTCGAGCCAGCGAGCGAGGAGACCCGTGTCTGCGAGGGACAAACGCCAGGTCGCGTCAGACGCGGGGCTGAGCAGGCAACGGGTGGTGGTCGAGGCGATCCGGCTCGCCGACCGCGAGGGGGTCCACGGGCTGAGCATGCGCCGGCTGGCCGGCGAGCTCGGCGCGGGCGCGATGTCGCTCTACCACTACGTGGCGAACAAGGAAGAGCTGCTGGACGCCATGATCGACATCGTGTTCGAGGAGATCGAGCTCCCGCCCGAAGGCACCGACTGGCAGTCGGCGATGCGACGGCGGGCGGTATCCGCCCGGCAGGTTCTCGCCAGCCACCCGTGGGCGATCAGCCTGATGGAGTCGCGGACATCGCCGGGGCCCGCGAACCTCCGCCACCGCGAAGCGGTCACCGCCTGCCTGCGGAGGGCCGGCTTCCCGGTCCTGATGGCGACGCACGCCAACTGGTTGCTCGACAGCTACGTCTACGGTTTCGCCCTGCAGGAAGCCAGCCTGCCGTTCGACACCGCCGACGAGTTCACGGACATGACCGAGGACGTCTTCCTGCCCCAGCTTCCACCTGACGAGTTCCCCTACCTCAACGAGTCCGCCGCGGCGCTCGTCGCTGCCGGCTACGACCCGGCGGAGGAGTTCATCTTCGGCCTCGACCTCATCCTGGCCGCCCTGGAGCCGCTGAGAGCCTCCGCATAGCGACGGTCATCGCCGCGATCGTCGCGTCGGTCCTCGCGTTCGCCACGATCCCGACTGGCTACGTCCTGATATTCCTGGCGGTGGCCGCCGTGAGCGTCGGGTCGAGCTTCCGGCCGGACCTGGCCCGGCATGGGCGCCTCCCGTCGAGCTTAGACTTGGCCGGTGCCGATCATCCTGTCGCTGCTTGAGGCGGTGCGCTGGGACGGCGAGCCGGTGGTGGGCGAGCGGCCGCAGGCACTGCTCGCCGCGCTCGCCGCCGCCGGACGGACGGTCGGCTCCACTCGCCTGATCGACCTCGTCTGGGACGAGGACGTCCCCGCCAACCCGCTCAAAGCGCTCCAGGTCGTGGTATCCCGGACGAGAGCGGCGCACGGGCCGGACTCGGTGCTCCGCGACGGCGACGGCTACCGACTGGGTGTCGACCGGTCGCAGGTGGACACTCAGCTGCTCGCGGACCGCCTCGCCGAGGCCCGGTCCGCGTTCGAGTCCGACCCGGCACGCGCCGCAGACCTGGCCTTGCAGGCCCTCGCGCTCGGCCCGGTCGCCGCCGGGGACGGCCATGGGCCGCTCGCCGCGCTGCGCCGGGAGGCCGGACGCGATCTCGAACGGGCTCGGGTGCTGCTGGCCAGGGCCAGGGTCAGGCTCGGCGAGCACGCCGCCGCGCTGCCCACTCTGGCCACCGCGTGGGCGGTGCACCCCGCCGACGAGTCACTGCTGGCGGACCTGCTGCGCAGCGAGGCGGCGGTCCGCGGGGCCGGCGCCGCGCTGAGCCGGTACGAGGCGTACCGCGCCGACCTGCGCGACCGCCTGGGCGCCGATCCCGGCCCGGAACTGCGCCGGGTCCACGGCGAGCTGCTGGTGCAGGACAGCCCGGTCCGCGCGGGCGTGCGCTACGAGGCGACCGCGCTGCTCGGCCGCTCCGGCGACGTCCGGCGGCTGCAGGCGCTGCTGTCCGCTGCCCGGGTGGTGTCCATCGTAGGGCCGGGCGGGCTGGGCAAGACCCGGCTGGCCCACGTGCTCGGCCGGGAGCATCCCGCCCCGGTGGTGCACTTCGTCGAGCTGGTCGGCGTGACCGCACCCGACGACCTGGTCGGCGAGGTCGGCTCGGCGCTGGGCGTGCGGGATTCGGTCAGCGGCCGGCGCACCCTCACCCCCGAGCAGCGGGCCGACGTACGCGCCCGGATCGCGCGCCACCTCGACCAGGCGCCGAGCCTGCTGATCCTGGACAACTGCGAGCACATCGTCGCCGCCGTCGCCGACCTCGTCGCGTACCTCGCCGCCACCACCCGCGAGCTGCGGGTGCTCACCACCACCAGGGCGCCGCTGGCGATCGCCGCCGAGCAGGTGTACCCGCTGGCCGAACTGGACGCCGCGGACGCTGCCGAGCTGTTCCGGCAGCGTGCCGTCGCCGCCCGGCCCGACGTGCACCTGACCGGCACGGACGAGGTGGTGGCCGAGATCGTCGAGCGGCTCGACGGGCTGCCGCTGGCCATCGAGCTGGCGGCCGCGAAGGTGCGCGTGATGGCGGTCGCCGACATCGCCCGCCGCCTGGAGAACCGGTTCGCGCTGCTGCGCGGCGGCGACCGCAGCGCACCCGACCGGCATCAGACGCTGCTGGCCGTCATCGACTGGTCCTGGAACCTGCTCGCCGAACGCGAGCGCCGGGCGCTGCGCTGGCTGTCGGTGTTCCACGACGGGTTCACCCTCGCCGCCGCCGAGGCGATGCTCGGCGACGACGCCCTCGGGGCGGTCCAGGACCTGGCGGACCAGTCGCTGCTGACGGTCGTGGAGACCGGTCCCGGCGGCGTGCGCTACCGGATGCTGGAGACCGTACGCGAGTTCGGCCGGATGCAGCTGATCGACGCAGGTGAGGACGGCGCGGCCGAGCAGGCCCAGCGCGCCTGGGCGGTCGCGTTCGCCACCCGGCACGCCCGCGCCCTGTTCACCCCGGCGCAGTTCGACGTCGTCGACGCCATCCGACCGGAGGAGGCCAACCTCTCCGACGTGCTGCGCCGGACGTTCGCCACCGCCGATCAGGCGGCGATGGTGCAGATCCTCGCCGCGCTGGCCGGATACTGGATCATCCTCGGGGAACACACCCGGCTGATGGTCCTCATCGAGGCGACCGCGAATGCGGTCGACGGCTGGACGGCCCCGCCGGAGCTGGCCGGCGCCACCCGGATGGCGATCGGGATGACGCTCAACGGCTCCCTGGTCGCCAACAGCCCGTATTCGGGCGTGCTGCGGGCGGCGCTGCGGGCGGTCGGGCCGGGCGAGCACGATGCGTGGACCGCCGCGATGGTCACCACGCTGACCGAGATCGACCCGAACTCGGCCGAGGGCTACCTTCACGGGCTGCGTGAGCTGGCCGCGTCCGCGGACCGGCAGGTCGCGGTGCTGGCGCTGCCGTGGCTGAGCCAGGCCCTGGAGAACCTGGGCGACCCGGACGCCGCCATCGACGCCGCCGAGCGCGGGCTGCTGCTCGCCGACGACTCGGTGGGACCCTGGTCGCAGGCGATCATGCACACGATGGCCGCGCAGCTCGCGATGCAGCTCGGCCGGGGGGCCGAAGCGGCGGTCCACGCCCGTGCCGCGCTGCCGGTGCTGGACCGGCTCGGCGCCCGCGACGACGCCGTCCAGCTGCGTTCGCTGCTCGCCATGGTGATGATCTCCACCGGTGACTTCGACGGCGCCGCCCGCCAGCTCGCCGAACTCGGCGACCCGCAGGAGTCCGAGGGTGTGGTGAGCGGCCGGCTCGTGTTCGACCTCGGCAGCGCCGAGCTGGCCCTGGCCCGCGGTGACGTCGGGGGCGGGCTGGCCGCGTACCGGTCGGCGTTCCGGCGGGTGAGCGAGCTGCGGATGCCGGGCCTGCCGGCGACGGGGTACGAGCCGTGGGTGCTGGTGGCCGAGGCGATGAGCCTGGCCGCGCACGCCTACTACGCGCCGCCCGGCGACCCGACCGGCGGGGTCCTGTTCTCGCAGGCCCGGGAACGGGCCGGCCAGGTGCTCGACCCCGACCACCCCTACCTGGACTATCCCGTCTGCGGGCTGGTGCTGTTCGCGCTCGGCGCGTGGGGACTGGTGCGCGACGCCCTGCCGGTCCAGGACACGGTGCGGCTGATCGCGCTGGCGGACCGGTTCGCATATCACCGGAGCACGCCCACGCTGGCCTGGGCGCGGATCGCCGCCCACGCCGAGCAGCGGGCCCCCGGGATGCTGGCCGCCCTGGCCGCCGAGTACGGCGACCGGCGCGGCCCCGACCTGCTCGGCGAGGCACGCAGCCTGGTCGAGCGGATCGGGGCCGGCTGATCTCAGAGGTGCCGCTTGTAACCGCGTACCGACAGCGGCGCGAAGATCGCGATGACGGCCGCGCAGGCCACGATGGCCCAGCCGACGTGCCCGGTGACCTGGCCGTCGTTGGCCAGGTCGCGGGTGGCGGTGACCACGTACGACACCGGGTTGACCTTCACGAACGCGGCCAGCCAGCCGGGCAGGGTCTCCACCGGCACCAGCGCGTTGGACATGAACGTCAGCGGGAACATGATCATCATGGAGATGCCCTGGACGCTCTGCGCGCTGCGGGCCAGCGTGCCGACCCAGGTGAACACCCAGGCCAGCGACCACCCGGCGATCATCGTGAGCAGGATCGCCAGCACCACACCGGCCACGCCGCCGCCGGGGCGGTAGCCCATCGCGATACCGGTGAGGAAGGTCAGCGTCGAGGCGATGGCGTACCGCAGCAGGTCGGCGACCATCGGACCGGCCAGCGGCGCGATCCGGGCCATCGGCAGCGACTTGAACCGGTCGAACACCCCCTTCTCCATGTCCTCGCGCAGCTGCACGCCGGTGGCCATGCACGCGGTCAGCGCGGTCTGCGCCAGGATGCCCGGGATCACCAGCGGCAGGTACGCCTGCACGCTGCCGGACAGGCCGCCGCCGAGCAGGTACGCGAACATCGCCGTGAACAGCAGCGGCTGGATGGTGACGTCGAAGAACTGCTCGGGGTTGCGGCGCATCTTCTTCGTCGCCCGCCACGCCATCGACATCGTCTGGCTCAGCGTCTGCCCGACGCTGTTGTGCGGGGTCGTGCGCGCGGCGACGTCGGCCGCGGTCAGCCGCTTCGGTGCCGCCACCGGCATTGGCCTGGTCATCTGCATGGTCATCGGGTCACCTCAAGTTCACGATCGTCCGCGGTCGCGGAGAGGTCGGCGCCCTCGCCGGTGCCGTGCCCGGTGAGCGCCAGGAACACCTCGTCGAGGGTCGGCGCGTCGACGCTCACCGAGGTGACGCCGACACCCGCCTCGCGCAGGCTGATGAGCACGTCCGCGGCCCGGTCCGCGGCGTCGAGCGCCACGTTCAGCCGCCCCGACTCGGGGCTGAGGACAGGGTCCTCGCCGAGCAGGCGGCGTACGACCTGCGCCGCGACGGGCTGGTCGGCGGGCTCGGTCAGCCGCAGCCGCAGCGTCGAGTTGCCCACCGACGCCTTCAGCTCGTCTGGGGTGCCCTCGGCGACCTTGCGGCCCCGGTCGATGACCGCGATCCGGCCGGCCAGCTGGTCGGCCTCGTCCAGGTACTGCGTGGTCAGCAGGACCGTGCAGCCGCCCGCGACCAGCTCGCGGATGGTGTCCCACATCTGGCCCCGGGTGCGCGGGTCCAGGCCGGTGGTCGGCTCGTCCAGGAAGATCAGCGGCGGGCGGGTGATCAGGCTGGCGGCCAGGTCCAGCCGCCGCCGCATGCCTCCGCTGAACTGCGAGATCGGCTTGTCCGCCGCCTCCTGGAGGCCGAACTGCTCCAGCAGCCGCGCCGCGGTGGCGCGGGACGTCTTGCTCGACACGCCCTGCAGGCGGCCGAACAGCCACAGGTTCTCGTTGGCGGTCAGGTTCTCGTCCACGGACGCGTACTGCCCGGTCACCCCGAGCAGCTGCCGGGTGCGGTGCGGGTCCCGGCGCACGTCCACGCCGAAGATCTCGGCCCGGCCCCCGTCGATGGGCAGCAGGGTGGCCAGCATCTTGAGCATGGTCGTCTTGCCTGCGCCGTTCGGGCCGAGCACGCCGTAGATCTCGCCCTGCTCGACGTGCAGGTCGACCCCGTCGACGGCACGGAAGTCACCGAACGACTTCACCAGGCCCTCCGCGTGGACCGCGGGAATGTGCTTCATCTTCGCTCCCTCGCGACCGGCGTCGAAACCGGTCAGGGAACACCGTCCACCGCCCCGGTTCCACGGCGCCTACACCGCGGTTTCACAGCCGGCCTGTCCGGTTTCACCCCGGCCGTTACCCGAGCGCCGGTTACGGCCGGGTGATCGCGAGGCTCGCCGGTCACCGGTGCCGCAGCCGCCGTGACATGGATGCCTTCGGCTGATCGGACGATGCGTGAGCCGCTTCCGTGACATCGGCGCAATCGGTTGATCGGCCGAATAGCTGGATCCATCAGGCTGTGCAGGAACGACTCTCCATTTGGGATTGTGAAGTGGTTTCTTCACGTGTGCCGGCAACCTCCATCGGCCGCGTGGGACCACGACGGAACGGGGCACGCAGCTCACCTGCGGGTGACGCGTGCCCCGCGGCTTCCGAAACGCCCCGCGGTGCTCCGCGCCGCAGGGCCGACCCCCGAGGAACGGAGTGTCATGAAGCACGCCGACCACGCGCGACGGCGGCGCCGGCTACTCGCCGGTGTGCCCGCGCTGGCACTGGCCGCGGCCGGGCTCTACGCCCCGGCGGCGGCGAGCGCCGTCGCCGCCCCCAGCGCGGTGATCAGCCCGAGCGAGTTCTACATCAACTACGCCGAGCCCGCGGTCCAGCACGACACCGAGGGCAAGGAGGTCAAGGGCAAGGGCGGCGTCTACGGATCCGTCGTCGACAGGGCCAAGGCGTTCGACCGCAAGCACGGCAAGGGCAACCCGCTCACCGCGCGCGAGCTGGCGAAGCTGGAGGCCAAGTCGATCCGGCAGGGCGGCAGCCCGCGCCGGTACAAGAAGGCGCCCACCACCCAGACCGCGAAGCTGCTCACCATCCTGGTGGAGTACAGCACCTCCGCCAACGACGACTTCACCGGCTCGATGGTGCCCGTCAGCATCGACGACCGCACCTGCGTGCCCGGCACGGTCCAGAACGGGCCCTTGCACAACGGCATCCCGAACCCGGCGACGCTGGCTCGCAAGGACAACAACTCCATGTGGGTGCCGGACTTCTCGCCGGACTACTACAACAAGATGCTGTACACCTCCAAGGGCATCACCGAGCGGGTCCGCAAGGACCTGACCGGCCCGGACGGCCGCCGCGGCATCGACATCTCCGGCCTGACCATGCGCAACATGTACCTGGAGATGTCCAAGGGCGCCTACACCGTCGCCGGTGAGGCCACGCCGTGGATCACCGTCCCGCACTCCGAGGCGTGGTACGGCGCGTCGCGCTGCTTCCTGAACGCCGAGGGCGAGTGGGAGGCCGGCGCGATCCAGTCGATGAACGGCCACCCGGACAACCCGCTCGGCCCGCAGCAGATGGCGATGGACGCGGTGAACGTGCTGGCCGCGTCGAACCCGAGCTTCCCGTGGGCCGACTACGACATCGAGGACCAGGGCGACCGCGACGGCGACGGCAATTTCTTCGAGCCGGACGGCGTCATCGACCACCTGGTGCTGGTGCACGCCGGTGAGGACAAGTCCGGCGGCGGCGGCGCGCAGGGCACGGGCGCGATCTGGGCGCACTCCTCGGCCGTCGCGGGCGGCTACACCATCCCCGGCACCGGCCTGAAGGTGTCGAACTACATCGTGCAGCCGGAGGACTCCGGCGTGGGCGTGTTCGCCCACGAGTACGGCCACGACCTCGGCCTGCCGGACCTGTACGACACCTCGGGCGGCGGCGACTCCGACGTCGACTTCTGGGACCTCATGGCGTCGGGCTCGCACACCGGCCCGATCTTCCAGGCGATGCCGACGCACATGGGCCTGTGGGACAAGTGGGTGCTCGGCTGGGCCGAGCCGGAGACCTTCGCGCCGGGCGCGGCCGACAAGACCGTGAAGATGGGTCAGACCTCGCGCACGCCCAAGCACACCGCCGACGGCATCAAGATCGACCTTCCGGCGAAGACGATCGTCCTGGCCGAGCCGCACAGCGGCGCCAACATGTGGTACACCGGCGCCGACCAGGACTGGGCCGACATCAAGGTGGCCCGCACGGTGACCGTGCCGGCCGCGGGCGACGCGAAGTTCTGGACGTGGAACAACTACGTCATCGAGCAGGACTGGGACTTCGGTTTCATCGAGGTGTCCACCGACGGCGGCACCACCTGGACCGACCTCAAGGTGTACGACGAGGCCGGCAACCTGGTCTCGACCGACGACGGCTACGCCGACCCGAACGGCAACATGGCCACGTTCGGCCGCCGCTACGGCCTCACCGGCGACAGCCACGGCTGGCGTCACGACTACGTCGACCTGAGCGCCTACCAGGGCCAGACGGTCCAGGTGCGGCTGCGCCTGGCCACCGACGCCGCCTTCCAGGAGCAGGGCTGGTTCGCCGACGACTTCTCGGTCACCGGCGGCGGCGCCACCACCTGGAGCGACGACGTCGAGTCCGGCGCCAACGGCTGGACGGCGACCGGCGGCACCTGGGTCGACACCACCGGCCCCGGCTGGCGCATCGACACCGGCTCCTCGGTCAAGGCGCACTACTACCTGGCCGAGTGGCGCAACTTCGACGGGTTCGACAACGGCCTGAAGTACGCCTACGACACCACGTACCAGCGTGACGGGGCGTGGAAGGTCGAGAAGATCAAGTACAACGCTCCGGGCATGCTGGTGTGGTATCGCGACACCACCTTCGGCAACGTCAACCACGCCGCCAACAACGCCACGGCGCTGCCCAGCGGCGGCGCCAAGGGCGGCCTGCTCATCGTGGACTCGCACTTCGACCCGCTGCGGCGGGCCGGCGAGGCCGCGGTGAAGGACCCGTCCACGCTGGACAACCTGCCCAGCCGGCCGCAGTCGTCGAACGCCGCGTTCACGTTCGGCAAGACGTACCCGTTCAAGGAGTGCTTCGAGGCGCCCGGCGAGCCGTTCAGCGAGTACTGCACGGCCTACCCGGCGCAGCGCGGCGTGACGGCGTTCACCGACGCGAAGGGCTGGGTCCCCGGCCTGGAGCACCGCGTCATCAACGGAGCGGACCAGTTCTTCTTCCGTGACGTCGACGCGTCCGCGGTGATCCCGTCGGCCGGCAACGTGCCGTACACCACCCGGATCGTCGAGGCCGACGGCACCCCGGCGACCGCGTTCTACGGCGCGGACTTCGGGTTCACCGTCGCGGGCACCGGCAACCCGGGCGACCAGGGCGCCGCGTACGGCGTCACGATCGTCCTGGTGAAGGCCGCGCACGACAACTCGTACGTCACCGTACGGGTCTCGCCCGCCAACTGATCCACGCACCGACGAAGGGGCTGCCCGGCCGGGCAGCCCCTTTCGCGTGCCTGACGGATCAGGAGCCGGACTGCCGCCGGCTGAGCCGCCCCACCTCGTACGGGGCCAGGTCCCAACGGGTGAAGCCGCGCGCGAGCTTGAAGTCGATGCCCGCGTCGACGAAGGGGAGCACCGCCGGGTTCGTCAGCGACTCGTCGCTGAGGGCCTCCCAGGCCAGCTGCCCGGCGCCAAGGGCCGCGAAGCCGCCCGTCTCCCCGCGCAGCAGCTCCCGCAGCTCACCGAAGAAGCCGTCCGGATCCGCCTTGGCCTCGTCGAGGAACGGCGCCAGGCATCGTTGCCACACCTCACCGCTGTCGATGCGGCTCTCCTGCCTGCCGAGCGTGAACCGGCCCAGCATCTCCAGGCGCTGCATCATGTCGGCAGGCAGCCGCCGCCTCCGCTTGAACCATGGCATGCCCGGCTCTGACGGACCCTGGCCTGTCCGTCAGAGCACGGTGATGGACGAGCAGACAGCGAATGCGGAAACCGGCTACCTGGCGGCACCGGCCGGCAGCGACGCGCGGCGGCGGGCGGCCTTCCGCCTGGGATCGGTGCTCCTGCTGCGGTACGCGACGGAGTCCGCCGCACCCGAGGACCGCGACCGGGCGATCCCGCTGTTCGAGGAGAGCCTGGCCGGACCCGGACTGACCCCGGAGGAGACCCACATCGCCTGGGGCTGCGCCGGGTTGCTGCTGATGCAGCGCGTCTTCCCGGCCCCGCTCACGCAGGACTCCGACGGCACCGCCTTCATGGCCTACATCATGGCGATGATGACCATGGACCAGACGGATCCCCGCAAACGCGCCGATGCCGCCCGCGCGGAAGCCCACCTGCGGAAACTGGCCGACCACGCGCCAGCCGACTCCCCGGTCCGGCAGCAGATGCTCCCCGCGCTGGCCGTACTCAAGATGTTCGCGTTCGACGGCCAGCCCGACCTGCTGGCCGCCATGGCGATCCTCAACGAGGCCGCCGCCACGGGGCCGGTCGACCAGCAGGCGGTCGTGGCCACCATCCGCGCGGCGATCCGCGCGGAGGACCCCACGGGGATGACCCCGGAGCAGGCGAACGAGACGGCCCATGAACTGGAGGGGCTGCTCGAACTGGTGCCACCCAACCCCGTCCTGCGGGCCCGGCTCCGTGCCGAGATCGCGGTGGCCGTGGGAAAGCTCGGGCAGGCCACCGGTGCTCCGGAGCTGCTCGCGGCGGCTCCCGAGCTGGCCGGTCGGTCACTTGAGGCGCTGGGGGAGGACGAGACCCGGCAGGAGATCCTCCGCCAGTTCGCCGGCCTGCTGCTCTCGGCGGAAGCGGCACAGGCCGCCGACGGGCAGCTCGACCTGCTGATCGGGCTGGCCGACCAGATCGTCGCCGAGGACTCCGTCAGCCCGGCCCAGGCGGGCAAGGACAGATACCTGCGCGGCATGATCCTCATGCTGCGGGGCCAGCGCGACGCCAGCAGCGCCGACCTCACCGCCGCCGCCGAGGAACTGCACCGCGCGGTGCGGGAGATCCCCGCCGACGACCCGATCGTGCCTTTCGTCGTGGCCACGCTCGGCGCGCTCTACAACGACCGGGCGCTGAGCCGGGGCGTGCTCGACGACGCCGAGGCCGGCCAGGAGCTGCTCCGGGCGGCGCAGCTCATCTACGACAGCAGCCTGCCCGGGGGAGCCGCAGACGGCCACATCATCGCCGGGCTGCAGAGCATCACCCGGCTCAAGGACTCCGTCCAGAGCAGGGACCAGGCGGGGCTGCACCAGGCGGTGACGTCGCTCAGATCCGTCACGAACAGCCTGTCGCCCGAGTTCCCCCTGCGCGCACGGCTCGACGCCGCCCTCGGCGTCGCACTGATGACGCTCGGCACCTCCAACAGCGACCCCACGTTGCTCAACGAAGGGCTCGCCGTGATGCGGCGGGCAGGGCGACGGAGCCCCACCGTCACCGTGGACATGACCCTCACCCGGGTGGCGCAGGCCGCGGCGGACCTGGTCGAGGGCCTGCTGAACCACGATCCGGACGCACCGGACCGGGCGATCGAGCGGCTCAGCCTGCTGGAGGCGGACGGCTCGCTCACCGAGGAGGAGCGCCTCACCGTGCTGAGCCTGCTCGCGCAGGCGTACCAGGCCCGGCACACCGCGCAGGGCATGCCGGCCGACAAGGACACGGCCCTCGCCTACCGGGAGAAGGCGTCCGCCGCGCTGCCACGGGCAGGCCATCCGCAGGCCGCGCACATCATCGGCGGCCTGGCCGAGGCCCACCGCCAGGGCGGAACCGACAGCGGCCGGGCGCGGTCCCTCAGCCTGGGACTGGACAGCCTGCGGGCGCGTGGCCTGGACGTGCTGCTGCAGAGCAATCCGTCGCACGGGCTCGCGGCCGCGCGCGACGCCGCCGCCGACGCGGCCCGGCTGGCCCGCTGGTGCTGGGCCGACGGTGACCTCACCGCCATGTACGAAGCGGTGGAGCTGGGCCGCGGCCTGGTCCTGCACGCCTCGACCACGGCCACGCAGATTCCGGGTCTGCTCCGTGACCGCGGGCTGGCCGACCTGGCGCTGGAGTGGGAACGGGCCGGCGCCGTCGGGAGCATCCTGCCGCCGGCGGCGACGCGGGACGCCTCGGCCGTCGCCGACCTTGCCGGCGCGCTGCTGGATCGGGGCCTGCCCCTGAACGTCCGGTCGCGCATCCTGGAGGCGCTGAGCGAGACGACCGCCGCCCGGCAGCTGGGCGAAGTGCCCGGCCCGGCGGCGGTGGGCGCGGCACTGACCTCCATCGGCGCCGCCGCCCTGGCCTACCTGCTCGCAGGGGACGAGGGTCAGCCCGGGGTCATCCTCGTCGTCACCGCCGACGGCGAGATGCGTGCCCGGCCCGCGCCCGGACTCCAGGCCACACCGGGCCACTGGGGCAACCCGCCCTCATCCGCCTCGCGCGACGTGCTACCGGTAGGGCATCGCCCCAGCGAGCCCTGGCAGGACGACGTCTGCGACTGGGCCTGGACGGCGGCGCTCGGCCCGCTGCTGGAGGAGCTCGGTCTCGTCCCCGATGGCGTGCCCGCCCGTGTGGTCCTGGTGCCGACGGGAACGCTGGGCGTGTTCCCGTGGCATGCCGCGCGCAGGCCCGTCGCCGGCGGTCACCGCTATGCGATCGAATCCGTCCAGCTGACCTATGCGGCCTCGGCCCGCCAGCTGGTCGAGGTCGCCGGCCGTCCCACGGCGGCGCCGGACGACGGGGTGATCCTCGTGGGCGACCCGACCCGTGACCTCCCCGGCGCCCGGGCCGAGGCGGAGCTGCTGCAGGCCGCGTTCTACCCCGAGGCGCTGCTGCTCAACGACGCGAGCCCGGAGGATGTGCTGCGGCACCTGCCCGGTCCCGCCGGTGAGGGCCCGGCACTGCTGCACTTCGCCTGTCACGCACGCGCCGGTGAGAGCCTGCCCGAGTCGTATCTGCGGCTGGCCAAGCCCGCGGACCTGACCGGCCGGTGCGAGCTCCCGCTGGACCGCATCCTGCGCCATGCCGCCGGGCGCGCCCCCGGCACCGCAGGCGGCCTGGTCGTCCTGGCCGCCTGCGCCAGCGACGTCTCCACCACCGGTCACGACGAGTCGATCACCCTGGCCACGGCCTTCCTGGCCGCCGGATTCACCGGGGCGGCCGGTTCCCGCTGGCCGGTGGACGACGTGCCAACGGCATACCTGATGGCCGTCTTCCACCACTACCTGCGCGAGCGGGGCCTGGCCCCCGCCGAGGCGTTGCACCGGGCCCAGCGCTGGATGCTCGACCCGCACCGCGAGGAGCCGGCGGCGCTGCAGGCGCTGCCGCCGGTCGCGTCGGCCGACCTGGCGTCGGTCCGGGTGTGGGCGGCCTTCTCCTACCACGGCCGGTGAGGCGCCTGTCCGTCAGATAGCAGCGGCACCAGGACCAGCCCCCACCGGCCGGTGCCGCCGTGCTCCCTCCACGAGAAAGAGCTTCCCATGGCTGGTACCAATAGGTTCAGCACGCCGATCGCGATCACCCTGCTGGTCGCCGTCCTCGTCGGACTGGTCGCCGTGTTCGTGTTCCCGCCGCTTCCGCTGGTGGTGGTCGCGCTGCTGCTGGCCGTCGCCTTCGGAGCCGGCGCGTACGGGCTCTCGCGCCGGGTCGCCTACCTGAAGCAGAACCAGTACTTCGGTCAGGGCAACCGGCAGGGCGAGGGCAGGCCGCTGGTCGCCCAGCTGTTCACCGCGACCGTGGGCCTCACCGTCGTGTCCGTGCTGATGGGGTTCGGCGCCGCCTTCGCGGCGGTCAGCGCGGGCGCGGGCGGGACCGCAGAGCCCTCGGCATCCCCGGCGGCCTTCTCGCCCGAGCCGCCTGCCCCCAGCCCGACCCTGGAGCCGAGCCCGACTCCCGAGCCCAGCCCGACGGCCGAGACCGAGCCGTCCCCCACAGATGAGGCTCCCACCGCGGAACCTGACCCGTCCGGCACGGTCGTTCCCGGGATGACCGTCTTCCTCGACGAGAGGCGCGCTCTGGCGGGCTACACACAGACCGGCGCGTACTCCATGTCGGCCACCCTCTACCAGCGGAGTGTCCGGGTGTCCTGCGAGCGGCCCAACGAGGACTACACCGAGTGGAACGTGGCCGGCTTCCACACCTTCAAGGCCACGCTGGGCATCTCGGATGATCAGTCGAACGCGTTCGGCGCGATCGGTGAGTTCGTCTTCTACAACCAGAACGGCAACGCCATCGGCAAGCCCCACGTGGTGTCCATCGGCAGTCCCAAGAAGGTCGAGGTCGACCTGACCGGGGTGGTCCGGCTGCGCATCACCTGCAGCGGGCGGGACTCCAAGACCAGCAAGACACGCTCTCTCTACACCATTTTCGGCGACGCGACGATCGTCTCCTGAAACGAGGAAGCGATGCTGATCGAGGCGACGTGTGATCCCGCCGAGGACGAGCCGCGCCTGGCCGCCTGGCACGTGGCGGTCCGGGAGCTGATCGCGGTGGCCGCCTGGGTGCCCAAACGCCCCGGGCTCGGCGAGGACGCCGAACCGACGTTCATGCACCACGCCCCGTCCGGGCGCGGGGTGCTGGGGGTCTACGACGGGCTCGGCGGCGCGGGGGCGCGGCACGCGGGCCGGGCGGCGGACGGGCGCCGGCTCAGCCACGCGTTCGTCGCGTCCCGGCTCGCCCACCTCACGGTCCAGTCCTGGTTCGCCGGCCTGGCCGAGGGGCAGGCCGAGCCGACGCTGCCGCAGCGGCTCGCCGAGACGCTCGGCGGGGCGCGCACCGCGGCGCGGAACAAGATCGTCGGCACCATGCGGCGGGACTTCCCGACCACACTGGCCGTCATCGACTACCAGGAGGCCGACGGCGGGCTCACCGCCACCGCCTCCTGGGCCGGTGACTCCCGGTGCTACCTGCTCACCGCGGACCTCGGCCTGCAGCAGCTCAGCAAGGACGACAGCGACGTCGAGGACGTGCTGGAGCTGCTCATCGCCGACCAGCCGATGACCAACGTGGTCAGCGCCAGCGGCGACAGCACCATCCACCGCCGGGTGTTCGCGGGGCTGCCCACGCCGTGCGTGCTGGTCTGCGCCACCGACGGGTTCTTCGGCTACGTGACCGCTCCGGCCATGTTCGAGCACGTGCTGCTCAGCGAGCTGGACCGCGCCGCCGACGCGGGGGAGTGGGCGCAGCGCCTGACCACCCGGGTCCGCGGCTACACCAGCGACGACGCCTCCGTCGTCGCGGTCGCCGTCGGCTTCGGCTCCTTCGCGCAGCTCCAGGAGGCGTACCGGGAACGGCTGCGGCGGCTCACCCACGAGCACGCCGACATGTTCGACACCGTGGCCGGCCGGACCGAGTTCGTCGCGGCACGCCGCCGGTCCTGGGAGATCTATCGGCGCAACTACCTGCGCTACTTCAACTGGCCGACCGAGGACCTGACCGTGCCCCGGTCACCGGCGCCTGAGCAGACGGGAGCCCGGTGGTGAAGAAGGGCGACGAGATCAAGGGATACCGGATCGTCTCGGACCCGACGACCAGCGGCGGCGGCCGGTGCGTCTGGGCGTTCGCCGAGAAGTCCGGGGGCAAGTACTTCATCAAGCAGTTCCTCGACCCGAAGTGGCCGACCGCGTCGTCCATGGGCAGCCCGGCGAGCAAGCAGGCCCGCCGCGACGAGTGCCTGGGCTTCGAGAAGCGGCACCGCGAGGTCAACCAGTTGATCAACCCGACCCGGGCCAAGGGCGGCAACCTGGTCTCCGCCGTCGAGTTCTTCCGCGAGGACACGACGTACTACAAGGTGACCGAGCGGGTGGAGGCGCTGAGCCTGCGGCATCTGGGCGGCCTCCCGGTGCGGCAGGTCGCCGTGGCGATCCGCACCCTGTGCCAGAGCGTGCGGCAGCTGCACCGGGCCGGGATCGTGCACGGCGATCTCAAGCCCGAGAACGTGCTCCTGCAGCGCGCCCCGGACACCGACCACTACCTCGCCAAGGTGATCGACTTCGACGACTCCTACCCGTCGGGCACCCCGCCGCCGCCCGACCAGATCGTCGGCGACCAGCGGTACGGCGCGCCCGAGTGGCTCAGCTACGTCAAGCAGGACGGGTCGACCAAGGCGGCCGATCTGACCACCGCGGCCGACGTCTTCACCCTGGCGCTGGTCATCCACGTCTATCTCACCGGCGTGCTGCCGGGCTATGACGCCACCCGGTTCGGCGCCGCCGCGGACGCGATCAGGCTGGGCGAGCCGCTGCAGTTCGACACGCGCCTCAGCCCCGCTCTGATCGAGCTGATGCGGCGGATGACCGCGCTGCGGCCCGGCGACCGCCCCTCGCTCGACGGCGTCCAGGCCGCACTCGCCGACGACTCCCTGCTGCGGCCGGTGGACGCGCCGCGACGTGATGAACGCGTGCCCCCGCCACCGCGCCGAGAACAGGTCGGCCGTCTGCGGATCAACATGGGCGGCTAGCCCGCCGACCACCCATCAACCCGATACAAGGAGGAGAACCGTGTCCAACAACGACTACGACGCCACGCTGTCCTACGCCGTGGACATCGTCTTCTGCATCGACGTCACGGGGAGCATGACGCCGGTGCTCGGCACCGTCAAGGACGGCGCCCTGTCCTTCCACAAGCGCCTCGAGGAGGCCATGCACGCCAAGGGCAAGGCCATCAGCCAGCTCCGGCTGCGGGTCATCACCTACCGGGACTTCGCCGACAACGCCGCCGACGCGATCGAGGCGTCTAGCTTCTGGAACATCCCGGACCAGATCGACGAGTTCGAGGCGTTCATCCGGCGGCAGCGGGCCTCCGGCGGCGGCGACGAGCCCGAGTCCGGCCTGGAGGCGCTGGCCGTGGCGATCAAGTCCGAGTGGGAGCGCGGCCTGGACCGCCGCCGCCACGTCATCGCGATGTTCACCGACGCCTCGGCCCACCCCCTCGGCACGGGCGCCTCGGCCCGTACGTACCCGGCGGGCCTGCCCTCGTCCATGGACGACCTGTTCGAGATGTGGGGGTACGCGACGAGCCAGCAGGCCGTGATGGAGAACGCCGCCAAGCGGCTGCTGCTGTTCGCGCCGGACACCAACCCGTGGAACGTGATCGCCGCGGACTGGAACAACACCATCTACCTGCCCTCGCGCGCCGGGGAGGGGCTCGAGGAGGTCGAGCTCGCCGAGATCATCGACACCATCGCCAACAGTGTCTGAGACCCCGGGGCCGGCCGACGGCTCGTTCCGGCTGCAGGTGACCGCGGAACGGATCCGGCTGGACAACGCCGGCGCGCTGATCGACGTGCCGCTGGCCTGCCTGGCCGAATACGAGGTCGCCGAGACCCCGGACCCCGAGGTGTTCGATCTGCGGATCAGCTTCGAGGTCCAGGTCACCGAGGTGATGCTGCGGCATCGCGGCATCATCTCGGTGTTCGAGGCGCTCGGGCGGTCCTGGGAGGCGGCCTCCGGCCGTCTGCCGGGGCCCGCCCCGGCGCTCGCGGGCGGCTTGGCCGAGCACCACCCGTACGGCGAGCCGGACCTCGACTCCGCCGTCCCCGCCGAGCCGGTCCGGGTGGAACCGGAACCGGTCCTGCGCGGCCCGGCGCTCGTCGCGGACGCACCCGAGTGGATCATCTTCGGCCCGCTGGCCGACACCCGGCGGCTGTCCGAGGCCGAGCTGATGACGGCCGACTCGCAACAGACGCCGCGATGACGAACGGCCGGCGGCCCACCCGGGATGCGACCCGGGTGGGATCGCCGCGCCTATGCGGGCCCCGCGCGCAGCCCGGCCCGCAACTGCAGGAACCGGAACAGCCCAGGACGGCCGACGACCGCCTGGTACCCGTCGACGACCGCGTCCACGAACGCCTGCACGTCACCCGCCGGCAGTCGCGAGGTCCAGCCGGAGAACCCGACCGTGCACCACTGCGCGAACTGCTCGCGCGAGCCGAAGTCCCATTCCCGGTCGACGACCGACTGCTCGGTGACCTCGAGACCGGCGCCGCGCGCGATCCCGGCGAGGTCCTCCGGGTCGATGTGCACGTACGGCGGCGTGAAGCCGCCGAACACGGGCGCCCAGCGCGGATCGCGGGTCACCTCCATCGCGACGTGCTCGACGCTCGGCCGCGGGCCGCGGCAGACGAACTGCACGAGCACCCGCCCGCCGGGTGCGAGCGCCGCCGCGATGTTGCGGTAGGCGGCCTGCTGGTCGGCCACCCAGTGCAGCGCGTTGAACGAGACCACCAGGTCGAAGTCCGGCCCGAACGCCATCGTGGTGACGTCGCCGACCTGGAACGACACGTTCGCCTGCCGGTCGTCGGCAGCACGCGCCGCCTCGATCATCCGTGGTGAGGGATCCACGCCGAGCACGGACCCGGCAGGCAGCCGTGACGCGATCCACCGGGTCACGTACCCGTCGCCGCAGCCCACGTCCAGGACCCGCTCGTCGCCGGTGACCGTGACGGACTCCAGACAGGCCGTCGCCATCGCCCGCTGCAGGCCGCTGACGTGGGCGTACCCGGTCCCGTCCCAGTCGGTCATGCCCGCGTCATCGGGTGGGCGACGGGGTCGGGACCAGCGATCGCCCGTACAGCGCCTGCATGATCGCCATGGCGATCGCGTTGGCGGGCTGCTGGCCGCCCGGGCCGGCGAACAGGGACGTCAGCACGATCACCGAGTTCCTCGTGGCCGGGTCGTGCGCCATGAAGGAGTTGAAACCGGGGATCTGGCCGTCGTGGCCGTACAGCGGCCCGAACTTCACGATCGCCAGCCCGTAGCCGACGTCGGCGTTGTCCGGGGTCGGGATCGGCTTGATGCTGTCCAGCCGCGTCTTCTGCATGGCCGGGTCGAGCAGGCCGCCGCCCACCAGCGCCGTGACGTACCGGGTCAGGTCCGGCGCCGTGGAGATGGCGCCACCGGCCGCCCACGCCCACGACGGGTTGCTGTCGGTGACGTCCCTGGGCTTCAGCTCGCCCTTGGCCGCGGCGGCCTGCTCGGCCGGGGGCAGCGCCGGGTTGGCCAGCGTGCTCACGTTCGTGCCGAACATGTAGCCCTGCGGGTGCGGCGCGGGGATGCCGGCGTCGGCCGCCTCGGGCAGCTGCGTCCGGCTCAGGCCGAGCGGGCCGAAGATGCGCTGCTGGAACGCCTGCTGCAGCGTGCCGCCGGTGAGCTGCTCGATGATGAGGCCGGCCAGGATGAGGTTGGTGTTGGAGTAGTGGAACGCGGTGCCCGGCGGGAAGTACGGCGGCTTGGCGAAGGCGATGGCGAGCAGCTCGGCGGGCTTCCAGACGTATCCGGGATCGTTGTCGAGCCGGGCGTTGAACTGCTCGTCCTCGGAGTAGTTGTAGAGCCCGCTGCGCATGTCCAGCAGCTGGGTGATCGTGATCTGGTCGCCGTTCGGCACCTCGGGCTGGTACTTCGACACTGGGTCGTCGAGGCCGATCTTGCCTTCCTGTGCCAGCTGCAGGAGCACCGTGCCGGTCATCGTCTTGGTGTTCGAGCCGATGCGGAAGTGGTCGCCGACGGCCACGGGCGCGCCGCCGCCGACCGTCTGGGTGCCGAAGGTCTTGGTCCAGTCGCCCTGCTGCGGCGAGGTGATCATCACGACCGCGCCGGGGACGCTCATGTCCTTCATGATCTTCTGGATCTGCGCGTCGAGCGCCGTGGCGTAGGCGGGCGCCGTCGGCGCCGCCGTCCACCGCTGCGGCTCGGAGATCGCCTGGCCGCAGGCTCCGGCGGAGGCCGTGAGCACGAGCGAGAGAACCACGCCGCCTAGCCGCAACCGCCGCATTCCAGGACCCCCGTGCCGATCCGGCCGATCCAGTCCGAACGGCCCCGCTGCCCCTGTACGGAGTACATCAGATGGCAGATCGCCCGTCTGGGTTTCCTGGAATACCGTCAACGGGGCCGTCGGGCGCGGACGGCGGCTTCCGCGCCCCGCAGGGCACGGAAGCCGCGCGGGTCAGTAGCAGGCCGACGAGATCGCCTGGTAACCGATGTAGAGCTGGCCGGTGCGGCCGCTGATGTCGATCGAGGTTCCGTCGTACGCACCGCTCTGCCACTTGAGCGTGTTGCCCCACCAGAGCTGGGCCCGGCCGGTGGAGGTGTAGACCAGCTTCGGGCTCGGGGCGTTGGCCTGGTACACGTTGACCGCCCAGCAGACCTGGGTCGAGCCGCCGGACGGGTGCTTGTACAGCACCAGGTTGCCGTCGCTCTGCACGACCAGCCAGAGCTTGGTCACGCTGTACACCTCGCCCGTGGCCGAGTTCTTGAACACCACGTCGTTCCAGATGTACTGGTTCACGGTGAGCTGCGTCGGGCTGGAGCCGCTGCCCTGCCGGTAGACGGCCAGACCCTTGTTGGTGAGGTCGGAACCCGGGTACGCGGCCGCGGGCGAGGCGCTCACGGCGACCAGGGCCACGACGGCGGCGATCACCGCCAGCGTCCTGGCCCTCCAATTCCTGACCGGTCTGAACATACGAGTGTTCACTGTCCCTTCTGCTGTGGGATGACCTGGCGCGGTGCCGCCCACAGTCTGCGGCCGCCGGGACCCGGGCCGGACCGGCGTTGCAGCCGGGCGTTCTCATGCAACGCGGGCCGGCGTGAACACCTTGTGACATCGACGAGTGCCTGTTGACGGCCATTGATGAATGCCGCATCCTCGCCTCGTGAGCACGGCGACCGCGACCCGCCACATCGGCTGGCTGCTGCGGGTGAACCGCAAACACGGCCCGGACGAGGCACTGCACTCGGGCCGCACCTTCGCACGCGCCTTCACGCCCCGGGCCGGCCAGCCGCTCGCGCCGTCACAGGTCACCCGCTGGGAGACCGGCGAGCTGCTGCCCACCCGCGACGCGATCCGCCGGTACGAGCAGCTGCTCGGCCTCGCCCCCGGCTCACTGGTGGCGGTCGCCGACGCGATGATGCACTCCGCGGCGGACGGGGCGTCGTTGCGTACCAGCCACGACAGCGACCCCGATCGCGACCGCGCCCGGCTGTTCGAGCTGCTCGACCGCGTCACCATGGCGGACACGCTGACCGGGGCGGACTGGAGCGCGCTGACCGAGATCGTCGCCGCCCGCCCCGGACTCGAGCTCTACCCCCCGAAACTGTGGGGAGACCTCGCCGACCGGCTCCTCGACGAGATGGTCGAGGCGGTCGGCCACGAGTGGCTGCAGCGCCAGACGGCGATGAGCCGCCTCATCAGGCATCCCGCCGCAGGCCCCGACGCCGTGGCCCGCTGCATCGCGCACGCGCGCGACCCCACGTCACTGCTGATCGTCGAGCCGCTGTCGCTGCTCGGCCACACCCAGGACCCGGCCGCCGGCCGGTACGTGCTGCAGCAGCTGCGCCACCCCGACGGCGAACGCGCGCTGGAAGGGGCGCTGCAGGCGGCCATCCAGATGGTCCGGCACCTCAGCACGCGCCGGGAGGAGTCCGCGCGGCTGCTGACGTCCGTCACCGCGCTGATGAACGACCCCGCGACCAGCGGCGCCGTGCTCGCCCTCGCCGTCGAGGCGGGCCGCCGCCTCGCCCGGCAGCCCGCCCACGCCGGCGCCGTCTCCCGTCGGCTGCCCGCCGCCTCGCTCGCCCACCACGTATGGATCAGCCGCCGCCTGACCGAGCTGACCACGGCCCAGACCACCAGCGCCCGGATCGCCACCGGAGTGCACGGCCGACTCACCCCGCAGCCCGGCGACGTCGACGCGATGCTGGCGGCCCTGGTCGAGGAGGCGCTGTTCCTGACCGACCCGGACCGCAACTTCGCGGCGGCCATGCTCATCGGCGCGACGCCGTTCCGGATCCCGTTCACGCAGACGCTCCTGGAGGAGGTCAAGGTCGACCTCACGCGGCGGCACGGCACCTATCCGCTCACCAGCGCCCTGCGTACGCTCACCCTGCTCGGCGTCGACACCCACCGGCCGCTGATCCACGACCTGCTCACCAAACGCGGCGCCACCGAGACCGCGCGGGAGGCCGCGGCCTGGGCCACGCCGTTCTGCGCCGGGCGCTTCCCCGAGCGGATCTGGGAGCAGATCCTCGCGGTCCAGCTCGCGGCCTGGCAGCAGAACCCCAACACCACCAACGGATCCATCCTGCACGGGATCACCTTCGGCATCGGCACCGAACGCCACAGCCGCCTGCTCGCCGGCGTCTGCGCGCACCAGCGCACGCCGCACGTGGTGCGCGCCACGGCCGCGTCCTGGCTGCGCCGCATACCCTCGTCATAGGGGGTGCTGGGTGCCGGCTCCGGTCCGCCACCAGTGCGCCGTGTCCGTCGTCTCGCTGGACCAGAACTCCAGCAGATCCCCCGGGGCCAGCCCCAGCGTGTGCTCTATCTCGCCGGGTGTCAGGTTGCGCAGCGACTCCGACAGCGACCGGGTCAAATCCAGCCAGTAGCCGCGCAGCGTGGACTCGCTGACATACAGCCGCTTGGCCAGCTGGGCGTAGCTCAGCCCGCGGGCGCGGCCGTGCAGCAGCTGGCGCTGACGCTCGCTGAGCAGGGTGATGCAGTCACGCCGGACCAGCACCTCCAGGATCCCCACGACCGGCTGCGGGACGACGGTGCCGCCGCCGGCGACCTCAAGGAACAGCTGCTCGGCGCGGGCGGTGGGCAGCGCCTTCGCGGCGACCCCGGCCGCACCGGCCGCGATGCACGCGGCCAGCACGAAACGCCGCTCCTCCTGGGTGTAGACGCAGACCCGGTAGCCGCAGGCGGTCAGCGCGCGGATCGCCGCGATCCCCTGGCGTACGCCCGGCGGCTGGTCCACGTTGGTCAGATGCAGGTCCAGCACGACGAGGTCGGCCCGCGGCCGGGCGCGCACCGCCTCCTCGACCGTCGCGGCGGCGAAGACGACGTCGAGCCCGGGCATGAGCAGGCCGATCGAGTCGCGGATGAGCGACGCGTCGTCCACCACGGCGACGGCGGGCCTCACTCGGCCTCCACCAGGTCGTCGCGCGGCGAGCGGCCCGGCGCCGCGGCGGGACCGCCGGTGACCGTCACGGTCGTGCCGTCGCCGAGGGCCGATTCGACCTCGACGCGCATGCCGTGCCGTGCCAGCTCGCCGATGACGACCTCGCGCAGCCCGACGCCGGTGGCGGCCGGATCGAACCCCACGCCGTCGTCGCGGACGGTCAGCGTCCAGCCGTCCGGGCCGTGGTCGAGGTGGACCACGACGGAGTACGCGCGGGCGTGGACACGTACGTTGATCAGCAGGCTCTCCAGCGCGCGTTCGAGCGCGTCGGCGTGCCCGGCGGGCACCCGCACCTCGGCGCCCAGGTCGAGCAGCGCGTCCAGGGGCAGGTCGGGGAACCGGCCGCAGACCCGCTCGACGACCGGTGCCAGCGCGACGGTCGCGGCGTCGCCCGGCTCCGGCCCGTCCGGGGAGCGACCGCGCAGGTAGGAGCGCATCCGCTGCAGCTCGGCCTCGGCCAGGTCGATCAGCGCCGAGCGCGAGGTGTCCGTGCCGGACTCGGTGAGCAGCCGCATCACGGCCACGCCGTTGTGCATCACGACCTGCGCGCGCCGCTCCTCCTCGCGGCGGGCCAGTTCCGCCGCGTGGGCCCGGGACGCGTCGGCGTCGGCGGCGATGCGGCGGGTGTAGCCGAAGAACATCCGGCAGACCAGCCCGTACACCACGTAGGTGAGGATGTTGCCGATCGCGGTCGGTGTCACCGGCCCGCTGAGGTCCCCGCCGAGGTAGACCACATAGGAGGCGATCAGGCCGCCCAGCCCGCCGGCCCACAGCACCGGGCTGCGGACGCCGCTGGCCGTGATGATGATCGACAGGGCGTACGCGGGCTGGTAGGCCATCCAGGTGCCGAAGAGCACCTCCGGCGCCAGCACCAGCGGGGCCAGGATCAGCAGCAGCCCGGCCAGGGCGAGGTCGGCCACGGACGCCGCCGTACCCAGCGGGCGGCGGCGCACCAGCGCGACCACGCTGCCCGCCACCGAGGCGACGGCCGCCGCGAGCCAGCACACCAGGTACGCGGCCGGCCGCGGCGACGTCTGCACGCCGATGCCCACCGCGGGCACCATCTGCGCGAGCGTGCCCAGCCGGACCCCGGCCACGAAGTAGGAGAACGCCCGCTCCAGCCCGGCCTGGGTGGTGGGCAGCTCGGCCGGCCAGCGTCTGCGGCGACTGCTCATCGGTCCTCCCGGCGGGATCGAGGAACCATGGCGTGACATCGCCCCCGGCGGGCACCGGTCCGGCGATCGTGCCGATCAATGTACGTCAGCGGCGGGGGAGCCGACAGTGCCGGCACGGCGCGCCGAAGATCCGCGCATCCGTTGGGTTGTCCGCGCACGCGCCGTCGGCTGTGCTGAGTCGGCAGTGATCCATGCGAATCTAAGGAGGTTAGATGGTTTATCCGATCGAAGGCCGTGCACGTATTGTCTCCCGCCGCACTCTGCTCGCCGGGGCATGCGCGGCGGTGCCGGGGCTCATCCTCGCCACCGGCACCAGCGCGCAGGCCGGCGAGTCCGCGGCCGGCCGGGCCGTGGGCGGCAGGTTCCTTTCCGGGCACTACCGGTGGCCCATCGCCGCACCGGACGCCCCGGCCGGGGCGGGCGTGTCCGGTGTGCTGTTCCTGCTGACCGAGGGCGGGCAGCCGCTGGCCGGACGGCGTGTGCGCTTCAGCATCAGCGCGTTCCACACCGTCGACCGCAGCGTGTGGTTCGCCGCCGGGGCGCAGCGCAAGGCGGTCAGCCGCCTCGGCTACCTCGACCTGGACACCGACGGCTCGGGCATCGTGGCGCTGGATCCGTGGCTGCGCCGGGGCGCGGTGCCGACCGCGGCTACCGGGGCCCAGCCGGTCCTGCGGGCGCAGCTGGTCGGCGCCGAGACGATCCTCGCCTCGGCGCGCGTCAGCGTGATCAGAGGGGAGGCCCGATGACCAGGACCGTCGCCGGTGCCGAGCAGTGGGCCCGGCAGAACGTCACCACCGCCGGGGGCGGCGGCTTCTACAACGGCTACAACTGGAACGGCATGTGCCAGGCGCTGATGTTCCGCGCCTGCGCCCTGAGCAGCTCGGCCAGCACCGCCTACCAGGCGTATCTGGCCTCCGGCGCCGACCACCCGGACTGGTCGGCGGCACCGCGCGGCGCGTTCCACTGGTGGGCGAACTACGGCGCGCCCGACCCCGGCCACGTCGCCCTCGACCTCGACGGCGGCGGCACCCGCTGCCTGATGGCGTCGTCGAAGCTGTCCGGCGGCGAGGACTTCGCCCCCGGCGGCTACTGCATCGGCACCCAGTCGGTGCCCAGGTACACCTCCCTGTCCGGGCTGCGCTACCTCGGCTGGACGCTGGACAACGTCGGCTCCCGCATGGCCGACGTGGGCACTCCCGGGCCGGGCAACAACCCGTCCCCGTCGGACTACGTGCTCACCGCCGACGACCAGCGCGTGCTGCAGACCCTCGCCCAGCGCGGCGGCTACACCGGGCCCGTCGACGGCGTCATGGGCGTCAACAGCTGGAAGGGAGTGCAGACCGCGGTCCGCGGCTACGGCTACACCGGACCGATCGACGGCATCCCCGGCACCAACACCTATAAGGCGATCCAGTCGCTGGCCCAGGACGGCGGCTACACCGGCCCCGTCGACGGGATCCTCGGCCCCAACACCATCCGCGGCGTGGCCGCCTGGCTCCAGTCGCACCCGCCGACCACCACACCGGCACCCGGCCCCGCGCCGGCCCCGCCCGCCGGAAGCTATATCTACGGCATCGACGTCGGCACCAGCCAGGCCAACCTCGACTTCCTCGCCGCCCGCAGCGCCGGATTCCGGTTCTGCGTCGTCAAGTCCGGCGGCTCCAACGACGGCACCCACCTGCCCTACACGTCGCCCTACTACACCCGCCAGGTCGACGCCGCCCGCGCCGCCGGCTTCCTGGTCGGGCACTACTGGATGACCGGCTGGGGCACCGCCTCCGGCGACGCGGCCTACTTCCTGTCCCACCTGCACGACTACCGGCCCGGCGACCCGCTGATGATCGACGTCGAGGGCGTCGACGGCAGTCCCGTCTGGACCGACGCACAGACCGCCGCGTTCATCAACGCCGTCAAGTCCGGCCTCGGCGCCACCCCGTTCCTGTACACCTACTCCGCGCTGCTCACCTCACGCACCTGGACGCAGACCCAGGCCACCGGCGCCAAACTGTGGATCGCCGACTACGGCATGCCCGCCGGCAGCCCCCGGATCGGCAGCGCCTACCCCACCTGGGCCATCCACCAGTTCAGCAGCACCGGGTCCGTCAAGGGCATCGCCGTCGACATGAACGTCGCCAAGCCCGACGCCTTCGGCAGCGCCACCCTGCCGCCCGCCGGGCCCAACCCGGTGCCCGACCCGACACCCGACATCCCGCTCACCGACGGCGTCACCCTGCAGCGCGTCGCCCAGCTCGGCGGGTACGTCGGCCCCCTGGACGGGGTGCTCGGCCCCAACAGCTGGCGCGGCATCCAGACCTACCTCACCCAGCTGTCCCTCTACACCGGCCCCATCGACGGCGTGCCCGGCCTCAACACCTACAAGGGCCTGCAACTGCTCGCCCAGCGTGGCGGCTACACCGGCCCTGTCGACGGCGTGCTCGGCCCCAACTCCTACACCGGGCTGCGCAACTACCTCGCCCAGGTCGGCGGCGCGGTCACCATCTCCACCACCGATGCCAAGACGCTGCAGCAGCTGGCCCAGCGCGGCGGCTACACCGGCCCCGTCGACGGGATCCTCGGCACCGCCAGCTGGCGCGGCGTCCAGACCGTGCTGTCGCAGGGCTACTACAACGGCCCAATCGACGGCGTGCCCGGACCGAACACCTACAGCGGCCTGCAGCGGCTGGCCGCCGACTACGGCTACACCGGGCCGATCGACGGCGTACCCGGGCCGAACACCTTCGCCGGCGTCCGCACCTACCTCAGCGTCACCGCGGGCGGCCCCGGGCCCATCTCGACCGCCGACGGCATCGTGCTGCAGAGGATCGGCAAGGCCGGCGGCTACACCGGCGCCCTCGACGGCGTGCCCGGCGTCAACACGTGGAAGGGCGTGCAGACGGTCCTGCGCGGCTACGGCTACACCGGCCCCCTGGACGGCGCACCGGCAGCCAACACCTACAAAGCCCTGCAGACGCTGGCCGCCGCTGGCGGCTACACCGGCCCCATCGACGGCGTGATGGGCGTCAACAGCTGGAAGGGCGTGCAGACCGTGATGCGCCGCTTCGACTACACCGGACCCATCGACGGCATCCCCGGCACCGCCACCTATGCCGCCATGCAGCGCATGGCCAAGCTCGGCGGCTACACCGGGCCCGCCGACGGGGTCCTCGGCCCCTACAGCTGGCGAGGCCTGCAGGCGTGCCTGCGCGGCTCAGGCTACGCCGGCCTCATCGACGGCGCACCCGGCGCCGGGACCTATACCGCCCTGCAGCGGCTCGCCCAGATCGGCGGGTACACCGGGCCGATCGACGGCATCCCCGGCCCGAACACCTACCGGGCCCTGGCCAACCTCGTCTGACCCCTGAGGAGCACGCATGAGCAACGACGTACCCCAGCCCTGCTGCGGCGACGGCTTCGACGACGGCAGCGCCCACGCGGCCGAGCTGAGCCGCCGCGACCTGCTGTGGCGCGGCGCCGCGGTGGGCGGGGGAGTGCTGGCCGGCGGCCTGCTGCTGCCCGCCGCCGCGCACGCCGCCCCGTCCATCTACAACCCGTTCAGCGCCTACCCGATCACCGGCACCTGGCAGGACCACCTCAACCGCGGCTCGCTCGGCGGCATCGATTTCGGCATGGCCGTCGGCACCGCGCTGCCCGCCTGCGGCGCGGGGACCATCCAGAACATCCCCTACAACGGCACCGGCGGGCACACCGTCACGATCTACCACGCCGAGGGATACCGCAGCCAGTACATGCACCTGTCGCAGTTCCGGCTCGCCAACGGCACGGCCGTCGGCTCCGGCACCATCGTCGGCTGGTCCGGCGGCGCCGCCGGCGCCGACGGCTCGGGCAGCTCCACCGGCCCGCACCTGCACTGGCACATGATCGACCCCAACGGGGTGCGCATCAACCCGCTCACCTACGCGCCCGGCCCCAGCACGTCGTCGGAGGGGCGCATCCTGCAGGAGATCGGCCAGGCGGGCGGCTACTTCGGCCCGGTCGACGGGGTGCCCGGCGTCAACACCTGGAAGGGCGTGCAGACCGTGATGCGCGGCTACGGCTACACCGGCCCTGTCGACGGCCTGCCCGGCACCAACACCTACGCGGCCCTGCAGCGGCTGGCGCAGAAGGGCGGCTACACCGGCCCGATCGACGGCGCCCTCGGCCCGAACTCGTGGAAGGGCATCCAGACCGTGCTGCGCGGGTTCGGCTACACCGGCCCGATCGACGGCGTGCCCGGCACCAACACCTACGCCGCCATGCAGCGCATGGCCAAGCTCGGCGGCTACACCGGCCCCGCCGACGGTGCGCTCGGCGTCAACTCGTGGAAGGGACTGCAGCGGCTGCTGACCGGTTTCGGCTACACCGGCCCGGTCGACGGCGTCGCGGGCGTCAACACGTACGCCGCCCTGCAGCGGATGGCCCGGCTGGGCGGCTACACCGGCCCGATCGACGGGATCCCCGGCCCTAACACCTGGACGGCGCTGAGCCGCCTCATCTGAGCGAGCGCCCCGGTCTCCGGACGCGGCCACCACACCGCTGCGGGGACCGGGGCGACATCCGGCGCGAGGGCGCTGCCCGTATATCGGCCGCCACGGTGCCGGAGCACCCGTGACCGCCGTGCCTTTGACACGATCGGCTGCGATGAACAGTTTCCGCCGTCACCGGATCACCGCCCGGCCCCGCCTGCGGATCGTGTGCTTCCCGCACGTGGGCGGGGCGGCGAGCTTCTTCCGCACATGGCCGGCCGGGCTGCCCGGTGACGTCGTCGCCCGGTGGTCTGTCACTACCCGCGCCAGGCACGCCGGGAACGGACACTCGGGCTGGCCCGCCGCTACCGGATCCACGCCCGCACCCGCGAACACGATCAGGTGCGCCTGGTCGAACGGGCGCAGCTGGCCCGGGACCTGCACGACACCGTCGCCCACCACGTGTCCGCGATCGCCATCCGCGCCCAGGCGGGCCTGGCCGCCGCACCGGCCAGACCCGAGGCCGCCACCGACGCGCTGCGGCTGATCGAGGCCGAGGCCTCGCGCGTGCTGGCCGAGATGCGCGCCATGGTCCGCGTGCTGCGGGAGGAACCCGCCGCCTACGACTCCACCAGCCCGCCGGCCCCCAGCACCGGGCTGCGCACGCCGCTGGCCGTGATGATGATCGACAGGGTGTACGCGGGCTGGTAGGCCATCCAGGTGCCGAGGAGCACCTCCGGCGCCAGCACCAGCGGCGCCAGGATCAGCAGCAGCCCGGCCAGGGCAAGGTCCGCCACCGACGCCGCCGAACTCAGCGGGCGGCGGCGCACCAGCGCGACGACGCTGCCGGCCACCGAGGCGCCGGCCGCCGCGAGTCAGCACTCCAGATACGCCGTCGGCCGCGCGAGGTCTGCACGTCGATGCCGGCCGCAGGCGCCATCTGGGCCAGCGTTCCCAGCCGCACACCGGCCACGAAGTAGGAGAACGCCCGCTCCAGCCCGGCCTGGGTCGTGGGCAGCTCGGCCGGCCAGCGTCTGCGACGGCTGCTCGTCGGTCCTCCCGGCGGGATCGAGGAACCATGGCGTGACATCGCTCCCGGCGGGCACCGGTCCGGCGATCGTGCCGATCAATGGATGGCAGTGGGCGAGCAGGCCGACAGTGCCGACGGCGCGCCGCAGAAGTTCCGCGCATCCGTTGGGTTGTCCGCCGAAAGGCCATCGGCTGTGCTGAGCTGGCAGTCCTGCGCATCTCAGGAGGGCAGATCGCCTACCCGGCACCGGCGCCGACCGCCTGGGCGGCCCGTGCGCCGGCAGTGGGCACATCGGACCGACTGGCGCAACCGACCCGGGCGATGGCCGACCTCGTGTGAGACCTGAGGAGCAACCTTGACCAAGGACGAACTGCACGCCTGCTGCCGTGCCGACGGCTTCGACTGCGGCAGCGCCTATCCGGCCGAGCTGAGCCGCCGCGACCTGCTGTGACGCGGCGCCGCAGTGGGCGGGGCTGAGGCCCGAGCGCGAGTTCGCCACAGGTCTCGGCCTCATGTCGCGCGGCACCGTGTCGCACCTGCGCGAGCCCGCCTAACCGGCGAGGCGGTCCAGCCGCTGCCGGGCCCGGTCGGCCGCGCTGTCGCCGAGAGCGTCGTAGATCTGCGCCGCGCGCCGCCAGGCCTCGGCGGCGGCGGCGTGCTCACCCAGCGCGGCGCGCACGTCGCCGAGCCGGGTCAGCGTCTCCGCCTCGTGGTAGCGGTCGGCGGACTCCCGGAACAGCCGGATGGACTGCTCGTAGAGGCCCGCGGCCCGGCCGTGGTCGCCCAGCCCCGCATGGGCCAGGCCCAGGCTGTCCAGGGTGGCCGCCATGCCGTTGCGGTCGTCGATCTCCTGCTGGATGGCCAGGGCCTCGTGGCAGATCTCGATGGCGCGGCGGTGCTCGCCGAGGGTGGCGTGGATGTAGCCGATCGCGTTCAAGGTCCGGCCCTCACCGGCGGGCGTGCCCGCCCGCCGGTGCAGCCGCAGCGCCCGCTCCCCGTAGGCGAGCGCCTCCTGCGGGCGGCCCCGCTCGTAGGCCAGCTCGGTGCGGCTGTGCAGCGTCTGGGCCTGGCCGGTGAGGTCGCCGAGCTGCTCGTACAGCCGCAGCGCGGCGGCGAGCCGGTCCATGGCGTCGTCGTGCCCGCCGAGCCGGATCTCGGCGCGGGCCAGCATCCGGTTGGCCATGGCCTGGCCGCTGAGGTCACCGGCCCGCTCCGCGGCGGCCACCGCGATCCGCTGGGCGGCCGCCTGGTCCTGCCACAGCCCGCGGGGCGCCAGGAACGCCGTCACCGCCCAGGCGATCTGCCAGGCGTACCGCTCGAAGCCGGTGTCGGCCGCCTGGCGGACGACGCGGATCAGCACCTCACGCTCGGCGGTGTACCAGTCCAGCGCCTCGTCATGATCGGCCACCGGTGCGGCGAAGCTGACCGGCAGCGGCGGCACCGGCTCGACCGGCGCCCACTGCGGCTGCAGCAGCCGCGCCGCCGGGAAAGCGGTGTGCAGGTAGTGGTCGTACAGGCGATGCAGGGCCTCCCGCCGCACGTCCGCGGGCTCGGCGGAGCCGACCAGCTCCCGGGCGTAGGTCCGGAGCAGGTCGTGCTGCGTGTACCGCCCCGGCCGGTGCTCGGTCACCAGGTGCCGCCGGGTCAGCTCGTACAGCGCCGATCTGGTCGCGGACTGGTCCCAGCCGGTCAGCGCGGCGGCGACCGCGGCGGTGACGTCAGGCCCCGGATGCAGGCCGAGCAGGCGGAACAGGCACGCCGCCGGCTCGCTCAGGTCGTGGTAGGACCACGAGAACACCCGCCGCACGTCGCCGTCGGCGAGCGCGTCCAGCCGCGCCTCGCCCGCGGCCAGCTCCGCGGCGAACACGGCGAGCGGGAACGTGGGCTTGGCCGCGATGCGGGCAGCGACGATGGACAGGGCGAGCGGCAGGTGCCCGGCCGCCTCGACGACGGCCGCGACCGCCGCCGGCTCCCGCTCGATCCGCTCGGCGCCCAGCCAGGCGCCGAGCATGCGCCGCGACTCCTCGCCGGTCAGCACGTTCAGCGTGAGCGGCCGGGCCTGCTCGGCCGCGATCAGGCCGTGGAGCTGGTCCCGGCTGGTGATCACCACCAGGCAGTGCCCCGTGCCGGGCAGCAGCGGGCGCACCTGCTGGGCGTCGCGGGCGTTGTCCAGCACGATCACCATCCGCCGGGTCGCCAGCATGCTGCGGTAGAGCCCGGTGCGGGCGTCGGCGGTGGCCGGGATGCGCCCGGCCGGCACGCCGAGCGCCTCCAGGAGGCTGTGCAGGGCCTCGGCCGGATCCACGGCCTCGGCGTCGTCGTAGCCGCGCAGGTTCAGGTAGAGCTGGCCGTCCGGGAAACGATCGGCCACCCGGTGCGCCCACCGCAGCGCCAGCGCCGTCTTGCCGATGCCCGCCATGCCGCTGATCGTCGATATCGTCACCGCGCCCGGCCCGCCCGCACCGGCGGCCAGGGCAGCGTCGAGCTGAGCCAGCTCGCTCTCGCGCCCGACGAAGCCGGGCACGGCGCGCGGCAGCTGCGTGGGACGGCGCCCGAGCGGCCGCTCACCGTCGGCGCCGGCACGGTGGTGCAGGATGTCGTCGTGCAGCCGGAGCAGCTCGGGCCCCGGATCCAGCCCCGTGTGCTCGGCCAGCGCCCGCCGGACTTGCTGGAAGGCGTCCAGCGCGCCGGACACGTCGCCGATGCGATACAGCGCGGTCATCAGCTGGGCCCACGCCCGCTGCCGCAGCGGATGCTGGTCGACGACGGCACGCAGCCGCTCGATCACGTCGGCGGCGGTCGTCCCCGCCGCCAGCCGCGCCGCGGCATGGTCCTCCTCGGCGAGCAGCCGCCGCTCCTCCAGCGCCCGGACGCGGCTCTCCAGCGGCGAGTTCAGCGGCAGGTCGGACAGCGGCGCACCACGCCACATGCCGACCGCGACGGCCAGCTCCGCCGCGGCCTGCTGCGGCTGCCCGGCGGAAAGGGCCGTCCGGCCCCGCGCCACCACCGCCTCGAACCGGTCCAGGTCCCGCTCGCCCGGCTCGACCCGCAGCAGGTAGCCGCCGGACGCGGCGGTCAGCCGGTCCCGGCCGCGCGCCGTCGGCTGCAGCGCCTGACGCAGCCCGCTCACGTACGTGCGCAGGTTCACCGCCGCGGAGGCGGGCGGCCGGTCCGGCCACAGGACGGTCAGCAGCTCGCCGGCGCCCACCGCCTCGTTCGGCCGCAGCAGCAGGCTGGCCAGCAACAACCGGTGCTTGACGGACGGCAGCGGGATCTCGGCGCCGAGCTGCGACACCCGCAGCGGGCCGAGCAGCTGGAACTCGATGTCCACTGAGGATTCTTCTACTGCGGGCGGCACTCGCGACAGCTTACCGATGCGCCGCACGGGCCGGATCCGAAGCTCCGTCGCGATAGGGCGGTCCGCGGCGTGCCGAGTGCCACAGTGCCGGTGCGCCCGCAACCGCCTCGCCTTTGACACAATGACGGGGATGCTTACCACCACCGATGCGCCCGCCGCCGCGCGCGTCAACACCCGTCGATGGGGTGGTGCCGCACTGGTCGCCGTCGCGGCGTTGCTGGTCGGCCTGCCCGTCTCCCGCGATGCGCCGCTGCTGTGGGCGGCCCTGGCCGGCGTGCTCGCGCTCATCAGCGCCGCCGCGCTCGCCCTGCGCGATCCGGCCGTGCTGCGCGCCGTCCTGCTCGTCGACCTCGTCGTGGCGTGCGCCGCCGCCGGCACCTGGCTGCTGCCCGCCGGCCTGCTCACCTGGCCGACGACCGTGCTGGTCGCGATGGCCGCGGGCGTCGGCATCGCCCGGCTGCGCCCTGAGCTGCGGCCGGTGGCCCCGTGGCTGCGCCGCGGCCGATGGACCCCGGAACTGCCCTGGCTCGTGCTGGCGGTCGTGGTCCTCAGCGCCGCGGCCCTGACCGCCTGGGCGTGGCTGGCCGATCCGCCCGTGCCGCCGTTCGTGGCCAACCTGGGCGACCGGCCGGTCGCCGTCATCGCCGCGGGCGTCATCGGCTTCTCCGTCGTCAACGCCGTCGCCGAGGAGTTCCTCTACCGCGGCGTGCTGCAGACCGAGCTGACCACGCTCGCCGGGGCCGCCACGGCGATCATCGTGCAGGCGGTGGCGTTCGGCGTCGCGCACTGGGGCGGCTTCCCGTCCGGCTGGATGGGCGTGGGCATGTCCGCGGCCTACGGGCTGCTGCTCGGCGTCATCCGGCACCGCACCGGCGGCATCCTCGCCGTCTTCGCCGTCCACATCCTCGCCGACACGACGATCGGCCTGCTCGGAATGTATCTGCTGCGATGAACAGTCTCCGCCGTCACCGGACCACCGCCCGGCCCCGCCTGCGGATCGTGTGCTTCCCGCACGTGGGCGGCGCGGCGAGCTTCTTCCGTACGTGGCCGGCCGGACTGCCCGGCGACGTCGACGTGCTGGCCGCGCAGTATCCGGGGCACGAGGATCGCATCGCCGAGCCGTTCGCCGACGACCTGAGCGGGCTCGCCGCCGAGCTGGCCGATGCCCTCATCCCGCTGCTGGACGTGCCGACGCTGCTGTTCGGGCACAGCATGGGCGCGACCGTGGCCTACGAGGCCGCCCGGCGCATCGAGGCACTCGTGCCCCGCGCCCGGATCGCGCTGGCCGTGTCCGCGTCGGCCGCCCCGGACGCGCCCCGGCAGGGCCCGGCCGACGACGGCGACGACGCGCTGGTGGCGCACCTGCGCGAGCTGGGCGGCGTGCCTCCCGAGGTGCTGGCCGACCCCGAGCTGCGGGAGCTGGTGCTGCCCGTGGTCCGCCACGACTACGCGATGCTGCACCGCCACCGCGACGACCCGCAGCCCCGGCTGCGCAGCCCGATCATGGCGTTCTGCGGGCAGGACGATGCGCTGGCCGGGCCGTCGCAGATGCGGCGCTGGGACACGCGGACGGCCGGGCGGTTCACCCTCAAGATCTTCACCGGTGGGCACTTCTACCTCGTGCCTCACCAGAACGAGCTGCTCAAGGAGCTCACCGCCTGGCCACCGGCCGCGGCATAGCGGCTCTGCACCGTCGAGGGCGCGGTCGCGCTCCCGCCGGGGTCGGCCGGCTCGGTCAACGGCGCACGCGACAGCGCAGGTGGAGCACCCGGTTTCCCTGGATCACCACGTCGGGATCCTCCAGCAGGTGCTGCGCGTGGACCGACCCGAAGTAGCGCTTGCCGGAACCGAACACGACGGGTACGACGTCCATGCGCACCTCGTCGATCAGGCCCGCGGCCAGCGCCTGGCCACCGACGTCACCGGCGGCGACCTCGACCAGGCGGTCGCCCGCCAGCTCCTGCGCCTTGGCCACGGCTGCCTTGACGCCGTCGACGAAGTGGAACGGCGCCTGCGGGTCCCAGTCCTCGGGCGCCGGCCGGTGCGTCACGACGACCACGTGGTCGACCCCGCCCGGAGGCTTCCCGTCCCAGCCGTCCGTCATGTCGAAGACGTGGCGGCCGGCGACCGTCGCCCCGATCTGGTCCCAGTACGGCCGGGTGTAGTCGAAGGACGTCTGCGACACCTTCAGCACGCCGCTGTCGTCCAACGGGACGTCGCCGCTGGTCAGCCAGTCGAACAGCGGTCCGGGCCGGTCGTTGTCGTCCGCGATGAAGCCGTCGACCGACACCGAGCCGTACATGACCACCTTGCCCACGGCGTTCTCCTCTGCTTCCGGGTTTCCCCAAGTTAGCGTGCCGTGAGCTGCCGTTCTTGTAAGAAATCAATCGGCCGGCAGCGGCCAGCCGTCCAGCACGCTGCCGGGATGTTCGCGCAGGAACCGCCGCCGGACTTCGGCGTACCGGGTCGGCGTGAACCCGGTGAACGCCCGCAACTCGTGGCCGAAGTGGGCCTGGTCGAAGTAGCCCGCGCCACCGGCGACGCCACCCCAGTCGATCGGTTCGGCGAAGTCGATCGCGAGCAAGGTCGCGGCGAAGCGGTAGGTACGGGCCAGCCGCTTCGGCGTGACGCCGATGAGCTGCTTGAACCGCTGCGCCAGATGAGTGCTGCTGACACCGGCTGCCACGGTCAGGTCGCCGATCGCCACCGCCCCGCCGGCCGCCGCGATGGCGCTGCTCGTGTGGCGGACCAGCCCCAGGCCGGCCGTCTCGCACAGCCGCCGCATCAGCTCCTCCTCGAACAGCGTCAGCATCTGCCGCGGTCCGTCCGCCGTGGCCAGCCGGTCCCGCAGCTCGGCAACGGCGGGCCGGCCCCAGACCTGCTCCAGCGTCACCGGCCGGTCACACAGCTCGACCGCGGGCATCGGCAGGAACGGCGCCAGCCCCCACGGCTTGACGTGTACGCCGACGGACCGGGTGGGGAGTGGGTAGCCGAACTCGAAGGCGCGGGTGGGCGTGGTGATCACGCAGCCGTCGGCGTACTCGGCCGTCTCGACGTCGGTGCCCGCGCGGATGCGGAACGGTGCCCCGAGGTTGACGATGAGCAACGCCCCCGGCATCGGCGGCAGCGTCAGCCGGGCGTACGGCGGCGCACCGTCCAGGTAGTAGAGGTCGTCGATCAGCCCGTCCAGCGGCGGTCGCGGCACTCTGGACACGTACTCCACACCCACAGCATCCCCGACGCCGGCCGGCACCGCGCGCCGGGACGGTCCGGCCGCGCCGCCGCCGGCATCGAGCCGGGTGGTTCAGGCGCCGCCGGCCAGGACCACGGGCAGGCGGCTGTAGCCGGCCAGCACGTTGGAGTACAGCCGCTGCGGTTCGCCGTCCGGCCCGATCCCGCCGACGTGCCGGCGCAGCGCGTCGAGCAGCGCCGCGATCTCGACCCGGCCGAGGTGCGCGCCCAGGCAGAAGTGCGGCCCGAATCCGAAGGTCAGGTGCCGGTTCGGCGTACGCCCCAGATCGAAGACGTCCGGGTCGTCGAACTGGCGCTCGTCGCGGTTGGCCGACGAGATCCAGACCGTCACGATGTCCCCGGCCCGGAAACGGTGCCCGGCCCAGTCCAGCTCGGTCAGCACGGTCCGGCCGAAGTGCATGGCGGGGCTCGTCCAGCGCAGCACCTCCTCGGCCGCGGCCGCCACGGTGACCTCCCCGTCCTTGAGCCGCCGCCACTGCCCCGGATGCTCGATGAACGCCGCCAGCGCGCCGATCATCGACAGGCGGCTGGTCTCGTCGCCGCCGATGATGAGGCTGTAGCAGTTCAGCACGATGTCGTCCTCGTCCAGCAGCCGGCCGTCGATGCGGCTCTGGGCGAGCGCGGTGATCACGTCGTCCTGCGGCCGTGCCCGCCGCTCGTCGACGAGGTCGGCGAAGTAGAGCAGGATCTCGTTGCGGGCGGCCACCTCGTCCAGCGCCTGCGCGTCGGGCCTTTCCGAGCTCAGCGCCGACTTGGTCAGCCGCAGCAGCGTCTCGTGGTCGGCGGCGGGCACGCCCAGCAGGTCGCAGATGGTCGTGATCGGGATGCGCTCGGCCACGTCGGCGGCGAAGTCGCAGCGGCCGCGCTCGGCCGCGGCGGCGACCAGCCGGTCGGTGTTGGCCCGGACCTTGTCGCCCACCTGGTCCAGCGCCCGCGGCGACAGCGCCTTGAGCATCACGTAGCGCAGGTCGCGGTGCCGGGCGCCGTCGGTGACCGCCAGCATCCGGCCCGCCGCCGAGTCGCCGCCCGCGAGCAGGGTGGCCAGCACGTTGCCGCGCTCGGAGGTGAAGGCGCGGTTGTCCTTGAACACCGCCTGCACGTCGGCGTAGCGGGTCAGCACCCAGAAACCGGGCCGGTCGCCCTCGGCGGGCTGCCAGTGCACCGGGTCGTCGGCCCGCAGCCTGCGCCAGATGGCGTGCGGGTCGTGTCGGCTGTAGGTGTGCGGATCGGCCAGGTCGACCGCGCCGACCGTCATCGCGCCGGATGGAAGTCGGGGAACGACTGACCGGCACCGGCCGCGATCGCGCGGTCGTAGACCCACCTGCCCACGGCGAGGTCCAGGATGCCCAGCCCGAACGGCGAGAAGACCGCGGCACGCCCGGGGTCCCGCCGCACCCGGCCGGTGAGCAGGTCGCCCAGCGTCCCGGTGAGGAAGTCCCGGTGGCCCTCCTGCTGCTCGGTCAGGTGCAGCGAGGTCCGCTCCCGCACGGCGTGCTCGACGTCGTCGGTGAAGTTGTCGGCGGCGAGCACCACCTGCGGCGCGAGGTCGCGCAGGGACAGGTGCAGCACGACCGGGTGGTGGGCGAGCAGCGCCGGGTCGTGCAGGTGCGGCACGCCGGCGACGGTGGCCAGGACGATCAGGTCGCAGTCGGCGAACAGCTTCTCCGCGGAGTCCGACACCGCGACGTCGCCGGCGCCGCGCGCGGCCAGCTGCCCGGCGAACCGCTCGGCGCTGTCGGGGACCAGGTCGAACACCCGGTAGCCGCCGACCGACCAGTGCAGCTCGTGGAAGAACGCGCGCACGTGGGAGGCGATCAGCCCGGCGCCGACGAAGCCGATGCGGCGGGCCGTGCGCGAGCCGACCAGCTCCTGCGCGGCCAGCACCGCCGAGGCGGCCGTGCGGGCCGCGGAGATCAGCGAGGATTCCAGGCAGGCGAAGGCGTAGCCGTTCGTCGCGTCGTTGAGCAGCAGCACGGCCGACGCCCGGTTCAGCCCGTGGCCCGTGTTCGCCGGGAAGCTGGAGATCCATTTGAGGCCGGCCAGGTCGGCATCCGCGCCGAGGTAGGCGGGCAGCGCGATGACCCGGTCGGCGGGACGGTGCGGGAAGCGCAGGAACGCGCTGTGCGGCAGCGAGTCCTGACCCGCGTCGTGGATCAGGTACGCGGCCCGGACCGCCTCCATGCAGTCCGGCCGCGCGCCGTCGATCTGCCGGGCCACCTCCGGACCGGTCAGGACGGTGAACGGGGGTGCGGTCGGCGACATGCGTACTCCTTCGTCAGGCGGATGCCAGCTGGGCGACACCGGCGGGCTCGGCGTCGCCGCCGAGGAACCGCCGCACCCAGTCGGGGTTGTAGACCGTGTCGGCGTAGCCGGTGCCCCGGTCGACGGCCAGGAACGCGACCGTCGGCCGGTGCGGGTGCGGATGGTCGCGGAAGTAGCTGCGGATCGCGGCGTAGACGCTGCCGGTGGATCCGCCCGCGAAGACCCCGTAGCGGCGCAGCAGCTCCTGGCAGCCGCGTGCCGCGTCCAGCTCGGGAACGATGACGACGTCGTCGATGAGCGCGTGGCGCAGCAGCGGTGCGCCGATGGCCGAACCGATGCCCGGGATCCGGCGCCGCGCGGCGGGCCCGCCGAAGGTCACCGAGCCCTCCGCGTCGACGGCCACGACCCGGGTCCGCGGCGAGCGCTCCTTGACCCGCAGGGACAGCCCGGCGATGGTGGCGGCGGTGCCCACCCCGACGAACAGGTAGTCGATCCGGTGCAGCGCCTGCCGCAGCTCGCCGCCGGTGAGCCGGTAGTGGCCCTCGACCGCGTCGACGTTGCCGTACTGGTTGGTCCAGTAGACGTCCGGCAGCTCGGCGCGCAGCCTGCGGACCCGGGCCAGCCTGGCCTCCAGGTAGCCCCCGGCGCCGTCGGGCGCGTCCACCTTCTCCACCCGGTCGCACAGCGTGCGCAGCAGCGTCTCGGTCGACGCGTTCACGTTCGGGTCGAGCACCGGGATGAACGTGACCCCCAGCGACCGGCAGATGGACGCGAGCGCGACCGCGAAGTTCCCCGAGGACGACTCGACGACCGTGGTCCCCGCGTCGATCTCGCCGCGCTCAAGCGCCTGCCGGAGGATCCACAGCGCGGCCCGGTCCTTGGCGCTGCCGTGCGAGTTCGTGTACTCGAGCTTGAGGTGCAGATCGAGGTCGTCGTCCGGCAGCGGCACGGTCGGCGTCGGCTGGTAGGACCGGCGGATCAGGTCGAAGCGCCGTGCCAGTGTGCGGTTCACCAGAGCTCGCCCGGCCGCGGGGTGACCAGGGAGCGCTGCGGCACGGGGAACTCCGAGGCCAGCCTGCGGACCGCGGCGCGGGCGGACTGGCGGTGGAAGCCGGTCGGCCGCGCGTCGTCGATCGTGCGCCGGATCTCGGTGAGCAGGGCCGCGAGCTGCCGCATCTCCCCGCCGCGGCATCCGCGCAGGGTGACCGCCTGCGTGCCGAGCAGCAGCGCCGTGTCGTACGCGTCGACGAGCAGCCCGACCGAGGCGAGCGCCTGCCGGAGCGCGGCGGCCCGGGGCGCGTCGCCGTCGAGGCACAGCTCCACCACGGTGGTGTCGGTGCCGCCGGTGGCGACGGTCCAGCCCAGCATCTGCAGCTCCGCGGCCAGCTCCCTGGCGTTGGCGACCGCCTCGGCGGTGGCGCTGCGGTAGTCGTCGCGGGCGGCCAGATCGAGCAGCCGGGCCGCGGCCGCCGCGGCGGGCTGCTCGGCGGGCAGGTCGACGACGTCCGCGGCCAGCACGAGGGTGGCCCCGCCCAGCCCGGTGACCCATACCTCGGCGTGCGGCAGCGGGCTGGGGTGCAGGCCCGCGGCCACCAGCCGGGTCACCGCCGTGGTGTCGACGATCAGCCGTGCTCCCAGCTCGTCGGCGTGCCGGCGCAGCCGGGTGAAGTCGGCCGCGCGCGGGGCAGGTCGCAGCGTCGCCACGAGTGTCCGCGGCCCGCCTTCGGCCGTTGCCGTCACCTCGTGCGGGGGCGCCGGGTCGGTGAGCGGCGTCAGCGGCGCGCCGCCGGCCAGCTCCGCGACGGCGGCGGCGGGCGTGCACGACAGCAGGCGCGCGTGCGGAGCGCCGAACAGCGTCCGGGCCCGCTCCAGCGCCAGCTGCTCCATCCGGTCGCCCGCGGCGCCGCCGGCCGACAGGGCGAGGGCGAACGCGGCCGGGACAGTCGGATCGGTGAGCGTCGCCGTGGCCGTCAGGTGCAGTCGCGCCTCCTGCTGCGCGTGCGCCTCGTGCAGCACGGCCGCCAGTGCCGGATCCTCCTCGGCCAGGACGTCCACGGCGTCGGCCAGATACCGGCTGAGCGGCGAGCGCGGGCCGGGCTGCGCGGCGGCCACCGGGCCGTGAGCGGCCCGTGGCGGGCTCAGAACCTCCATGTATCCCCCCAGCAGTCGACCTCCCTCGAGACGGTAGACAGCGGTCGTGGAGTCATCGTGGAATCGCCGGGGCCGGGCATGGAATTCCGATGGTCCGGCCCGGCGACGCCGCGCGCCCTCCCGCGACGGGGAGGGCGCGCGGCCGGTCACCTGACCCGGCTGCGGGCCTCGACCGGCAGCGACCGGTGCGAGGCGTTCAGCGGTGAGGCGCGCACGTTCAGGTGCTCGCGGCCGAAGCCGGTGGCCAGCGTCCTGGCGTAGCCGCGCAGCAGCGGCGGCATGTGGAACATGTCGGCCCGCTGCTGCACCAGCAGGTTCGCGTCCAGCAGGTACTCCAGCGACTGCTCGGCCTCGGCGGCGGTGACGTGCCCGGCACGTGCCGCGGCCACGGTGTCGAACTCGCTCGACAGCACCGCCAGCCGGACGAACATGCGCTGCTCGGGGGCGGGCAGCCGGTCGAAGGACGCGGCGAACGCGGTGGTCAGCCGCTGGTCGTGGGTGGACAGCTCGGCCAGCCGCCGGTCCTCGAACTGCATGCGGTTGACCACCCGGCTGATCGGCCAGTGCGGCCGTTTGCGCAGGCGCACCGCGCAGATCCGGATGGCCAGCGGCAGCCCGTCGCACAGTTCCACCAGCCGCCGGGCGGCGTCCGGCTCGGCGGCGACCCGGTCGGCGCCGAGCACCCGTTCCAGCAGCGCGAGGCCCTCGCCGACGTCGAACCCCGACAGCCACACCCGCAGCGAGCTGTCCAGACCCGTCAGGTCGTGGCGGCTGGTCATCAGCACCCGGCACATCGGGCTGCCGGGCAGGATGGGGCGGACCTGCGGTGCGGACAGCACGTTGTCCAGCACCAGCAGCAGCCGGCGGCCGGCCACGTGGGAACGCCACAGGGCGGCCCGGTCCTCCAGGCCGGGCGGGATCTGCTCGACGCCGACGCCGACGGCGCCGAGCAGGTTCTCCAGTGCCTCGGCAGGGGTCTTGGGCTCCCGTCCGGTGGTGTGCCCGCGCAGATCCAGGTAGATCTGCCCGTCGCTGTAGCAGCCGGCGACCAGGTGCGCGGCGTGCAGCGCCAGGCTGGTCTTGCCGACGCCGGCCATGCCGCTGACGACGGCGATCGGCCGCGCCGACCCGGAGGCGCCCGGGTCGAAGGCCTCGCCGGCCAGCGTCATGATCTCGCGGTGGCGCCCCACGAAGTCGACCAGGTCGCGGGGTAGATCGCGGCGCGGGCGGGGGAACAGTGGTGGCGCCGTGCGCGCCGGTGCGGTGACGGGCGCGACGTGGGTGGCGAGCACCGGCGGCTCGGCGGCGGGCGGGGCGGCCCGGGCCCGCGCGGGTTCGGCGATCTCCACCGACGGCGGCGGGCTGGGCGCGTCCAGCCCGGGGTCCGCGCGCAGCACGTCGGTGTGCAGGGCGCGCAGCTCCGGGCCGGGATCGACGCCGAGCTCGTCGCGCAGCGCCTCCTGGGTGGCGTGGAACAGTTTCAGCGCCTCGGCCTGGCGCCCGCTGCGGTACAGCGCGAGCATGAGCAGGCCGACCAGGCTCTCCCGCAGCGGGTTGTCCACGACGAGGCCGGACAGCTCCGCGGTGGCCTCCAGGTGCCGCCCGAGGGCGAGGTCGACGCCGATCCGCTCCTCCAGCACCCCGAGCCTGGTCTCCAGCAGCCGGGTGCGGTAGGCGGCGAGGTAGGGACCGGGCAGCGCGCTGAGCGGCTCGCCGTGCCAGCGCGACAGCGCGGTGGCGAACAGGTCGCGGGCGCGCGCCGGGTCGTCGGCCTGGCGTGCCTCGCGGGCCCGGTCGACCAGCGCCGTCATCTCGGTGAGATCGATCGCGTCGGGATCCACCCGCAGCTGGTAGCCGTCGCGCAGCCGCAGGATGCGGGTGCCCGCCGCCGGGTCCTCGGGGTTGATGGGGCCGGCGTTGAGCGCTCGCCGCAGCCGGTAGATGTACGGTGGAATGATCTTGGCGCCGCTGGGCGGGGCGTCCTCGCCCCATGCCGCGCGCAGCAGCTCGTCGGCGGTGAGCCGGCGGTTCTCGGCCAGCACGAGGATCGCCAGTATCGCCTGCTGCCGGATGTGGCCGATGTCGACTTCGTGCCCGTTGCGCCGGACCTGGAATGGGCCGAGGACGGCGTAGGTGATCGCCCCGTGCATGGCTAGAACAGACCTCCGCGATGTGGACCGGACCTGCGTCCGTCGTGGTGTTCGTCCTGGCGGCGCGTCATCGCCGGTCCGCGTCTCGGCAGGGCCCGGCCCGGCGCGGGGCGGATCCCGCGGAGGCGTCGCGGCCGAGCGGGCGGCGTGCCCGTGCCGGGAGACCGGGGCCGCGGGCGGCCGAGGGATTCACGTGGCATTCCATGGTGCCTCACTCTCGGGTAATGGCGCTCCAGCGCGGAACAGTATGCCAAGCCGCAAAACAACGGCACGTCGGTTCTGTACTGGCCGTGTACAAAATCTGTACATCCGATTCCCGCCCGGCGGAATGCTAGCGGATCACGCCGGTTCCGTGGGGGCACATTAATTCATAGATGTCGATCGAGCCATGAATTTCAATGACGATTGGACGGCGCGCCGTCGTGGGCCGGTCGCCACGGCTCCGCCGCCGCCACCGCCGTTCCATGTCGATGCCACGGTGATTCCAGGCCGGTTGGCTAGCGTCGCTTCCGGTGCCGGGCCGCTACGACCCGGCGTGCGCCCGACGCTCGGGCAGGCATGCACGACCAGGCATGTGACGGCTCACATGAGTCCAATGTGCACACACCGCGCGAGCGGAAGTCGTTTGTTCGGACCGGGGAGATCGCGACCATCGGTCGACCCGCACAGCAGGAATGGGGGTCTGTCGTGACGGAGACCATGAATGCGCCGGCGACGGCGTCCGCCGCACCGGCGGGCAGCGGGACGCTCGGCGAATCGCCGATCGCGATCGTCGGCATGGGCGCACTGTTCCCCAAGGCGGGGGACGTGCGGGAGTACTGGGGCAATATCGTCGACGGCGTCGACTGCATCACCGACGTGCCCGCGACGCACTGGCGCCTCGACGACTATTACGACCCCGATCCGACGGTGCCGGACAAGACCTATTCGCGGCGCGGCGGATTCATTCCGGCCACCGCATTCCACCCCCTCGAATACGGCATTCCGCCGGCCACTCTCGAAGTGACCGGCGTGCTGCAGCTGCTCAGCCTCGTGGTGGCCGAGCAGACCCTGCGCGACGCGAACTGCTTCGACGGCGGGTGGTACCGCCCGGACCGCACCGGCGTGGTGCTCGGGGTCACCGGTCCCACCTCCATCGTGCAGCCGCTGGTCAGCCGCCTGCAGACGCCCGTGCTCAAAGAGGTCGTGCGCAGCTGCGGCCTCACCGACCGCGACGCCGACGAGATCGCCGCCAAGTTCACCAAGGCGTTCGCGCCCTGGCAGGAGAACTCGTTCCCCGGCATGCTCGGCAACGTCGTCGCCGGCCGCGTGGCCAACCGCTTCGACCTCGGCGGGATCAACTGCACCGTGGACGCCGCCTGCGCCAGCTCGCTGGCCGCACTGCGGATGGCCGTCGACGAGCTGGTCAGCGGCCGCGCCGACCTCATGCTCACCGGCGGCGTCGACGCCGAGAACACCATCCTGATGTACCTGTGCTTCAGCAAGACGCCCGCGTTCAGCCGCACCGACCGGATCCGGCCGTTCGACGAGGACAGCGATGGCACCATGATCGGCGAAGGCCTCGGCATGCTGGCGCTCAAGCGCCTCGCCGACGCCGAACGCGACGGCGACCGGATCTACGCTGTGATCCGCGGCCTCGGCTCCTCCAGCGACGGACGGTTCAAGAGCATCTACGCGCCCCGGCGGGAAGGCCAGGTCACCGCGCTGCGCCGGGCCTACGCCGACGCCGGTCTCACCCCGGCCGACATCGGGCTCATCGAGTGCCACGGCACCGGCACGCCCGTCGGCGACCTCACCGAGCTGTCCGCGCTGCGCGACGTCTACACCGAGGCCGGCGCCGCCGCCGGCACCGTCGCGGTGGGCAGCGTCAAATCGCAGATCGGGCACACCAAGGGCGCCGCAGGCGTGGCGGGCGTCATCAAGTCCGCCCTGGCCCTGCACCAGAAGGTGCTGCCGCCGACCATCAACGTCACCCGGCCCCGCGCCGCGGCCGGCTTCGACGACTCGCCGTTCTACGTCAACAGCCGGACCCGGCCCTGGATCACCCAGCCCGGCGTCGACCGGCGCCGTGCCGCGGTGTCCTCGTTCGGGTTCGGCGGCACCAACTTCCACTGCGTCCTCGAGGAGCACCCGGCAGCCGACGCCGCGGCCCTGCACCGCACCGCGCAGGTGCGGCTCTGGCACGCACCCACCGTCCCGCAGCTGCTCGACGCGCTGCGCGACGACCCGTACGGCACCGACCCGCAGGACGCCGTGCCCGCCGCGCACGCCCGCATCGCCCTGGTCAGCCGTGACGACGCCGAACGCGCCGCGCTGCGCGAGACCGCCCGGCAACGGCTCGCCGCCGAGCCCGACCTCGACCGGCTCGATCTGAACAGCGGAATCCACTTCCGCCGCGAGGGCGGCGTCCCCGGCCGCGTCGCGGCGCTGTTCGCCGGGCAGGGCAGCCAGTACGTGGGCATGGGCGCCACCGCCGCGCTCGCGCTGCCGCCCGTCCGCGCGGCGTACGACGCCGCCGCGGCCGCCTCCGACGACGGCGCCCTCGGCCGCGTGGTGTTCCCGCCGCCGGCGTTCGACCCGCAGGTCTCGCAGGAGCAGGAGGCCGCGCTGCGCGCCACCGACCGCGCCCAGCCCGCCATCGGCGCGCTGTCCGCCGGGCAGTACCGCTACCTGCACGAGCTGGGCTTCCGCCCCGACGGGGCGCTCGGCCACAGCTTCGGCGAGCTCACCGCGCTGTGGGCGGCCGGCAGCGTCACCGACGCCGACTTCCACCGGCTGGCCCAGGCCCGCGGCCGCGCCATGGCGCAGCGGCCCGCCGAGCTGACCGACCCGGGCGCGATGGCGGCGCTGGCCACCGACCGCGAACGCGTCGAGAAGCTGCTCGTCGAACACCCCGACGTGCTGATCTGCAACCTCAACGCGCCCGACCAGACGGTGGTCGGCGGCGGCACGGCCGCCGTCGACGAGGTGCTGGCCGCCTGCGCCGAGCAGGGCATCACCGCCCGCAAGGTGCCCGTCGCCGCGGCGTTCCACACGCCGTACGTGGCCCACGCGGCCGAGCACTGGGCGCAGGCGCTCGCCCAGACCGAGCCCGGCGAGCCCGCGTTCCCGGTGTACGCCGACACCGAGGGCGCGGTGTACGGCGCCGACCCGCAGGCCAACCGCGACGTGCTGGTCGGGCAGCTGACCTCCCGCGTGGCCTTCGAGCCCCGCCTGCGCCAGATGTACGACGAAGGCTTCCGGGTCTTCGTCGAGTTCGGACCGCGCTCGGTGCTGTCCGGCCTGGTCCGGGCCACCCTCGGCGACCACCCCGACGTGGTCGTCCTCAACGCCGACAACGGGCCGCGCGGCGACGCCGACCGGGCCGTGAAGCAGCTCGCGGCGCAGCTGGCCGTGCTGGGCATGCCGCTGACCGGCATCAACCGGTACACCGCGCCCGAGATCCACCAACCCACCCGGAAGGGGCTGAGCGTCGAGTTGGACGGCATGAACCACATCCCGCAGCAGCGTCGCGACGAGTACCAGGACGCGCTGGACAACGGATACCGCGTCCCCGCACCGCAGGCGGCCGCGACGGACGGAGCCGCGCCGGTCGCGGCAGCGGTCACCGCCGTGCTCGCCCCGGTCGCGCCCGCCGCCTCGCCCGCCCACCTGGCGACGCTGGCCGGCGAGCACCTGACCATGCACGGCCACTTCCTGGCCACCCAGCTGCAGGTCGCCGAGCGGATCGCCGCGCTGCTGCAGCACGAGGTCGCCAACGGGCCGCGCGAGTCGGTGATGGCCGGCATCGCCGCGCTCACCGAGCACGGCATCGCGATCAGCCAGAGCCACGGGCAGGCCAGCGACGTGCTGCGGGCACTGGCCGGCGCGGGCGACACCCTCGCCGTGGGCCAGTCGGCGTACGTGGAGACGGACTGGCCCGGCGCGCAGCCGCCCACGGCGGCGGCCGCCTACGTGCCGCCCGCGCCGCGGTTGGCCGACCGCACGGCGGCAGCCTTCGCCGTACCGGCCCCGATCCACGCCGCCGCACCGGCCGCCACGGCTCCGCTCAACACCACGGCTCCGCTCAACGCTACGGCTCCGGCCCAGGCGACGGCTCCGATCGACGCGACGGCTCCCGCCCACCTCACGGGTCCGGGCCACCCGGTGGCCCCGGCCACCGCGACGGCGGCAGCGGCGGCCACCGCGTCGGCAGACGTCGCGAACGGCGCGGCACCGGTCCAGCCCGCGGCCGAGACCGGCGGCGACGTGCGCGGCGTCCTGCTCGAGATCGTCGCCGACAAGACCGGATACCCCGCCGACATGCTCGACGCCACCATGGACATCGAGGCGGACCTCGGCATCGACTCCATCAAGCGGGTCGAGATCATGTCCACGCTGGCCAACCGCTTCCCGGACGCCCGGACCATCACCCCGGAGAGCCTGGCCGCCACGCGTACGCTCGACGACATCATCGCGGTGGTCACCGCCGCCCAGGGCGGCGCACCGGGGGAGGCGGGCACCTCCCCAAAAGCCCTCGCGGCCCTGTCGTCGAGCAGCGGGCCGGCCGCCTGATCGACCTCCCGCCGCCGGACCGGCTCGCCGCCGCCTACGGCACCGACCCGCAGGCGCTGGTGCTGGGCGGCGACGGCACCATCGCTCGGCGGCTGCGCGACAGCGGCTGGCACGTGCACACCGAGCCCGCCGACGTCGACCAGCTGCGGCTGGTGCTCGTCGAGCTGCCCGCCACCGCCGCCGACCCGCAGGCTGCTACCGGCGTGCTGGCGGACACGCTCGCCCTCGCCGGGCGCTACCAGCCCGTGCTGGAGCGGGCCGGCGGGCGGGCGGCGTTCGTCACCCTCACCCGGCTGGACGGGGCGTTCGGCCTGGAGGACGCCGACGGCCCGGCGGCCGTGCTCGGCGCCGTCACCGGCCTGGTCAAGACGCTCGCGATCGAGGCGCCGGAGCTGTTCTGCCGCGCGCTGGACATCGCCCCCGACATCTCCGCCGACGACTGCGCCGAACTGGTGCTCGCCGAACTCGCCGATCCGCGTCGGGACTTGCTCCAGGTCGCCCACCTCGCGGGCCGTCGGCGCACACCGGCCAGCACACCCCTGGCCGTCCCGCCCGCCGCGGGACCGGCGGTCGGCCCGGACGACCTGATCGTCGTCACCGGCGGCGGCCGCGGCATCACCGCCCACTGCGCCACCGCGCTGGCCGAACGCACCGGTTGCGGCCTGATCCTGCTCGGCCGCAGCCCGCTGCCCGACGAACCGGCCTGGGCGCACGGCATCCCCGACGACCGGCTGCGGGCCGCGATCGTCGCCCAGCACCGCGCCGCCGGTCGGCAGCCCAGCCCGCGCGAGGTGGAGGCCGAGTTCCGCGGCCTGGCCGCCGCGCGTGAGGTCCGGGCGACGCTCGCCGCGATCCGGGCCACCGGGGCCGCTGCCGAGTACGCCGTCGCCGACGTCGCCGACACCGAGTCGGTGCGGGCCGCCCTGGCACCCCACCGCGACCGGATCACCGGTTTCGTACACGGCGCGGGCGTACTCGCCGACCAGCGCATCGCCGACAAGGCACCTGGCGACGCCGCCCGCGTGCTCGCCCCGAAGGTGCACGGCTGGTTCGCGGTGCTCGCCGCGCTCGACCTGGACCGGCTGCGCCACGTCGCGGCCTTCTCCTCCATCGCCGGCTGGCGGGGCAACGCCGGCCAGGCCGACTACGCCATGGCCAACGAGGCGCTCAACCGGCTGGCCGCGGCACTGCACCGCACCCGCGACGGCATCAACACCGTCGCGCTGAACTGGGGCGCGTGGGCCGGTGGCATGGTCACCCCGGAACTGGCGCGCCTGTTCACCGAACGCGGCGTGCCGCTCATCCCCGTCGACGAGGGCGTACGCGTCTTCACCGACCGGATGACCGCCCCCGCCGCCGACCGGATCGTCATCGTCGGACCGGACGCGCCGCTGACCGGCCCCGCGCCCGCCGGACCCACCGGCGGCCCGGTCGACCGCAGCCTGGCGCCGCTGTCGGCCGACCCGGCGGTCCTCGCCCACGCGATCGACGGCAAGCCGGTCCTGCCGATGACCGGCGCGCTCGGCGCCATGCTCAACGTGGCCGACCCCACGGCACACGCCGCCCGGCAGATCGTCGTCTACCGCGGCGTGGTCCTCGGCGAATCCGGCCCAGCTGAGCTGCGCTTCGAGACCACCGGCACCGACGGCGGCACCGAGGTCACGGTCCGCGACGAGAGCGGACGCCCACGCTACCGGGCAGAACTGCTGACCACACCACCCGCGGCGGCACCGGCCCGGCACGGGCTGCCCGCCCTCGACGGCGGCGCAGCGATCGACGTCTACACCGACGGGACCCTGTTCCACGGCCCGGCGCTGCAGGGCATCCGCCGGCTGCTCGCCGACGACGACACCGGCCTGATCACCGCCTGCCGCCTGCACGACCCCGGCCTCGGCTGCGGCGCCTACGGCACCGCGGACTATCAGCCCGCCCTGCTGGATCTGCTGCTGCAGAGCCTGTCGGTATGGGTCCGCCGCCACCACGGCGTGAGCAGCCTGCCCAGCCGTGCCGCCGGATTGCGGCTCTACCACCGGCTGCCCGACGACACCCCGTTCTACGCGATCGTCGAGAACGTCGTGTCCGAAGGCAGCGTCCACCGCGCCACCCTCGTCGCCTGCGCCGAGGACGGCACCGTGCTCGCGGTCTTCGACGACCTCGAAGCGGTCGGCGCGGCGGCGCTCAACGACAAGTTCCGGGTGACGGCCCGATGAGGACGGACATGCAGCCCCACGGCGAGACGATCGTCCTTGACGAGGACGTCGCACCCGCGCACCGGCCCGCGATCCCGGCCGCCGGGCGGCTCGGCTCCGCCGTTGCGCGTGCCCACCTGGCCGCGCTCAGCGCCCACCACGCCGTGCAGGAACGGGTCCTGCGCGAGCTGGAAGCCGCCGCCGCATCCGGTCCGGCCGCCGCATCCGGTCCCGCCGGCGCGTCCGGTCCTGCCGCCGGGCGGCCGATCCTCGACGAGGCCGACCTGCTGGAGTTCGCCATCGGCAAGGCCGCCAACGTCTTCGGCCCCCGGTTCGCGCCGGTCGACGAGCTGCCCGGCCGGACCCGGCTGCCCGCACCGCCGTTCCTGTTCGCCTCCCGCGTCACCCGGCTGGAGGGCACGACCGGCGAGTTCGGACCGGCGGCGATCACCGTCGAGTACGACATCCCGCACGACGCCTGGTTCGCCGTCGACGGCGACGTCTCGATCGGTCTGGCCACCGAGGCCGGGCAGAGCTGCATGCTGCTGGCCGCGTACCTCGGCGTGGACCTGGACCGCCCGGCGGAGCGCTTCTTCCGGCTGCTCGGCGGCGACGCCGTGTTCCACGGCCCGCGGCCGCGCACCGGGCAGACCCTGCGCTACGACACCGAGATCGAGAGCTTCACCGCGCTGGGCGACAACCTCGTCTTCGCGTTCCGGACCACCTGCCACGCGGGCGACCAGCCGGTCTTCGCCCTGCACGGTGCCCGCGCCGGGTTCTTCACCCGGGAGGCGCTGGACGCCGCCGGGGGATCGTCAGCTCACCCGCCGACCGCAGACGCACCGAGGCCATGACCCCCGGCTGGTTCAAGCCACTGGCCCGCACCGACCGCACCCGGCTGGACCGCGCCGCGCTCGAACAGCTCGCGGCGGGCGACTGCGCGCAGGTGTTCGGCCCGGCCTGGCGGCAGGGCACCGGCGCCGAGCGCCTGAACCCCGCGATCCGGCTGCCCCACGGCCGGCTGCTGGTGCTCGACGAAGTCACCGGGATCGACCGCACCGGCGGCCCGCGCCGCCTCGGCCGGATCGAGGCCGTGCAGCGGATCAGCCCCGACGACTGGTACTTCGCCTGCCACTTCCCCGGCGACCCGCTGCTGCCCGGCTCGCTCATCGTGGAGGGGGCCGCGCAGGTCCTGCAGACGTACGCCATGTTCCTGGGCCTGCACCTGGTCTTCCCCGACGCGGAGTTCCAGCCGGTCGCGGGCCGTCCCGGCACTCTGACCATGCGCGGGCAGGTGACCCCGGCGTCGTCCCGGCTGCGCTACGTCGCCGAGGTCACCGAAATCGACCTGCTCCCGCGCCCGACCGTCGTCGCCGACATCACCTGCTACGACGGCGACCGGGCCGTGGTGCGGATCCACGACTTCGCGCTGCAGGTGCGCGAGCGCCCCGGCACCGCCTACCGGCCCGAGGCAGGAGGCCGCCCGGCCCGCTTCCTCGGCAGGCGCAACGCCGCCGGTGATCCGTCGCTGGTCAACGAGTTCCACCTGGCGCACATCTGCCTGGGCGACCTGCCCACCGGGATGGGTCCCGAGTTCGCCGTCTACGACGGTCGGCGCAGCCCGCGCGGCGCCAACGGCGACTTCAAGTACGTCGACCGGATCATGTCGCTGGAGGGTTCCCGCGACGCCGTCGCCGACGGCGCCCGCATGGTGTCGGAGTACGACTCCGCCCCGGATTCCTGGTACTACCACGAGTCCGGGACCGCCGACATGCCCAACTGCGTGCTCATGGAGACCTCGCTGCAGGCCGCCGCGCTCACCACCGCGTACCTGGGCTCGATCCTCGGCGACCCGGACGAGACCTACTCGATCCGCAACCTCAACGGGACCGCCACGGTCCTGCGCGACGTGGACCTGCGCGGGCGCACCGTGCGCCACGAGTCCACGCTGCTGTCCACCCAGCGGCTCGCGGGGGTCATCCTGCAGGACCTCGCCTACACCCTGACCGTCGGCGGCGAGCCCTTCTACCAGGGCCAGTCGCTGTTCGGCTACTTCAACGACGCGGCACTGGCCAACCAGACCGGGCTCGACGGCGGCCGCCTCGTCCCGCCGTGGCTGGACGCCCACCCGGCGGCCGACGCCCAGCGCATCGACATCGCGGGCGACCCCGGCTGGCGGCGCCCGCGCCCCGGCGACGGCCTGCACCTGGGCCACGGCCGCCTCGCCCTGATCGACGACGCGGTGCTGGTCCCCGGCGGCGGCACGCACGGCCGCGGCTACGTGCTGGCCCGCCGCCGCATCGACCCCGCCGACTGGTACTTCGCCCGGCACTTCTACCTGGACCCGGTGATGCCCGGCTCGCTCGGCGTCGAGGCGATCCTGCAGGCCCTGCAGGTGTACGTCATGCGCAGCGGCCTGGCCGACGGCCTCGGCCCGGCCCGTTTCGTCCGCCCGGCCGGCGTCCCGATGACGTGGCGATACCGCGGCCAGATCCTGCGGGAGGACCCGGAGATGTTGTTCGACCTGCACGTCAGCGACGTCCGGCAGGACGACGCCGGCCTGGTCGTCGTCGCCGACGCGAACGTGTGGAAACGCGGCCTGCGCATCTACGAGGTCAGCGGCGTCGCGCTGGCGGTGCGCCCGGACGGTGCGGCGTGACCGCCCCGGCGCTGTCCGGCCCGCGCACCGACCCGGCCGGCATCAACGAGGTCCTCAACGCCGTCGAGCTGCCCTGCCACGTGGTGCAGACCCCGGCCGGCGTCGCGCTCACCCACGTCCTGCCCGCGCGCGGCGCGCGGCCGGTGCTGTCCCTGGCGCCGCTGCCTGCCACCCGGCTGGGCGACCCGGGCTTCCGCACCGCCCACGGCGTCACGTACGCGCTGATGGCAGGCGCGATGGCCGGCGGCATCGCCTCGCCCGAACTCGTCACGGCCATGGCCCGCCACGGCTACCTCGCCGCGTACGGCTCCGGCGGCGTCGCGCCCAGCCGCATCGAGCAGGCCCTGCACCACCTCGCCGCGCACGCGGCGGGCCTGCCCTACGCGGTGAACCTGCTGCACGCCCCGCACGAGCCCGCCGTGGAACGGGCCGTGGTCGACCTCTGCCTGCGCCACGGCGTGCGCTGCGTCGAGGCGTCCGCGTTCATGAACCTGACCGCGCCGCTCGTCCACTACCGCCTGGCCAGCCTGCACCGCCGCCCCGACGGCTCCGTCGCAGCCGCCAACCGGGTCATCGCCAAGGTGTCCCGGCCCGAGGTCGCCGAGCGCTTCCTGACCCCGGCCGACCCGGCGATCGTCACCGCCCTGGCCGACGCCGGGCTGATCAGCGCCGAGCAGGCCGCCCTCGCAGCGTACGTGCCCATGGCCGACGACGTCACCGTGGAGGCCGATTCCGGCGGGCACACCGACGGCCGCCCGCTCGCCGTGCTGCTCCCGGCGCTGGCCGGGCTCCGCGACGCGCTGCGCCAGCGCCATCCCGGCCTCGCCCAAGTGCGGCTCGGCGCGGCCGGCGGGATCGGCACCCCGGCCGCCGTGCACGCCGCGTTCGCCCTGGGCGCCGACTATGTCGTGACCGGCTCGGTCAACCAGGCCTGCCGCGAGGCGGGCACCTCCGCCCAGACCCGCCGCATGCTCGCCGCCGCCGGCATCGCCGACGTGGGTCTGGCCCCGTCGGCGGACATGTTCGAGTTCGGCTCGCGGGTGCAGGTGCTCAAACGCGGCACCATGTTCGCCCAGCGCGCCGGGCGTCTGCACCGCTGCTACGAGCGCTACGACAGCCTCGAAGCGTTGCCGGCCGAGGAGCGCGAGTGGCTGGAGACGGTCGTGCTGCGCCGCACCATCGCCGACGTCTGGGAGGACGTCGTCGAGTTCTTCACCCGCCGCGACCCCGCCCAGCTCGAAGCCGCCCAGGCCGACCCGCGGCGGCGCATGGCGCTGCTGTTCCGCTGGTATCTCGGGCTGTCGTCGCGGTGGGCGTCCACCGGCGACGCCGAGCGGACCGTCGACTACCAGATCTGGTGCGGCCCCGCCATGGGCGCGTTCAACCAGTGGGCGGCCGGCACCTACCTCGCCGCGCCCGAGAACCGCTCCGTCGTCGACGTGTCCCATCACCTGCTGCGGGGCGCGGCCGTCGCCGCCCGCGTCCACCAGCTGCGGCTCGCCGGGGTCCGGCTGCCGCAGCCCGCGACCGCCTACCGCGTCCTCCCCGTCGGCTGAGCCGCGGCCCGTATCCGGATCGGAGAACCCAGATGAGCAACCCCTTCGACGACGACAACGGCACCTTCCTCGTGCTGGTGAACGACGAGAACCAGCACTCGCTGTGGCCCGCGTTCGCCGACGTGCCGGCCGGGTGGCGCACCGTCTGCGGCCCCGCGCCGCGGCAGGACTGCCTCGACCACATCGAGCGGCAGTGGACCGACATGCGCCCGGCCAGCCTGGCCCGGCGCATGGCCGAGCAGCAGGCCTGATGGACACCCGCGCCGAAGACGGCCTGCCGCTGCTCGCCGGGCAGCACGGGCTCTGGTTCGCCCAGCAGCTCGCCCACGCCGGGCGGCAGTACAGCGTCGCCCAGTACACCGACATCGCCGGGCCGCTGGACCGGGCGCTGATGGCCCGCGCGATGGCGCAGGCCGTCACCGAGGTGGAGAGCCTGCGGCTCTACTTCACCGAGCACGACACCACCGTGCGCCAGCACCTGGCCGACCTGTCCGACTGGACGCTGCACGACGTCGACCTCAGCGACCGGCCCGACCCCGAGCAGGCCGCCCGGCAGTGGATGGACGAGGACCTGGCCGCACCGGTCGACCTCGGCCGCCCGCCGCTGGGCACCGGCGCGCTGCTACGCCTGGGCCCCGAACGCCACCTGTGGTATCAGCGCGTCCACCACCTGGCCGCCGACGGGTACAGCGGCCTGATCATCGCCCGCCGGGTCGGTGTCATCTACTCAGCCCTGGTCAACGGCCGCCCCTGCCCGGCGCCGACCATGGGCACGGTCGCCGAGCTGCTCGACGACGAGGCCGCCTACCGGGGCTCGCCGCGCTTCGAGACCGACCGCGCCTACTGGGCCGGGCTGCTCGACGGCGCACCCGAGCCGGTCACGCTGTCCACCTCGTCGGCGGCGCCCACCGGGCAGGTGTTCCGGACCACGGGCAGGCTCAGCGACGCCGCCACCGACGCGCTGCGCGCCGCCGCCAGGGCGGCCGGGGTGCCCTGGACCACGCTCGTCGTCGCCGGCCTGGCCACCTACGTGCACCACCTGACCGGCGCGGCCGAGCTGACGTTCGCGCTGCCCGTGCTGGCCCGCGACAACGAGCTGCTGCTGCGTACCCCCGGCATGCTGTCCAACGTGCTGCCGCTGCGGGTCGGCGTGCGCCCGGACCAGCCGTTCGCCGAGCTGGCGCGGTCGGTCGGCGCGCAGCTGCGCGAGGCCCTGCTGCACCAGCGATACCGCTACGAGGACATCCGCCGCGAACGCGGCGCGCTCGAGCACGACCGGGGCCTGTTCAACATCGAGATCAACGTCATGTCGTTCCCGTTCGACGTGAAGTTCGGCCCGGCGACGTCCACGTTCCACAACCTCACCAACGGTCCCGTCGACGGGCTCGCCGTGCACATCTACGGCCTGCCCGACACCGGCGGGCTGCGCATCGACTTCGACGGCGACCTCGGCCTGTACACCACGGCCGAGCTCGCCGAGCACCGGCGGCGCTTCGCCGTCTTCCTCACCGCGCTGGTCGGCGACCCCGACCGCCCGGTCGGGCGGCTGGACACCATCGGCGCCGTGGAGAAGGCCAGGGTGCTGAGCACCGGCGCCGTCCCGCCCCGGCCGCTGCCCGAAGGCACCCTGGTCGAGCAGTTCGAACGGCACGCCGCGCAGACCCCCGACGCGGTCGCCGTCGTCGACGCGGGCGCCACCACCACCTACGCGCAGCTGAACGACCGCGCCGAGCGGCTGGCCCGCGCGCTGGCCGCCCGCGGCGCCGGGCCCGAGACGTTCGTGGCCACCATGCTGCCCCGCTCCACCGACATGATCGCCACGGTGCTGGCCGTGCTGAAGACCGGCGCCGCCTACGTGCCGGTCGACCCGGCCAACCCCGCCGACCGGGTCGCCGCGCTGCTCGCCGACATCGACCCGGTCGCGGTCGTGCCCGGTCCGGGCCTGGACGGCGACGCCGACCCCGCCGGGCGGCCCGACCCCGACGGCCTCGCCTACGCCATCTTCACCTCCGGCTCCACCGGCCGGCCCAAGGGCGCGCTCGTACACCACCGCGGCGCGCTCAACCACCTGCTGGCCAAGGTGGACGACCTGGGGCTCACCGCCGCCGACCGGATCGTGGCCAACGCGCCCCTCACCTTCGACATCTCGGTATGGCAGATGCTGGCCGCGCTGATGGTCGGCGGCCAGGTCCACGTCGCCGACGAGGACGCCGCCCGCGACCCGATGGAGCTGTTCGGCCTGGCCGCCGGGAACGCCGTCACCATCCTGGAGGTGGTGCCCTCGCTGCTGCGCGCCGCGCTGGACGCCTGGGACGCGGGCCTGCCGGACGTCGCGCTGCCCGAGCTGCGCTGGCTGGTCGTCACGGGCGAGGCGCTGCCCGCCGACCTGTGCCGCCGCTGGTTCGCCAGGTATCCGCGGATCCCGCTGATGAACGCGTACGGCCCGACCGAGTGCTCCGACGACGTCACCCACGCCGTGCTGCGCGACGGCGACGTGGCCGACGGCGGCGTCGTCCCGATCGGACGGCCGGTCCGCAACACCCGCCTGTACGTGCTGAACCCCGCGCTGCGCCCACTGCCCGCCGGGGTGCCCGGCGAGCTGTACGTCGGCGGCACCGGCGTCGGCCGCGGCTACCTCGGCGACACCGGCCGCACCGCCGCCACGTTCGTCGCCGACCCGTTCGCGACCACACCCGGCGCCCGCATGTACCGCACCGGCGACCACGCCCGCTGGACCCCGGCCGGGGAGCTGGAGTTCCTGGGCCGCCGCGACCACCAGGTGAAGATCCGCGGGCAGCGCATCGAGCTGGGCGAGATCGAGGCGGCGCTGCGGGTGGTGCCCGGCGTCTCCGACGCGGTCGTCGTGGTCCGCGAGGACCGGCCCGGCGACCGCCGCCTGGTGGCGTACCTGTCTCGCCGCGACGACGCCGCGGTCGAGCCGGCCGCCGCCCGGGCGGCCGCCGCGGCGGCGCTGCCCGAGCACATGGTGCCCGCCGCGTTCGTGGTGCTGGACACGCTGCCCCTCAACACCAGCGGCAAGGTCGACCGCAAGGCCCTGCCCCGGCCCGACCTCGGGTCCGGCGGCGGCCGAACGCCCCGCGACGAGCGCGAACGCCTGCTCTGCGAGCTGGCCGCCGGGGTGCTGGGCCTGCCCGCGATCGGCCCCGAGGACAGCTTCTTCGAACTCGGCGGCGACAGCATCGTCGCGATCCAGCTGGTCAGCCGGGCACGGGCGGCGGGCCTGCAGTTCACCGCCCGCGACGTGTTCCAGTGCCGCACCATCGCCGCGCTGGCCGCCGCCGCCGTCGCAGCCGAACGGGCCGTCGCCGAACCCGCCGCCGAGGGCATCGGCGAGGTGCCGCCCACACCGATCGTCACCGGCTGGCTCGACGCGGGCGGCCCGCTCGACGCCGTACACCAGGCGATCATGCTGGAGGTGCCGTCCGGGCTGCGGCCGGACGACCTGACCGGTGCCCTGCAGCAACTGCTGGACACCCATCACGTGCTGCGCTCGCGGTTCGACGTCGCGGCCCGCCGCTGGCAGATCATGCCGGTCGGCTCGGTCGCCGCCGCGTCGCTGATCCGCCAGGTCGAGTCCGTCGACCAGCTCGCCGTCGAGGACGCCCGGGACCGGCTCGACGTCGGTTCTGGTGTGCTGCTGCAGGCCGTGTGGCACGACGGCGACCCCGGCCGCCTGCTGCTGGTCGTACACCACCTGGCCGTCGACGGCGTCTCCTGGCGCGTGCTCGCCGCCGACCTGGCCGCGGCCGCCGCGGGGACGGACCCGGCGCCCGTGCCGGTCTCGTTCCGCACCTACGCCCGCCGCCTGACCGGCACCGACCGCACCGCCGAGCTGGACACCTGGCGCGCGATCGTCGCCGACGTCGCCGCCGCGCCCCTCGACCCGGACAAGGACGTGGCCGGCACCGCCGGCCGCACCACCGTCCGGCTCACCGGCGCCACCGTGGACACCCTGCTCACCCGCCTGCCCGCGCTGTTCCACTGCGGCCCGGACGACGTCCTGCTCGCCGCGCTGGCGTCGGCCGCCGCCCGGTGGACCGGCCGCGACACGGTCCACCTCGCCCTGGAGGGGCACGGCCGCGACGACACCGACCTCGACCTGTCGCGCACCGTCGGCTGGTTCACCGCGCAGTACCCGGTCCGGCTCACGCCGGGCAGCCCGGACTGGGCGGAGATCGCCGTCGGCGGCCCCGCCGCGGGCCGGGTGCTCAAGACCGTGAAGGAGCAGCTGCGCCAGGTGCCGGGCAACGGCAGCGGCTACGGCCTGCTCCGCGACCGGCTCGACGCGCCGCGCCCGGGGCTGGCCTTCAACTACCTGGGACGGCTCGACGCGGGCACCGGTCACCACGGCTGGCGGCTGCTGCCCGGCCACGAACTCACCCACGCAGCCCACCCGGCGCAGCCGCTCGGCCACGCGGTCGAGATCGACGCGCACGTCCGCGACACCCCCGACGGCCCCCAGCTGGTCGCCGAGTGGGTGTGGGCGTCTCGCATCCACGGCCAGGACGTCACCGAGCTCGCCGAGCTGTGGGCACAGGCGCTGCACGGCCTCGCCGCCCACGCCGACGACCCGGGCGCGGGCGGCCTCACCCCGTCGGACCTGGACCTGGTCGCCATCGACCAGTCCGAACTCGACGACCTGGAAGCACTACTCGTCGACGAACGGGGACTCTGAGCATGCCCGGCTCCCGCATCGAGGACATCCTGCCGCTGTCGCCGTTCGCGGAGGGACTGCTGTTCCACGCGCTGCTCGACGCCGACGGCCAGGACGTGTACACCGTCCAGACCAGCCTGGACCTGGACGGCGAGCTGGACCCGGCCCGGCTGCGCGCCGCTGCCGAGGCGCTGCTGCGCCGCCATCCCCACCTGCGCGCCGGGTTCCGCCAGCGCGCCAACGGCGACCCGGTGCAGGTCGTCGAACGCGACGTGACGCTGCCGTGGCGCGAGCTCGACCTGAGCGGCCTGCCCGACGCCGACCGCGAGGAGGAGCTGCGCCGGGCCGTCGAGCAGGACTGGGCGCAGCGGTTCGACGTCACCCGCCCGCCGCTGGTCCGGTTCCTGGTCGCCCGCCTCGGCCCGCGCCGCTGGCGGCTGGTCGCCGCCAACCACCACCTGCTGCTCGACGGCTGGTCCATGCCGCTGCTCATGCAGGAGCTGTTCGCGCTGTACCAGGGGACCGTCCCGCCGCCCGCGCCGCCGTACCGCGACTTCCTGGGCTGGCTCGGCCGCCGCGACCGGGACCAGGCGCGCGAGCAGTGGCGGCGGGTGCTGGACGGTGTCACCGAGCCGACCCGCGTCGCCGGGCCGGGCCGCGGCGTGGTGCGGGCCGAGCGGGTCACCGTGCCCGTCGACCCCGGGCTGGCGGCGGTCGCCCGCGTCCACGGGCTGACCGTCAACAGCGTCGTGCAGGGTGCCTGGGCGGCGCTGCTGGCCTCGCTCACCGGCCGTGACGACGTCGTTTTCGGCGCGACCGTGTCGGGCCGCCCCGCCGACCTGCCCGGCGTCGAGGCGATGGTCGGCCTGTTCATCAACACCGTGCCGGTGCGGGTACGGCTGGACCCGGCCCGCCCCCTGCTCGACACCATGCGCGAGGTCCAGGACGAGCAGGCCGCGCTCGCCGAGCACCAGTACCTCGGGCTCACCGACGTGCACCGGGCGGTGGGCATGCCGGAGCTGTTCGACACCATCGTGCTGCTCGACAACCACCCGTTCGACCTCACCGGAGCCGAGATCCCCGGCACCGGGCTGCGGATCAGCGGGGTGTCCCAGCGCGACGGGGCGCACTACCCGCTGCGGCTGGTGCTGATCCCGCAACCGGCCCCGGTGCTGCACCTGGACTACCGGCCCGACCTGTTCGACGCCAGCACGGCACAGTCGCTGGCCGACCGGCTCGCCCGCACCCTCGCCGCGATCGCGGCCGACCCGGCGGTCCGGCCCGCCGCGATCGACCCGGTGCCCGACGCCGAGCGGCAGCGGCTGGACGCCTGGAACGCCACCGGCCGGCCCGTGCCGGACACCACGCTGCCCGCGCTGCTGGCCGCCCAGGCGGCACGCACCCCGGACGCGATCGCCGTGTCCGGCGAGGACGAGACCCTGACCTACGCCGAGCTGGCCGCACGGGTCAACCGGCTGGCCCGGCTGCTGATCGAGCGGGGCGTCGGCCCGGAGACCTTCGTCGCGGTCGTCCTGCCCCGCTCGGTCGACCAGGTCGTCTCGCTGCTGGCCGTGGTCACCGCCGGTGGGGCGTACGTGCCGATCGACCCGGACTACCCGCGCGAGCGCATCGACCTGATCCTCGCCGACGTGGCGCCGGTGCTGGTCCTCGACCGGCGGGAGCTCGCGGCGGACTTCCCGGCCGACCCGCCCGCCGTCGAGGTGCTGCCGGACCACCCCGCCTACATGATCTTCACGTCGGGCTCGACCGGCCGCCCCAAGGGCACCGTCGTCAGCCATCGCTCGATCGTCAACCGCCTGCTCTGGATGCAGGACGAGTATGCGCTGACCGGCGACGACCGGGTCCTGCAGAAGACGCCTGCCACCTTCGACGTGTCGGTGTGGGAGTTCTTCTGGCCGCTGATCACCGGCGCCCGGCTCGTGGTGCTGCGCCCCGGCGGCCACCTGGACCCCGCCCACCTGGCCGAAACGATCCAGGCCCAGCAGATCACCACCGTCCACTTCGTGCCGTCGATGCTGCACGCCTTCCTCACCGAGCCCGCCGCGGCGGCCTGCACCGGCCTGCGCCGCGTCATCTGCAGCGGCGAAGCCCTCGACACCGACCTGCAGCACCGGTTCGCGGCGCTGCTCGACGTGCCGCTGCACAACCTGTACGGCCCGACCGAGGCGGCCGTCGACGTCACCTACTGGCCGTGCGACCCCGCCGATGCGGGCGACTCGGTGCCGATCGGCCACCCCGTCTGGAACACCCGGCTGCACGTGCTCGACCGGCACCTGCGCCCGGCCGCCGTCGGCGCGACCGGCGAGCTGTACCTGGCCGGCGTACAGCTGGCCCGCGGCTACCACGGCCGCAGCGCCCTCACGGCGCAGCGGTTCGTCGCCGACCCGTACGCCCCGGAGCCGGGCGGGCGCATGTACCGTACCGGCGACCTCGTGCGCCGCCGCCCCGACGGCGCCCTGGTCTTCGTCGGCCGGGTCGACGACCAGGTGAAGGTGCGCGGGTTCCGGATCGAGCTGGGCGAGGTCGAGGCCGCGCTCACCGCCGTCGCGGGCGTGACCCGCGCGGTCGCCGTGGCCCGCGACAACCGCCTGGTCGGCTACGTCACCGGCGACGCCGAGCCGGCCGCCGTGCGGGCCGCGCTGGGCGCCACCCTGCCCGAGCACATGGTCCCGTCGGTGATCATGGTGCTGCCCGAGCTGCCGCTCAACGCCAGCGGCAAGGTGGACCGCCGGGCGCTGCCCGCACCCGAGGTGCAGGCCGAGCCCGGCCGGGCACCCCGCACCCCGCAGGAGGAGACGCTCTGTCGGCTGTTCGCCGAGGTGCTCGGCGTGCCGCAGCTCGGCGTCGACGACGACTTCTTCGACCTGGGCGGCCACTCCCTGCTGGCCACCAGGCTGGTCAGCCGGATCCGCACCGAGCTGAAGGTCGACGCGTCGCTGCGCGCGCTGTTCGACGCCCGCACCGTCGCCAGGTTCGCCGCGACGCTGGCGGGCTCGGGGCAGGCCCGGCCGCCCGTACGGCCCTTCCCCCGCCAGGCGCACATGCCGTTGTCGTTCGCCCAGCGGCGGTTGTGGTTTCTGGGTCAGTTGGACGGGCAGTCGGCGGCGTACAACATTCCGTTCGCGTTGCGGTTGACCGGTGTTCTGGATCGGGGTGCGCTGGCTGCGGCTCTGGGTGATGTGGTCGCGCGTCATGAGAGTCTGCGGACGGTGTTTCCGGATGTGGACGGGGTGCCGTTTCAGCGGATTCTTCCGGCTGCGGATGCGGTGGTGGAGTTGCCGGTGCTGGGCTGGTCGCCGGTGGAGGTGGGCCAGCTTGCGGGTCATGTTTTCGATGTGACGTCGCAGTTGCCGGTGCGGGCGTGGTTGTTCGAGGTGGGCCCGGCCGAGCATGTGCTGCTGGTGGTGGTGCATCACATTGCTGGTGACGGCTGGTCGACGGTGCCGTTGGCGCGGGATCTGAGTGTGGCGTATGCGGCCCGGTGTGCTGGTGGGGCGCCGGGTTGGGATCCGTTGCCGGTGCAGTACGCCGATTACACGTTGTGGCAGTTGGAGTTGCTGGGTGACGAGGCTGATCCGGGGTCGGTGGTGTCTCGGCAGCTGGCGTTCTGGCGGCGGGCGTTGGAGGGGGTGCCGCAGCGGCTGGAGTTGCCGGTCGATCGGGAGCGTCCGGTGGTGGCGTCGTTCGCGGGCGCTTCGGTCGACTTCACGATCGACACGGCGACGGTCGACGGGCTCAAGGGGCTGGCGCGTCAGTCGCGGGTGAGTCTGTTCATGGTGGTGCAGGCGGCGCTGGCGGTGTTGCTGCACCGGCTCGGTGCTGGGACGGATGTCCCGATCGGGACGGCGGTGGCGGGCCGGACTGATGACGCGCTGGATGATCTGGTGGGGTTCTTCGTGAACACGCTGGTGTTGCGCACGGATGTGTCGGGGGATCCGTCGTTTCAGGTGTTGCTGGAGCGGGTGCGGGAGACGGATCTGGCGGCGTTCGCGCATCAGGATGTGCCGTTCGAGCGGCTGGTGGAGGTGTTGAATCCGGCGCGGTCGTTGTCGTGGCATCCGCTGTTCCAGGTGATGTTGACGTTGCAGAACAACGCGGATGCGCGGGTGGAGCTGCCGGGTCTGGACTGTGTGGTGGAGCAGGTGGGGGTGCCTGCGGCGAAGTTCGACCTGTCGTTCGACCTGACCGAGACGGCCGAGGGTATGGCCGGGGTGCTGGAGTACGCCACCGACCTGTTCGACGAGTCGTCCGTGCTCGCACTGGTCGAAAGGTTCCAGCGCGTGCTGGCCGCTGTCGTCGCTGACCCACGGGTGCGGGTGTCGCAGGTCGAGATCCTGTCGGCGGACGAACGCCGCACGTTCCTACATGACGTCAACGACACCGCACAACCGATGGACCGGCAGACCCTGGTCGACGTCGTCGAGGCGCAGGCCGCACGCACCCCCGACGCCGTCGCCGTCACCAGCGGCGACCGGCAGCTGTCCTACGCCGAGCTGAACACCCGGGCCAACCGCCTGGCCCACCTGCTGATCGAGCAGGGCGTGGCACCTGAGTCGTTCGTCGCGCTGCGGCTGACCCGCGATGCCGACGCGATCGTCGCGCTGCTAGCGGTCCTCAAAGCTGGCGGCGCTTACGTACCCGTCGACCCGTCCTACCCCGAGGACCGCATCGGCTTCATGCTCGCCGACGCGGAGCCGGTGCTCGTGCTGGACACGGTCGACAGCGCCGACGGCTACCCGGACACCAACCCGCGGGTGCCGCTGCAGCCCGAGCACCCCGCGTACATGATCTACACCTCCGGCTCCACCGGCCGCCCCAAGGGTGTGATCGTCAGCCACGCTACAGCGGCCGACCTGACCGTGTGGGCCGCCGAGACGTTCGACGCCGACCAGCTGTCGCGCGTGCTGCTGGCCACCTCGCTCAACTTCGACGTGTCGGTGTTCGAGATCTTCGGCACACTCGCCGCGGGCGGCAGCATCGACGTGGTCCGCGACCTGCTCGCACTGGCCGACAACCCCGACGAGCCGTGGACCGGCAGCCTCATCAGCGCCGTGCCCTCCGCTCTGGACCAGGTGCTCGGCGACAGCGGCGTCAAGGCGCACGCGGGCACCGTCGTGCTGGCGGGGGAGGCGGTCCCGTCCTCGCTGCTGCACCGCATCGCCACCATGCTGCCCGGCGCGCGGCTGGCCAACATCTACGGGCCCACCGAGGCGACGGTCTACGCCACCGCCTGGTACGCCGGCGGCCCGGCCGACGAGGCGCCGATGGGCCGTCCGATCCGCAACCGCCGCGCCTACGTGCTCGACCAGCACCTGCGCCCGGTGCCGCCCGGCGTGCCCGGCGAGCTCTACCTCGGCGGCACCGGCCTGGCCCGCGGCTACCACGCCCGGCCGGGCCTGACCGCCGCCCGCTTCGTCGCCGACCCGTACGCCCCCGAGCCGGGCGCGCGCATGTACCGCACCGGCGACGTCGTCCGCTGGCGGCCCGACGGCGAGCTCGACTTCGTCGGCCGCGTCGACCACCAGGTGAAGGTGCGCGGGTTCCGGATCGAGCTGGGCGAGGTCGAAGCCGCGCTCACCGCCCTGCCCGCGGTCACCCACGCCGCCGTGATCGTCCGCGAGGACCGTCCCGGCGACCGGCGCCTGGTCGGTTACATCGTCGGCGACGTCGAGCCGGCCGCGGTGCGGGCCGCCCTGGGCACCACGCTGCCCGAGTACATGGTTCCCTCCGTCGTCGTGCCGCTGCCGCGGCTGCCCCTGCTGCCCAACGGCAAGCTCGACCGCGCCGCGCTGCCCGCCCCGGACACCGCCAACGCCGGGGCCGGGCGGGCCGCCCGCAACCCCACCGAGCAGACGCTGTGCGACCTCGCCGCCGAGGTGCTCGGCGTCGACCAGGTCAGCATCGACGACAACTTCTTCGACCTGGGCGGCCACTCGCTGCTGGCCACCCGCTTCACCAACCGGGTCCGCAGCACGCTCGGCGCGGAGCTGTCCGTGCGGGCCCTGTTCGAGACACCGACCGTGGCCGGTATCGCCGCGAAGCTGACCAACAACGAACGGCCGCGCCCCGCGCTGCGGCCCATGCGAAACCGGAGGGACAACCCGTGATTCCGTTGTCGTTCGCCCAGCGGCGGTTGTGGTTTCTGGGTCAGTTGGACGGGCAGTCGGCGGCGTACAACATTCCGTTCGCGTTGCGGTTGACCGGTGTTCTGGATCGGGGTGCGCTGGCTGCGGCTCTGGGTGATGTGGTCGCGCGTCATGAGAGTCTGCGGACGGTGTTTCCGGATGTGGACGGGGTGCCGTTTCAGCGGATTCTTCCGGCTGCGGATGCGGTGGTGGAGTTGCCGGTGCTGGGCTGGTCGCCGGTGGAGGTGGGCCAGCTTGCGGGTCATGTTTTCGATGTGACGTCGCAGTTGCCGGTGCGGGCGTGGTTGTTCGAGGTGGGCCCGGCCGAGCATGTGCTGCTGGTGGTGGTGCATCACATTGCTGGTGACGGCTGGTCGACGGTGCCGTTGGCGCGGGATCTGAGTGTGGCGTATGCGGCCCGGTGTGCTGGTGGGGCGCCGGGTTGGGATCCGTTGCCGGTGCAGTACGCCGATTACACGTTGTGGCAGTTGGAGTTGCTGGGTGACGAGGCTGATCCGGGGTCGGTGGTGTCTCGGCAGCTGGCGTTCTGGCGGCGGGCGTTGGAGGGGGTGCCGCAGCGGCTGGAGTTGCCGGTCGATCGGGAGCGTCCGGTGGTGGCGTCGTTCGCGGGCGCTTCGGTCGACTTCACGATCGACACGGCGACGGTCGACGGGCTCAAGGGGCTGGCGCGTCAGTCGCGGGTGAGTCTGTTCATGGTGGTGCAGGCGGCGCTGGCGGTGTTGCTGCACCGGCTCGGTGCTGGGACGGATGTCCCGATCGGGACGGCGGTGGCGGGCCGGACTGATGACGCGCTGGATGATCTGGTGGGGTTCTTCGTGAACACGCTGGTGTTGCGCACGGATGTGTCGGGGGATCCGTCGTTTCAGGTGTTGCTGGAGCGGGTGCGGGAGACGGATCTGGCGGCGTTCGCGCATCAGGATGTGCCGTTCGAGCGGCTGGTGGAGGTGTTGAATCCGGCGCGGTCGTTGTCGTGGCATCCGCTGTTCCAGGTGATGTTGACGTTGCAGAACAACGCGGATGCGCGGGTGGAGCTGCCGGGCCTGGACTGTGTGGTGGAGCAGGTCGGGGTGCCTGCGGCGAAGTTCGACCTGTCGTTCGACCTGACCGAGACGGCCGAGGGTATGGCCGGGGTGCTGGAGTACGCCACCGACCTATTCGACGAGTCGTCCGTGCTCGCACTGGTCGAAAGGTTCCAGCGCGTGCTGGCCGCTGTCGTCGCCGACCCACGGGTGCGGGTGTCGCAGGTCGAGATCCTGTCGCAGGCCGAGCGCGACCGGCTCCTGCACCACGTCAACGACACCGCCCAGCCCTACGAGCCGGGCACGATCGTCGCGGCCGTGCAGGAGCAGGCCGCCCGCACCCCGCACGCCGTCGCGGCCGTCTGCGGCGCGGAGTTCCTCTCCTACGCCGAGCTCAACGCCCGCGCCAACCGGCTCGCCCGGGTCCTGGCCGACCGGGGCGTGGGACCGGAGTCCTTCGTCGCGGTGATGATGCCCCGCAACGTCGACCTGATGGTCGCCCTGCTGGCCGTGCTCAAGGCCGGCGGCGCCTACGTGCCCGTCGACCCGTCCTACCCCAAGGACCGCATCGACTTCATGCTCACCGACGCCGCACCCGTGCTGGTGCTGGAGAGCGCTGACCTGCCCGGCGTCGACGACGCCGACGACACCGACCTCGACGTGGCGCTGCTGCCCGACCACCCGGCCTACATGATCTACACCTCCGGCTCCACCGGCCGCCCCAAGGGCGTGATCATCAGCCACGGCTCGGCCCGCCACTACCTGGCCTACTCCACCGACACCTACCCCGGCACGCACGGCGTCGCCGTGCTGCACTCGCCGATCTCCTTCGACCTCACCGTCACCGGCCTGTTCGCCCCGCTCACCGTCGGCGGCACGGTGCTGCTGGCGCCGCTGGAGGAGGACCCGGCCGTCGAGGAACTGCTGGACCGCACCCCGTGCACGTTCCTCAAGGCCACGCCGAGCCACCTCGCGCTGCTGGACGCGCTGCCGCTGGCGTTCTCCCCGTCGGCCGACCTCGTCGTCGGCGGCGAGCAGCTGACCGGCACCATGCTGAGCACCTGGCGGCGGCGCCATCCGGGGGCGGCGGTGGTCAACGAGTACGGCCCGACCGAGGTCACCGTCGGGTCCGTGGTCTACCGCGTCGCGCCGGGGGAGGAGATCGGGCCGGGCGCGGTGCCGATCGGCCGTCCCATCTGGAACACCCGCGTGTACGCGCTCGACGCCATGCTGCGGCCGGTGCCACCCGGCGTGCCCGGCGAGCTGTACCTCGGCGGGGTGCAGCTGGCGCGCGGCTACCACGCCCGGCCGGGCCTGACCGCCGCCCGCTTCGTCGCCGACCCGTACGCCCCCGAGCCGGGCGCGCGCATGTACCGCACCGGCGACGTCGTCCGCTGGCGCGCCGACGGCGAGCTGGAGTACCTCGGCCGGGTCGACGACCAGGTGAAGATCCGCGGCTTCCGGATCGAGCTGGGCGAGGTCGAAACCACGCTGGAGTCGGTGCCCGGCGTCTCCCGCGCCGTGGTCGTCGCCCGCGACAACCGGCTGGTCGGCTACGTCGTCGGCGATGCCGACCCGGCCGACGTGCGCGCCGCGCTCGGCGATCTGCTGCCCGACTACATGATCCCGGCGGTGGTCGTGGCGCTGGCCGAGCTGCCGCTCAACTCCAGCGGCAAGGTCGACCGGGCCGCGCTGCCCGCGCCGTCCGCCGCCCCGGCCGCCGCCGGCCGCGGCCCGCGCGACGAGAAGGAGCACCTGCTCAGCGCGCTGTTCGCCGAGGTCCTCGGGCTGAGCGAGGTCGGCGTGGACGACAGCTTCTTCGACCTCGGCGGCGACAGCATCGTCTCCATCCAGCTGGTCAGCCGGGCCCGCGCGGCGGGCCTGGTGTTCACCGCCCGCGACGTCTTCCGCCACCGCACCGTCGCCGGGCTCGCCGCGGTCACCGCCGAGATCGAGCGGCCGCTGAGCGAGCCGCCCGGCGCGGGCGTCGGCGAGGTCACGCCCACCCCGATCGTCGCCGGGTGGCTCGCGGCCGGCGGCCCGCCGGACGCCGTCTACCAGTCCGTGGTCGTGCGGGTGCCCGCGGGCATGCGCCTGGACGACCTGACCGGAGCGGTCCAGGTGGTGCTGGACACCCACCACGCGCTGCGGTCCCGGGTGGACCCCGGCACCGGCCGGTGGGAGATCACCGAGCCGGGCTCGGTCGCCGCCGCGTCCTGCCTGCAGCGGGCCGACGCGAACACGACGACCGTCGCCGAGGCCACCCTCGCCGCCCGGCAGCGCCTGTCGGTCGCCACCGGCCAGGTGTTCCAGGCGGTATGGCTGGACGCCGGGCAGTCCGACTCCGGCCTGCTGGTCATCGTCGCCCATCACGTCGCCGTCGACGGCGTGTCCTGGCGCATCCTCATCCCGGACCTGGCCGCCGCCTGGCGCGCCCTCGCCACCGACGAGCCGGTGCTGCTCACCCCCGTGCCGACCTCGCTGCGCACCTGGGCCGCCAAGCTGGCCGAGGCGGCCGCCGAGCGCACCGCCGAACTCGCGTACTGGCGCGAGGTCGTCACCGACGCGCCACCGGCCTGGGGCGAGCTCGACCCGGGACGGGACGTGGGCGGCACCGCCGGGGACGTCACCGTCCGGCTGGCCGGCGACGGGGTGGAGACCCTGCTCACCCGGCTGCCCACGCTGTTCCACGGCGGCGTCAACGACATCCTGCTCACCGGGCTCGCCCTGGCCGTCTCGCAGTGGCTGTCGCAGCGGCCCTGGGCGCCGCCGAGCACGTCGGTGTTCCTCGAACTGGAGGGGCACGGCCGCGAGGACGTCCTGGCCGGGGTCGACGTGTCCCGCACGGTCGGCTGGTTCACCAGCCAGTTCCCGGTGCGGCTCGACCCCGGGCCGGTCGACTGGGACGACGTCTGCGCCGGTGGCGCATCGGTCGGCCGGGCGGTCAAGGCGGTCAAGGAGCAGCTGCGGCAGGTCCCCGACAACGGCATCGGCTACGGCATGCTGCGCCACCTGAACCCGGCGGCCGAGGCGGAGCTGGCCGCGGCGCCGCGCCCGTCCCTGGCGTTCAACTACCTCGGCCGGCTGGACACCGGCACCGCCGCCGGAGGCTGGCGGCTGGAGGCCGATCAGGACGCCCTCGGCGGCGCCGCCGACGACCCGGCGCGGCCGCTGAGCCACCTGGTCAACGTCGACGTGTACGCCCGCACCAGCGGCGACACCCCGGTCCTGGTCGCCGAGTGGACCTGGGCGTCGCGCCTGCTCGGCGAGGACGAGGCGCAGGAGCTGGCCGCGCTGTGGCTGCAGGCGCTGCAGGGCCTCATCGCGCACGCCGGACGCCCCGACGCGGGCGGCCTCACCCCGTCCGACCTGCCGCTGGTCCGCGTCGGCCAGGCCGAGATCGAGCAGCTCGAACGGGACTTCACCGGCCTCGCCGCGGTCTGGCCGCTGTCCCCGATGCAGGAAGGGCTGCTCTTCCACGCGCTGTTCGACGACAGCGGGCCCGACGTCTACACCGTGCAGATCTCCATCGACCTCGACGGCGACCTCGACCCGGCCCGGCTGCGCGCGGCCGCCGTCGCGCTGCTGCGCCGCCACCCGAACCTGCGCGCCGCCTTCCGGCAGCGGCCCGACGGCGAGCCCGTGCAGGTGGTCCAGCGCGAGGTGGCCCTGCCGTGGCGCGAGGTCGACCTGTCCGGCCTGCCCGTCGACGACCGCGACGCCGAGCTGGTCAGGGTCGTCACCGGCGACCGGGCGGTCCGGTTCGACGTCGCCCGGCCGCCGCTGGTGCGCTTCCTGGTGGTGCGCCTGGCCCCCCGCAGCTGGCGGCTGGTCGTGTCCAACCACCACCTGCTGCTCGACGGCTGGTCGATGCCGCTGCTGATGCGCGAGCTGTTCGTGCTCTACCGCTCCGGCGGGGACGAGTCGGTGCTGCCGCCCGCCCCGCCCTACTCCGACTACCTGGCCTGGCTGGCCGGGCGCGACCGGGCGGCGGCCCGGTCGGCGTGGCAGGCCGCGCTGGCCGGCGTCGACGAGCCGACGCACGTCGTCGGGCCCGGCGCCGGCACGGAACCCGTGCCGGTGCAGCGCCTCGACGTCAACCTGCCCGACGGCATCGGCGACGAGCTCGCCACGGTGGCGCGTGCCCACGGGCTGACCGTCAACACCGTCGTGCAGGGCGCCTGGGCGGCGCTGCTGTCCACCCTCACCGGCCGCGACGACGTCATCTTCGGCGCCGCGGTGTCCGGCCGCCCGCCGGAGCTGCCCGGCGTCGAGTCGATGGTCGGCCTGCTGATCAACACGGTGCCGGTGCGGGTCGTGTTCGACCCGGACCGGCCCCTGCTGGAGACCCTGCAGCGGGTGCAGGACGAGCAGTCGTCGCTCACCGAGCACCACCACCTCGGGCTGACCGACATCCACCGCCTCGTCGACGTGCCCGACCTGTTCGACACGATCATGGCGTTCGAGAGCTACCCGCTCGACAAGGAGATGGCCAACCTGCCCGAGGGCCTGCGGCTCGTCGACATCCACGTCGCCGACGGCGCGCACTTCCCGCTGTCGCTGCTGGTCACGCCCGGCGAGGACCTCGACCTGCGGGTCGACTACCGGCCCGACATCTTCGACGCCGACGCCGTACGCGAGCTCGTCCGCCGGCTGCTGCGCGTGCTCACCGCGCTCGTCGCCGACCCGTCGGTGCGCGTGGCGGGCATCGACGTGCTCGGCGACGGCGAACGCGAGCGGGTGCTGCACTGCTTCAACGACACCGCGCAGCCCGAGACCGGCCTGACCCTGCACGAGACCATCGCGCGGCAGGCCGCCCGCACCCCCGACGCGATCGCGATCGCCGCGGGCGACGTCAGCCTGACCTACGCCGAGCTCGACACCCGCGCCAACCGGCTGGCCCACCTGCTCGCCGAGCGCGGCGCCGGGCCGGAGAGGTTCGTCGCGCTGGTGCTGCCCCGCTCCGCCGACATGATCGTGGCGCTGCTCGCGGTGCTCAAGACCGGCGGCGCGTACGTCCCCCTCGACCCGTCCTATCCGCCCGACCGGTTCGCCTACATGCTCGGCGACGCCGCGCCCGTGCTCACCGTCAGCACCGCCGACATCGCCGCCCGCCTGGACGGCGACGGCTGGCTGCTGCTCGACGGCGACCCGGCCGCGGCGTACCCGGCGCACCCGCCGACCGCCGACGTGTCACCCGCCCACGCCGCGTACATGATCTACACCTCCGGGTCGACCGGGCGGCCGAAGGGCAGCGTGATCACCCACCGGGGCATCGTCAACTACGCCGCCGTCGAGGCCGAGCGCTGCGACGCCCACCCGGGCGACCGGATCGCCCAGCTCGCCTCGGTCAGCTTCGACGCCTCGCTGCTGGAGATGGTGATGGCGCTGCCCGTCGGCGCGACCCTGGTCGTCGCACCGCCCGGCCCGCTGGCCGACGCCCCGCTGGCGGAGTTCCTCGCCGAGCAGCGCATCACCCACGCGTTCATCTCCCCGGCCGCGATCGCCAGCATGCCGGACACCCCGCTGCCGCAGCTGCGCGTCCTGCTGTCCGGCGGCGAGTCGGTCACCGGCGAGCTGGTCGCCCGGTGGGGCGGCGGCCGGCGGCTGATCCAGCTGTACGGGCCCACCGAGACCACCGTGGTCATCACCTTCAGCGACGCCCTCGAACCGGGCGAGGAGACCAGCCCGCCGATCGGCGCACCCGTCCGCAACACCCGCATGTACGTCCTGGACCGCTGGCTGCGCCCAGTCCCCGTGGGCGTGCCGGGGGAGCTGTACGTGGCCGGTGCGCAGCTGGCCCGCGGCTACCACCGCCGTCCCACGCTGACCGCCGAGCGGTTCGTCGCCGACCCGTTCTCCGCCGAGCCCGGCGGGCGGCTCTACCGCACCGGCGACCTCGTGCACTGGCGCCCAGACGGCGAGCTGCAGTTCGTCGGCCGCGCCGACCAGCAGGTCAAGCTGCGCGGCTTCCGGATCGAGCTGGGCGAGGTCGAGGCGGCGCTGGCCGCGGCCGCCGGCGTCCCGCACGCCACGGCCGTGGTCCGCGAGGACCGGCCCGGCGACCGGCGCCTGGTCGGGTACGTGGCCGGCGACGCCGACCCCGCCGCCGTGCGGCAGGCGGTCGCCGCGGTGCTGCCCGAGTACATGGTCCCCTCCGCCGTCGTCGTGCTCGACGCGCTGCCGCTCGGGCCGACCGGCAAGGTCAACCGCAAGGCGCTGCCCGCGCCCGAGGCCGCCGCGAGCACCGGCCGCGCGCCGCGCACCCCGCAGGAGGAGCTGCTCTGCACGCTGTTCGCCGAGGTCCTCGGCGTCGACAAGGTGGGCGTCGACGACGACTTCTTCGCGCTCGGCGGCCACTCGCTGCTGGCCACGCGGCTGATCCGGCGGGTGCGGTCGACGTTCGGCAACAAGGTCGACATCAGGGTGGTGTTCGAGGCGCCGACCGTCGCCGGGTTCCTCAGCCGGATGAGCCAGGACCTCGCCGGGTCCGCGTTCGACGTGCTGCTGTCCCTGCGCGCCGAGGGCACCCGCCCGCCGCTGTTCTGCGTGCACCCGGCCGTCGGGATCAGCTGGGTCTACCAGGGCCTGACCCGCCACCTGGCCCCCGGCCAGCCGGTCTACGGCCTGCAGGCGCGCGGGATCACCGAACCGGCCGCGACGCCGCAGAGCATGAGCGCGATGGTCGCCGACTACGTCGAGACCATCACCCGGGTGCAGCCGTCCGGGCCGTACCACCTCATGGGCTGGTCCTTCGGCGGCGTCGCCGCCCACGCCATCGCCATCGAGCTGCAGCGGCGCGGCGAGGACGTGGCGCTGCTGGCCATGATGGACGCCTACCCGGGCGACCGGCTGCCCGACACCGACGACGAGGAGATCGAGCGCGACACCCTGCAAGCCCTGGTCGAAGGCCTGGGGTACGAGCCCGCCGAGGCGTCGCCGTCGGGTGCCTTCGGCCGCGCCGAGGTGCTCGACTACCTCGCCCGGGACGTAGAGAGCCGCCCCTACCAGGACCGGCGGACCCTGGAGGCGGTGCTGGAGGCGGCGATGAACAACAGCCGGATCATCCGCCGGCACCGGCCCGGCAGGTTCCGCGGCGACGTGGTGTTCTTCACCGCCGCGCACGACCAGCCGGCCGACGGCCCGATCGTCCAGGCGTGGCGGCCGCACGTCGACGGGGCCGTCACCGACTACCCGGTCGCCTGCCGGCATCTGGACATGACCCAGCCCGAGCCGCTGCGGGTGGTGGGCGAGGTGCTCGCCGCCCGCCTGCAGCGCGGCGAGGAGCCGCGGTGAGCCTCGCGATCGACTGCACCGGGCTGACCAAACGCTACCGGGGCGTGCCCGCGCTCGACGGCCTCGACCTGCAGGTCCCCGAGGGGACCGTGCTGGGCCTGCTGGGGCCGAACGGCGCGGGCAAGACCACCGCCGTCCGGATCCTCAGCACCCTGCTGCCGCCGGACGGCGGCCGGGCCCGCGTCGCCGGCCTGGACGTCGTCACCCAGGCCACGGCGGTGCGCCGCGTCATCGGGCTGTCCGGGCAGTACGCGGCGGTCGACGAGGACCTCACCGGGTTCGAGAACCTCGACATGATCGCCCGCCTGTACGGCCTCGGCCGCCGCGCCGGCCGCGAGCGCGCCCGCGAGCTGCTCGCCCGCTTCGCCCTGGAGCACGCCGCCGACCGGGTGGTGAAAGGCTGGTCCGGCGGTATGCGCCGCCGGCTCGACCTCGCCGGTGCGCTGGTCGCCGACCCGAAGGTGCTGTTCCTCGACGAGCCCACCACCGGGCTGGACCCGCGCAGCCGCCTCGGCATGTGGGAGGTCCTGGAGGAGCTGGTCGCGGGCGGCGGCACGCTGCTGCTGACCACGCAGTACCTGGCGGAGGCCGACCGGCTCGCCGACACCATCGTCGTCATCGACCACGGCACGGTCATCGCCCGCGGCACGGCCGACGACCTCAAACGCCAGGTCGGCGGCGAGCGCGTCGAGCTGACCGTCGCCCGGCCCGAGGAGATCGGCGTCGTGTCCGGCCTGCTCGGCGGGATGGCCACGGGGGAGCTGGTCGTCGACGCGCGGGCGCGCACGGTCACCGTCCCGGTCGCCCACGGCACCGACTCGCTGCGCGACGCCCTGCGCCGCCTGCAGGGCGGGCCGCTGACGGTGACCGACATCGGGCTGCGCCGCCCGACCCTCGACGACGTGTTCCTCGCCCTCACCGGGCACACCGCGCGGGAGGACAAGTGAGCCTGCCCCAGCCGCTGAGCGACGGCCTGGTCATCGCCAGACGCAACCTGATCAAGATCCGGCGTGTGCCGGACCTGCTGGTGTCCGCCACGGTGGCGCCGGTGATGTTCGTGCTGCTGTTCGGGTACGTGCTCGGCAGCGGCGTCGAGGTGCCCGGCGTCGACTACCGCGAGTACCTGATGGCGGGCATCTTCACCCAGACCATGGTGTTCGGCTCGGCGATCACCGGCACCGGCCTGGCCCAGGACCTGCAGCGCGGCATCGTGGACCGGTTCCGTTCCCTGCCGATGTCCCCGTCCGCGGTGCTGCTCGGCCGCACCGCCAGCGACCTGGTCACCAGCGTGATCGTCGTCGTCGTCATGACGGTCACCGGCCTGCTGGCAGGCTGGCGCATCCGCTCCTCGCCGCTGGACGCGCTGGCCGGGTACGCGCTGCTGCTGCTGTTCGCCTACGCGCTGTCGTGGCTGATGGCGGTCATCGGCCTGTCGGTGCGCGACCCGGAGGTGTTCAGCAACGCCAGCTTCGTGGCGGTGTTCCCGCTGACGTTCGTGGCCAACACGTTCGTCGCCCCGGGCAACCTGCCCGAGGTCCTGCGGGTCGCCGCCGAATGGAACCCGGTGTCGGCGGTGGTGCAGGCCTGCCGTGTCCACTTCGGCAACGTCAGCGCGGCCATGCCCCCGCCGGAGGCGTGGCCGCTGCGCCATCCGGTGGCGGCCACCCTGGCCTGGGTCGCGGTGATCCTCGCGGTCTGCGTGCCGCTGGCCCGCTGGCGCTACCGCAAGGCCGTCGGCCGCTGACCGCCGCGTGCGGGCGATGGCATTGGACAATACGGTCGTACCTTCGGCCGTTCTGCCGCGCCCCGCCCGCTCGTACCATCGGGTCGTGTCCGGACTGTCCTTCTGGCGCGAGCCGCGCCCGGCGCCGGTCCCACGCCCCGGCCGCCGGGACCTGCTGCTCATCGGCGCCCTGCTCGCGCTCACCGCCGCCGAGGGCCTGCTGCGCCCGCAGCTGCCCGCCGCGTCGCTGCTGGTCACCGCGGCACTGACCGCGACCCTGTGGTGGCGGCGCGAGCACCCGCTGCCCATGGTGCTCGTCTCCTTCGGCACCGGCGCGCTGCTCCCGCTGCTCACCCGGGACACCGTGCCCGAGACGTACACCCTGGCCTACCTGCTCCTGCTGCCGTACTCGCTGTTCCGGTGGGGTGCCGGCCGGGACATCCTGCTCGGCGCCGCCGCCATGCTCACCGGCCTCGCCCTGACCGCCCTCACCGGCGACGCCCCCACCCCCGACACGATCGGCGGCCTGGCGGTCGTGTCGGCACTGGCCGCCGCCGGGCTGGCCCGCCGCTACCGGATCCGCGCCCGCACCCGCGAACTCGACCAGGTGCGCCTGGTCGAACGGGCACAGCTCGCCCGGGACCTGCACGACACCGTCGCCCACCACGTGTCCGCGATCGCCATCCGCGCCCAGGCGGGCCTGGCCGCCGCACCGGCCCGGCCCGAGGCCGCCACCGACGCGCTGCGGCTGATCGAGGCCGAGGCCTCGCGCGCGCTGGCCGAGATGCGCGCCATGGTCCGCGTGCTGCGCGACGGACCGGCCGCCTACGACCCCGGGCCCGTCGCCGCCGACGTGCACCGGCTGGCCCGTCCCGCCGGGACCGGCCTGCCCGTCGACGTGCACGTCGACGGGGACCTCGACGCGGTGCGGGCGCCGCTGGGCGGCGCGGTCTACCGCATGGCACAGGAGTCGGTGACCAACGCGCTGCGCCACGCCCGGCAGGCGACCCGCGTCGAGGTGCGGGTCAGCGTCGACGACCGGACGGTACGGCTGCGCGTCGGCGACGACGGCTCACCCGCCCGGGACACCGGCGCGGGCTACGGCCTGGCCGGGATGAGCGAGCGGGCGCAGCTGCTGGGCGGGGCGTTCCGGGCCGGGCCGGATCCCGCCGGCGGCTGGAGCGTGGCCGTGGAACTGCCGCTGGCCGGACCGGCCCGATGAGCATCCGCGTGCTGGTCGCCGACGACCAGGAACTCATCCGCACGGGGCTGGCGATGATCCTCGACGCGCAGCCCGACATCGACGTCGTGGCCACCGCCGCCGACGGCCTGGAGGCGGTCCGGCTCGCCGAGCGGCTGCGCCCCGACGTCTGCCTGCTCGACGTGCGGATGCCGGTGCTCGACGGGATCGCGGCCACCCGCCGCCTGGCCGGACCCGAGGCCGCCCACCCGCTCGCGGTCGTCGTCATCACGACCTTCGACCTGGACGAGTACGTGTACGGGGCGCTGCGCGCCGGAGCGCGCGGGTTCCTGCTCAAGGACGCCGGGCCCGCGCTGCTCGGGCAGGCCGTCCGCGCGGCCGCGCAGGGCGACGCGCTGATCGCGCCCAGCGTGACCACCCGGCTGTTGAGCGTGTTCGCGGCGGGCGAGCCGGGCACCGTGCCCCGGCAGCCGTTCGAGCCGCTGACCGACCGCGAGGAGCAGGTGCTGCGGGCAGTGGCGGCCGGGCACACCAACACCGAGATCGCCGCCGGGCTGTTCATCAGCCTCAGCACGGTCAAGACCCACGTGGCCAGCGTCATGGCCAAGCTCGGCGTGCGCAACCGCGTCGAGATGGCGATCTGGGCGTACGAGACCGGCCGCAAGCCGTAGTACTAAAGGCCGAGCGGGCCGCGCGAACGCGGGCCGCAAGACCGATGGATGCGGCCCGCCGCGGCCGCACCATCGATCCCGTGACCAGACGTGCCCGCCTCGTTCCGTACTCGCTCGTCGCCCTGAGCCTGATCCCGGTGATCGCCGGGGCCTTCCGGGTGACCCAGCTCGCCGCCGGTGCCCCGATCGACGACGGCAACGCCAGGTTCTTCGACTCGCCCGTGCCCGTGGTGCTGCACATCGTCGGCGCCACCGTCTACTGCCTGCTCGGCGCGTTCCAATTCGACGCCGGGCTGCGGCGGCGCAGGCCCGCCTGGCACCGGATCGCCGGGCGGCTGCTGATCCCGTGCGGCCTCACCGCCGCGCTGTCCGGGATGTGGATGGCCGTCGCGTACGACGTGCCGGCCCCGGACGGCATCGGGGTCATGGTGCTGCGCCTGGTGGTGGGCAGCGCGATGGCGCTGTCGATCGTGCTCGGGTTCGCGGCCGTACGGCGGCGCGACTTCACCGCCCACCGGGCGTGGATGATGCGCGGCTACGCGCTCGGTATCGCCGCGGGCACCCAGGCGTTCACCCACCTGCCGTGGGCGGTGACGGGCAACGCGCCGGACGAGCTCGGCCGGTTCACCGCCATGGCCGCGGGCTGGCTGATCAACCTGGCGGTGGCCGAGTGGTTCATCTGGCGAGCCCGGCGCCCGGTGCGGCCCGCCGTGGCGGCTGGGCTGACGTCCTGACCGTCCAGGGCCGCCGGCCGGCGGCCGGGCACCTGGCCCGGTCGCCTCGGCGGGACGGCTTTGACGCCCGCCGAGGCGACGTATACGGTGTAGACATGAATGTCTACGGTGTAGACAAGACCGCGCCGCCGACCCGGGACCGAATCGTGGCCATCGCGCGCGAGATGCTGACGGCCGACGGCGCCGAGGCCGTCTCGATGCGCCGCATCGCCCAGGCGGCAGGCCTCACCCCGATGGCGATCTACCGCCACTTCGACAACCGCGAAGCCCTGCTGCGCCACGTCGCCGACACCTGCTTCGCCGAGATCGCCGAGCGGTGGTCGGCGAACGTCCACCGGGGCACCCCCGTCGAGCGGCTGCGCGGCGGAGTCGACGACTACCTGGATTTCGCGCTGCGTGAGCCGAAGCTGTACGTGTTCCTGTTCGGCGAGCGGCGCGAGGACGCGCGCATGTTCCCCGAGGACTTCCGGGCCAAGCGGTCCCCGACGCTGAACCTGATGGCCGAGCAGCTCGCCGCGGGCATGGACGACGGTGTCTTCCGCCGCGACGACGTCTGGGAGGTCGCGATCACCGTGGCCGCGCTCCTGCACGGCTTCGTCCAGCTCTACCTCGGCGGCCGGATCGGCATGGACGAGAACGGGTTCCGGCAGCTGTGCCATTCCGCCCTGGAGAGGATGTTCGATGGCATCAGCGCGTGAGCGGGCGGCCGCCGGTCTGGCCGCCGCCGCCTCCGGCACCGCCCTCTACTTCGGCACGGGCCTGCACCCGCTGCCCTGGCTGACCTGGATCGCACTCCTCCCGGTGCTCGCCGTCGCGGTCCGGCTGGGGTGGCTCGCCGCGGCCGCGGTGGCGTTCGCGGCGTGGCTGGCCGGCGAGCTCAACCAGTGGACGTACCTCACCGGCGACATCGGTATGCCGACGGCGGCGGCCGCGGCGATCCTCCTCGCGGCGGCCGGGCTGTTCGCCGCCACGGTTCTCGTGTTCCGGGCGCTGGTCCGGCGCGGGCGGCCCGCCGCCGCGGTCCTCGCCCCGCCCGCGCTGTGGGTCGGTCTCGAGCACGCCTTCGCGGCGGCGTCCCCCGACGGCGCGTTCTGGAGCCTGGCGTACACGCAGTCGGATGTGCTGCCGCTGATCCAGGTCGCCTCCCTGACGTCGTACCTCGGCGTCACCTTCCTGCTGCTGGCCGTGCCGGCAGCGGTCGTGGTGGCGCAGCGCGGATGGGGCGGCCCGGCGCGGTGGCGGCCCGTGGTGGCCGTCGCGGTCGGCTCGGCCGCCGTCGCCGGATACGGGCTGATCCAGCTGGCGCGGCCCGTGGACGGGCCGGTCGAGCGCATCGCGGTGATCTCCCAGCCCGGCCGCGGCGATCACCTCGACGTCGCCACTCCCGCCGGGACCGCGCTGCTCGACGGCTACCTGGCGCAGATCCGCACCGCGGCCGGCGCCGGTGCGACGACCGTCGTGCTGCCCGAGGCTGTGCTGGTCGCCGACGCCGGGAAGCTGGACGGAGTGATCGAGGCGCTGGCCGCGGCGGCGCGTGCGGGCGGGACGACGATCGTGTTCGGTGTCGCCGTGCGCCACGGGCACAACACCGCCCAGATCGTCACCCCGGACTCGGTCGACGCGTACCACAAGCAGCATCTGCTCTTCACCGAGCCGTACCGGCCCGGGACGGGGCCGGCCTTCGTGCCCGGCCGGCCGTGGGGCGTGGCGATCTGCAAGGATCTCGACTTCCCGGAGCTGGCCCGCGCCTACCGCGCCGGGGGCGCGCAGCTGCTGCTGGTCCCGGCTTGGGACGTCGGCCGGGACGCGTGGCTGCACAGCAGGATGGCGGTGATGCGCGGCGTCGAGAACGGCATGCCGATCGTCCGCAGCGGCCGGACCGGAGCGCTCACCGTCAGCGACGCGGTGGGCCGAGTGCTCGCGGAGGCCCGCACCGGCGAATCGGGCTTCACGACGGTCACCTACGACCTGCCGGTGGCGGCGCGGTCCACCGTCTACACCGGCGCCGGTTCGTGGTTCGCCTGGCTCTGCATCCTGGTCGGGCTCGGCTGCCTGGCCCGGCTGCACCAGCGCGCACAGCCTCGGGAAGACGGCCCGGCCGCCGTCCAGGCCGACCACGCCCGATCAGCCGCGCAGCTGCTGGCGCACGTCGATGTCTGAGGAGGTCCGCCCACAGATCCCGGGCTGCCGCACATCCGGCCGGCCACCGGGGCAGGGCGCCGCAACGCGATCATGCGTGGGTGTATGCCGACGCGGTCACGGCTGTGGGCGCAACGCCTCGGCCTGGATGTCGCGGCGCACCCGTCCACGCCCCGGCCGTAGCCGAACAGCACCACTCCGGGTCGGCTGGCGGGGTGCCCGCATAGTTGGTGTGCGCGAACGCGGCGACGGTCGCTCAGGCCCGGACAGCCGAGACCGTGTCAAGGGCAACCCGTCTAAGTTCGTGATCGAGCTGGGACGATGTCAGGGACTCAAAGGCCACGAAGGGAGCCAGCCGGAGCAGGCGCATCAGGAAGTCCTGAAGAAGTCGTCGTTCATTGCCGCCCCTGGTGTCGACGCCGGCCCAGACCCGTACGATCGCCTTGACCAGGAAGGGACTTGCTCCCAGTGCGCGACGACGTGCGAAGATCTGGTCAAACGCAGCGCCTCCGACTGCGTCGAAGGAGGCGTAGGGCTGTCCGGCGACCGGATCGTGAAGCAGATGCGCGCGCCACCACAGTCGGGCGAATACGTGCCGGGTGACGTCACTGCCGAGGACGTGGTCGGAGTCGAATTTCTCCTCGGGTCGCCGGAATCTCCAGTACGCGACATCCGGTGCCAGCACAAGCGCCATGAAGGCCCAGATGTCGCCGGCCGCCGCCTCTGACGGGACCATGTCCATCAGGCCGTGCAGGGCGGGGCCTACCCGGCTGTCGAACGCCAGGCGTTGCTGCACCGACGGAGGGTGCGGAAACCCGTTCTCCCGGGCCGCGTTGACGAGTTCGGTACGCAGATCGCCGAGGACACGCTTCGACACGCGGTCGCCGCCGGTCGCCGTGAAGACCGTGGCGACATGTTCCAGGCCGTGGTGACTGCTCAGCTCAGGCACGGACACCTGCTCAAGCTCCGCGTGGATCATGCGGGCGTTGGCGGGCAGCAAGCGCGGATACAACAGACCCATCACGACTCCTGAAAGACGCCGACGGCGGCCTGAACCTGCGTGGACAAACGGTGTGGCGAGTGCTCCCGCAGCTGCCGCAGGTCTGCGACGGTGCGGCCGGGGAACAGGCTGTGGATCAGATTCTGGAAGGTCTCACCGAGGCTGTCCTCGTCGAACTTCGACTCGTCGGTGAAGTCGGGATGGTGTAGCGCCGCCTCGACCATCAGCCGTGCCACGTCCGCGTACACGGCATCCAGGATCACCTTGTCGACGGCCTTCGGCGCCGCCGCGCGCTGGAATGCCTGCACCGTCGCCTTGCTGCGTTCGTTGATGTAAAGCAGCAGCGTTCCCATGGTGGCGCTCTCCAGCTGGCTGCCGAGTTCCAGATGCCAGCTGGCGTTGTCGGGAAACGTCGTCCGCGTGAAGTCCACGATGGCGATGGGGAACTGGGGCGCGTCGCCCTGCAGCCGTACCTTGTGCTCGTCGGACCACAGCACGGATCCGCTGAGCCGGGGGGCGAGCGGGTCCTCCACGGTGCCGGGGTCGGCGACGGTCAGCAGGGTCCGCAGCGTGACGGTGCCACCGAGTAGCTCTCCGGGCAGCTGTACCTCAAGGTCTGCCTTCTGGCGCCCCTCGCGGTGCAGGGCCACGGCTCCCGCAGACTGGCGCAGGTTTGATCCGGAAGCGGTCCAGATCACCGTCATCTGGAGCGTGGCGTCGGATGGCAGGCGGACCTCGCTGCGAAGCATGTCCGTGTCGACGGTGATCTGTCGGCCCAAGGACAGGTTGGTGCGGTAATCCCAGTGCGGCAGCGACGCCGGCAGGTCCGTCGGCCCTTCGTCGAGGACGAGCTGCCAGGTATCCGCGGTAACGGTCTCGGTCGAAGGTCGGCGGTACGGCCAGATCTGACGCCTCATCGGGCACCTCCGGCGGCGACATGGAGCTCGATCTCGGTGATGGTGTGGGCGGCGGGGCGCACCACGACCTGCCAGATGCGGTCGTCCCCGCCTTCCAACTCGGCAACGGTGCTGTTGATGAAGCGGCCGTCGTTGCTGCGCCAGCCGAGCACGATCGGGATGTCGGCGGCGGCGGGTGCCTGGGTCTCGCGGGTGGCGCTGCCGGCGATGACCACGTTCAAATCGGCCCGCACGCACTGCGATCCGGAGACCGGAAGGGTGAAGGCCTGAATGATCACCGGAACGCCGTCAAGGTGATCGAGCAGGGCGTCGCCGACGTAGGCGAGCGTCGGGCGTCGTGGGACCGATCGGGTCGACCGAGAGGCCGTGCCCGGAGGCTCCCAGCGGTGGTCGGTGTCGGATCCGTCCAGAGTTCCGCCGGTTCCGACCTGCACCGCCTCGCGTTCGCCGACCTCGAAGCCGGCCGCCGCATCATCCGGCGACCCGGGCAGGGCGGCCGGCTGTGCCGCGACGGGTCGTCCGCCGCCGTAATCGGTGGCGCCGCCCGCGCCCCATACTCCTGCGATCAGGCCGGAGAACATGCTGCTGGCGGCCCCGAGTGGCACAGCCGCCGAGCTGCTGCGGACAACGGTGCCAGCCTGGTTGAACTCGTCGAGCGTCTCCCGGATGCGCTGGAAGGTCATGCGGATGAAGGTGCGCTCCTCACCCTCCAGCTGGTCGGCGATCCAGTTGTCGTGCGTGGGAGGTTCGGCCTTCGCATACACCTCGTCCAGCGCCTCGTGCGCACGAAACACCCCGGCGTATCCGACCTTGTCAGACAGCGGCTTAGGGCCTGGGAGATACCGCACCACCAGTTCAGCGGGGCGCATCAGGCAGACATGGTGTACACCCTGGTCCAGCCCGGCCGTCGCCGCCGCGGGAGTGGCCGGCAGCGGCATCATGAGTCGCTTCGCCATCCCGATGCTGCCCAGTTCACGGCGGGGTCGATAACAGTGCAGCCTGGTGGCGTCCAGCTGGACGGCCGCATCGTACGCCTCCACGAACATGTCAAGTGGCGCGGTGGAGCGGGGATCCGGCACGGGAATCTCGACGCCGTCGTGGCTGACGCCGAAGCGCATCGGAGCCGGCTGGTTCGGGGTGTCGAGCATCTTCGGCCACAACTGCCACGTCATTGACTGCGCCAGATAGTTCGCGGCCTCGGCCGGTGTCTGCTCGTCGTAGAACGGGTCGACGATGACGATGCTGGTGCCGGTCTCGTCCGGTCGGAACTGCGCCAGGCCGAGTTGCTTGGCGGCGTTGACCGCGTCCTCGTCTATGAGCGGCTCCACCACACCGTCGGCCCCGCGCCGCCCCCACCAGTGGCGCCCGGTGTGCCGCACCGGTCCCGTGGGGTGCTGGGCGGTGTAACTGTGCCAGAGCGAGCATCCGATAAGCCTGGTCTGGTATCCGGTCTCGGTCTGGCAGCGCGTATGCACGAGGATGGTGCCGGATCGGGAGAGCAGGTAGAAGATGCCCTTGCCGAAGCCGTAGGTGCCGCCGCCGAGGGCCTTGTCCCGAGGCTCGCCGGCGTTGCGGATGAAGGAGACGAAGTCCCGCACGCTGCTCGTGGCGTCGTCGGCGCGGGTCGGCCCGCCCAGCCCCGTGGTGCCTCGATCCGACACCGTCAGCGTGTGGATGACCGGACTGGTGATCGCCTTCCGGAGCGGCAGCTGGTCCTGTTGGGGCGCGTGCCGCAGCAGCAGGTCCCGCCAGTTGCCGGCATGCGCCGGGCTGACCGCGGACAGGTCGATGCGGAAGTCGACGGGGCCCGAACCTGCCCTGGCGTCCCAGCTGTTCTGCGCGGCCTCGCGAACCAACACCGTGAGGTGGTCGAGCTCGGGACGGCCGAGCTGGTTCCGGATGCCCTCGGCTGCGGTGGCGCCTTCCGGCGGGTATGGCTGTGAGAGCCATCCGATGTCGGTCAACGTGGTCTCCTCGCGATAGAGCCCCGGGCGGGGGAGAGCCGGCGGGGTGGGCGGGCGGTCAACTTTCCTCCGTCTCCAGCCCGGCGAGGTCTTCCTCCTCGACATGCAGACCCGCCAGGTTGGCGCTGACGTACTCCCGTTCGACCGCGCTGTCAGACTCCCGCGGCTCGGGGAACACCAGGCCCACGCCGATCACGTGGTCAGTGGCCTGGAGCGGGTGGCGGTCGGGGCGCCTGGTCGGTGAGTGTCGGTCGATGGCGTACAACGTCAACAGGCCGTGGTCGGGAAGCTGCACGCGGCGAAGCTTCTTGATGGCATCCTCGGAAAGCTCGCCGCTGCGATCGACGACGAGGTCGACAGCGGCGTCGCGCCGGCTCATCAGGGTCTTGATGTCGGCGACATCGGAGTCAGGGTCGAGCCGGGACCGGGTCACCCGACCGACGGCGATTCCCGGGGCGAACTCGAAACCTTCGGCATCGGAGGTCGGATTGCCGATCAGAGCGATGTTCCACTGCCGCAGGGCGCGCTGGTCGCCGCGCTTGCGGATGTAGGCACGGATCAGGGCCGAGTCGCACTCCTGTGAGCGGTCGTGGAATCGGTAGCCGTCCAGGAAGTCGAGGATGAGCTCATGGGGAACGTCGCGCAGCAGGACACGATCACGTGCCCTGTCGCGGTCGACCCGACAGCCGCGGGTGGCGGCCAGTTGAACCAGGCGCCTCGCATGCCGCTGGTTTTCCTGCAGCCAGGCGACGTCGTGGACCGGGAAGTAGCGTGTCTGCACCCGCTGGCCGCCGTAGGCCGCAGCCGCCTTCACGGCGCTCTTCATCTTGGCGGCCGCGGTGACGAGCAACGCGGGATGGGTGCGAATGCGAACGGCGAAGTCCAGCGGTGTCTTGTCCTCGGTCATGTAGACGTCGATGTCTCGTCGCATCTCGGCCTCGACGGAGGCGAGATGGCGGAACCATTCGCGCAGCTCCCGCGTCATCCAGATACGCGGAAGGTCGGCGTAGCCGTTACGGAAGCCGAACCACCGGCCCATCTGTAGCAGGGTGTCGTACGCCGACACCGAGCGCACGAAGTAGCTCACGCACAGGCCCTCCAGGGTCAGGCCTCGCGACAGCGTGTTGCCGCCGACCGCGATGGCGATGACCGGGCCGTTCTCATAATCGAGGCGATCGTTGCTGGTCGAGTTGTCCATGATGACCCGGCAGCGGTCAATGACCTGTGGAAGGTATGGCAGCAGGGTGTCGAACGGGATCGCTTTCTCGCCGAAATCCTCCGCCGACACCCGACCGCACTCGCTCTCCCAAAGTCTGCGCAGGTCGGCGAGGTCGTCGCCGGCGACCTCGTGCGCGAGCGACCGGAGCAGATCCCGCAGCGGCGCGTCGAAGCTCTGATGCACCGACGTGCTCACGCTGGTGTGGATGAGCATCGTGCTGTGCGGGTTGCCGGTGCCGCGCGCCGTACGGGCCGCGGTGGCCATGCAGAAGTAGGCCACGGCGGTACGCAGGCTGTCCGTCATCTCCGGTGCGAAGTCATCGGCCTCGCCCTTGGCGGGGCGCAGCAGGTCCACGTCGTCATCGGGCACGATGCGAACCATGTCGTGGCCCGCGGGAACATCAGCGGGATCCTCGTGGTCCTGCACCTCCCTGCCGAAGATGACCTCGGGGCCGAAGTACCGGTCGGGACGGGGGAGATTGACCACGAAGTGTTCCGGGTAGAGGTCCCGCGCCGATGGATCGATCAGCAGGTTGGCGAAGGGGGTGGCTGTGTAACCGACATAGCAGGCCTTGGGCAGGCGGTCCAACACCCCGCGGATCAACGGGTTGATCGTCCGGGTGGCCACCGTGGCCTGGTCGGCCTCGTCGTCGATGACGAGAGCCGGGGCGTTGCCGAGGAAACCGCGCGCGGAGTCGAGCCAGCGCGTGAACTTGCGCAGGACGGTGGGGTTCTTCTTGACCACACACAGGACGTACTGGTGATTCGCGTCGTTGAAGAATGCCGCGGCGTTGGCCGGGGGTGAAAAGTCGCGATCCGGGTCGGTGAGCTGGTGCCACAGCAACGGATTGGGCCTGACCAACTGCTCCTGCAAGCGCAGTTGGGTCTGCCGACGCAGGCCGTTGTGGATGCCGGCCAATACGATGAACAGCTTGTAGCCCCGGTCGGCGGCTTTGGCGAGCACCGAGGTGAAGTTCGTGGTCTTGCCCGACTGCACGTATCCGACGACCAGGCCCCGAACGGCGAAGGCCTTCTCCCTGGGGTGGCTCATCAGGGCCAGCACCTTGGTCGAGGCGTCGTCGAGTGACTCCAGCGCCGATTCGTTCCACCCGTCGCGGCGCAGCAGCGTCTGCAACGCGGGCCAGCACCGGTCACCCTTACGCGGGCCCGTGTACCAGGTGAAACGGTTGTTCAGCACCACCGATCGCGGCTCCCGCAGGTCGCGTACCGCAAGAGTGTCCTGCTCGTATCGTTCCAGGATGCGCTCGATGACGGCCGGGTCCAGGGCGAGAGTCTCCAGCATGTCCCGCGCAGCGGCGGGTGTGTTCTGCTGTGCCAGCGTCAGGAACACCTGATACTGCTGGTCGAAGGCGGTCGACACGTCTGGGGCCTTCCGGTGGTTACTGTCGGTGCGCGGTGAGCTTACCGAAGGATGTTGCCCGGAGGAGGCTCGGCCGATCGGACCATGAGTGCGGCACGATCAGATCTTGGGCCAGGCGTTACGCTCGAATTGTGGTGCAGGCGAAGGATGCCGGCTGGGCATCGAGTGAGGCCGTACGTCGATGCATGCAGGCCAACAAGGGTCGTGACACGCGCCCCGAGCTGTTGCTGCGTTCGGCGGTGCACGCGCTCGGGATGCGATACCGGGTGTCCATGCGACCGCTGCCGGGCGTCCGGCGTACTGCTGACCTCGTATTCACTCGCGCGAAGGTGGCCGTGTTCCTCGACGGCTGCTTCTGGCACGGCTGCCCGGAGCACCATACGAAGGCCAAGACCAATGCCACGTTCTGGGCGGAGAAGGTGGAGCGCACGAGGCAGCGAGATCAGGAGACCGATCTGCGGCTCATCGAGTCGGGTTGGCTGCCCCTGCGGGTGTGGGAACATGAGCAAACAGCGCAGGCTGCTCAACGCGTGGTGAACGTGGTGCGTGAGCGGACGGCAGCCCGGTGAGGCACGCGCCGATGTGCTCGGCGAGGGCCTGGGCGAGTTCCACCGGCACCGCGTTGCCGATCTGACGGGCGATCTGGATCTTGTTGCCGCACCACTTGAAATCGTCGGGGAATCCCTGCAGCCGGGCCGCCTCGTAGTGCGTGATGGCACGGTGCTCCACCGGATGCAGGTAGCGTCCCTTCTCCGGCTTGAAGAACTCGGTGCGGATCGTGACGGAGGGCTGCTCCCAGCGCAGTCGGCCCATGACATCCCCGGAGCCTGTCTCGTGCTTTTTCCAGCAGGCAGCCTTGAGGTGGTCGGGCAGGTCGAAACGGTTGCCGCCTGGCGGAATCGCATGAAACCGGGGTATGGAGAGCTCCGGGTCATAACGGCGCGTGATGTGCAGTTCCTCGGCGGTGAACCAGCCAGGTGTGCCGTCGGCGAGCGTGCGGCCGGGTAGTTCCACCCGGTCGGTCGGCACCGTCGGTGGGACGCCGGTGAGGGCGTCCTTGACGGTCCTCCACATGTGCTTCGGGGTGCTTGCCTCGGGGATCGGGATAACCGCCGGCAGGTCGCGGCGGGTGCCGATGACGATCACGCGCTTGCGGAGCTGGGCGGAGCCGAAATCCGTCGCGCGGACCAGAGCGACCTCGATGTGGTAATCCTCCAGCCGGCCGCCTGGGGCGGTCTCGGCGTACAGGTCTTGGAACTCCCTCGACTTCCCGAACCGGTCGACGTTCTCCATGAGGAACGCGCGAGGCTTGATCTTCACGAGTGCATCGACGTAACGCCGCCACAGCTGGTTGCGTTCGTCGTCCTCGTCCTTCTTGCCCAGGTTCGAGAAGCCCTGGCAGGGTGGGCCGCCGACGACGACGTCGGCGTCGGGAAGGACGCCGTTGACCCAGTCTTTGATGTCACCGCAGTAGATGTGGTCGGCGCCGAAGTTCGCGGCGTAGGTCGCCGCGGCCGCCGAATCGAACTCGACGGCCGCGACGGGAGTAAAGAATCCGGACTGTCGGAAACCCTGAGACAATCCGCCACATCCCGCGAAGAGATCGACGACTTGGAGTGGCGGCTTCGGCACGCTGTGAAGGCTAGGGCTTCCCATCGTCCTGTTCCACCATCTCCGTTATGTGTCGCGGCAGTTCGCCCGTGGCCGAGAGCCGACCATGCTACGCGAGATCAACTCGCCCACTGTAGTCGGGCGGAGCATGCTATCTCAACCGACGTTCGTACACACCTTCGAATAGTCGGTCTTCCCGCAGGTCAGGCATTGGCCTCCAGATAGCTGTTGAAGAAACCCGCGTTCGGGTGGTCCGGCCAGCCGATCAACAGACCGCGGTCGAGCAGGGTGTTGTTGTGCTCACAGCT